>WAQC01000097.1 GCA_015520425.1 Candidatus Pelearchaeum sp. | reverse complement strand
AGTATGAGAAGGTTCTTGACACCTCACGCGGCGTTGAGTGGGCTGACTGGTTCATCGGCGGCGAGGTTAACGTGGTTCATAACATACTTGACGTTCATGCAGGTTCTCCGCATAGGAATAACCTCGCGTTTATCTGGGCTGGCGAGGACGGCGCCATACAACAATATACTTATGGCCAGTTAAATCGTCTTGTTAATCAGTTTGCCAACTTCCTCAAAAGTGTAGGCGTCTCTCGCGGTGATGTGGTTGCTTCATACATACCCATGCTCCCCGAAACGATAATAACCATGCTCGCAACCCTCAAGCTCGGAGCAGTATTCACACCCATATTCTCAGGCTTCGCACCACAAGCCGTAGCTACCCGTCTAGCCGATGCGCAGCCTAAGGTTGTTGTTACGGTTGATTACTATCTTAGGCGGGGTGCGCGTATTTCGGCGAAGCCCAGCCTAGATGAGGCCGAGAAGATAGCTAATGTCCGTCCCCTTAACGTGGTAGTTCAGCGCTTCAGCGATGAAGAAATAGCTCTAGACGAGAAACGTGAGATTTACTTCCACGACGCCGTACGCGGCCAGTCATCACGCTGCGAGACAACACCCGTAGGCTCAAACGACCCAGCGCTCCTCTTATACACCTCTGGAACTACTGGAAAGCCCAAGGGAGCGGTCATCTCCCACATAGGAGCGCTCCTCCAACCCTCTAAGGAAATCCACCTAAACCTAGACCTCAAGATGGGCGATATACTAATGTGGGTAACCGACATTGGCTGGATGATGGGGCCCTGGCAGATTATAGGAGCGCAGCAGCGCGGGGCTACGCACCTAATCTTTGAGGGCGCAATAGACTATCCAGGGCCAGATAGATTATGGCGCTTAATAGAGGAGCAGAACATAACCCATCTAGGCTTATCAGCTACCGTTGTCAGGATGCTCAAACGCTATGGCGATGAATTCGTCAAAAAGCATGACCTCTCTTGCCTCCGCGTTATGGGCAATACTGGCGAGCCGATAGACCCAGACTCCTGGATGTGGCTAATGAAGGTCGTTGGGGACGAGCGCTGCCCCATCATAAACCTCACAGGTGGCACGGAGCTGTTCGGCTGCTTCCTCCTACCCTCACCAGTCGTGGAGCTTAAACCCTCAACACTCTGGGGCCCAGGCCTGGGTATGGATGTGGATGTCTTTGACGAACAGGGCAGGCCAGTACGCGGCGAGGTTGGCTACCTAGTGTGCAAGAAGCCAGCCCCATCCATGACGCGCGGATTCTGGCGAGACCCCCAGCGCTACATAGAAACATACTGGACGCGGTTCCCAGGAGTGTGGTATCATGGGGACTGGGCGTCAATAGACAGCGACGGACACTGGTATCTACACGGCCGCGCGGACGATACGATAAAGGTTGCTGGGAAGAGGATAGGGCCTGCGGAGATAGAGTCTGTCCTCAACAGCCACCCATCAATAGCTGAGTCAGCGTGTATAGGGGTGCCTAGCCAGGTTAAAGGAGAGGAGATAGTGTGCTTCATAACACTAAAACAACATGCACAGGTTAATGAGAACTTTGAGCGGGATGTCGTAGAGCATGTTAGCAGGAGGCTGGGCAAGGCTTTCGCCCCCAGCCGCGTGGTGGTCGTGAGCAGCCTCCCCAGAACAAGGTCTGGAAAGATTATGCGCAGGCTTGTTAGGACCGCCATACTAGGCGGCGAGCTGGGAGACGTGTCAGCGCTAGAGAATCCAGAAAGCCTAGAAGAGATAAAGAGAACATGGAACATGATGCAGGTAAAACAGCGCTAAGCCAGCGGGCATAGGATTTATGAATAGCATAGGGTAGCTAACATTATGCATGGATTAGAGCATGTAGCCATCGCTGTGCGCAGTATCTCCAAAGCAGCCCAGCTCTACACGGATATACTTGGCCTAAAGCTTGTGGAGACTCTTCAAGTTCCTGATGAGGGGATAAGAATCGCGGTGATAAATGCTGGTGGTGTGAATATAGAGCTGATGGAGCCACTGGTGGAGGATTCTGTTGTTGCTAGGTTTATTCAACGACGCGGCGAGGGAATACACCACATATCATTCAGAGTTACAGACCTGAATCAACGGCTGAAGCATGTTCAGGAGCAGGGGCTTGAGCTCGTGTTCCCACAAGTTAGGACAAGCCCACGCGGCTATCGCTACAACTTCATAAACCCCAAATCAGCCAACGGAGTGTTGATAGAGCTTACAGACTAGAAAGACTTATCAACACTATCTCCACCAGCTATGTTGCGCATGGAGAGACTATCAACAGGGATAGATGGCTTAAACCGCATACTAGGCGGGGGAATACCTAAAGGTTCCTGGGTAGTCGTTCTAGGTAGGCCAGGCTCTGGAAAGAGCACCATGGGCAGGCTGTTCCTGATGCAGGGCGCTGCACGCGGCGAGCCAGCCGTGCTGGTAACCACCAAGGAATATGAAGAAGAGCTACGAAACTCATTCACATACCTAGGATACAATACGGAAAATATGAAAAACCTCAGGTTTATAGAATGCCTGCCGACAACGATAAAGAAGACACGCGAGCGCACTATAGACCCGTCATCGCTCTCAGACCTGAGCATAGAGATAGGAAAAGCATTCTCAGAGTTGGGCGCTGAAGCGGGAAAAAATCCGCGTATGCTCTTTGACTCTATGACAGACCCGCTTCTCTTCAACAGTAAGGAGAATGTTCTCAGGTTTTTGCAGAACCTCAGGGCTAATCTCGCTAATATGGAGGTCACAGCTATGCTGGTGTTAGAGGAAGGGATACACGATGATAGCACCGTTGTATCTCTTGAGTATTTCTGCGACGGCACGATAAGAACTAAACTAGATGAGCGTGGGAGATACTTTATGGTGAGCAGAATGCGATGGACTAACTGCGAGTCTGTGTGGCTTAGATTCACCCTAGGGCGGGGAAGGTCTATAGAGATTTAGGATACTATAGTGACCTCCGTCTGGATGAGGGACTGCTCCTCCTTACTCAGCCTATAGCCGGCCATGCTCAGTATAATTATAGCCCGCGTCTCGGTCGCGTAGTCGTTTACCCGTTGAATAAAGCGGAGAATTCTCTTAATCCCGTTCTGGGCTACTAGGTACTCCAAGCCCTGAACAAACACAATCTTCTTCTCACCCATCTCACAGAAGCTCTTGATATAGAACGCCATAGACTCCAAATCCTTCGGGTGGAGTGTGTTCTCAACATTCATCTCTGACATCCAGAGTATTAGGGTATTGACCAGCTTGTACTCTTCCCTTATCCGTGACGGGTGAATACGCGCTATGCACATTCCAGCATACCCATGATTCACATAATCCACGAATATTTTGAAGACCTTATCCACGTTGTCTGAATAGTAAAGATATGTCCTGCCTTCCTTAAGCTTCTCCCGCAGAGGCGTTACAAGAGAATTCTCAGCTAGAGGGACTATCATGAATTTCTGCTTCATAACCAAGACGGAGAAGACTCCAGCGATGGCAACTATAAACATAGTAGACGGCGGCTCGTATAGCGCTTCCTGAATAGGTGGAACAAGTGTCACAACACCGCCCACAGACAAGATTAACGCCAAAAGGGAGAAGTATAGCTTGTAATATGGCGCGCGTCTCCAAGTTTTCTTAACAAGCGAGATTATTGATAGGCCTACAATAACAGCATAGGAGGGGGCGAATATGAATATTCCAGGCCCGAAATGCGTGCTGTATCCTATCGGGGTTTTTATCAAGCCCCTTACCAGCGTGTCCGTTATTAGAAGGCCGAATAGGAATGCCGCGACAGCCGTTGAGGCGATAAGCATCATAAGCCTCTGTGTCTCTATCCTGGGTGGGAAGACGGAGCAGAACTCCGCGAAGGCTGGTATGAATAGTATTCCACCTAGAATAGCGACCTTCGTCCAGAAGAGGGCTAGGTCATAATCGTCAAAGACGCCTCCATAGTATTTTCTTAGTCCGTCACCCAGAGCTATTATTGTTATGGCTATTGTGAGGGCCGCGAAGCGCAGGGCTAGGTCTTTACGCGCACTCTTATAATATGTTACCGCGGCCAAGCCTGCGCTTACGACAGCCGCCGCTATAGCAAGTATAGTATATTGTAGAACCATCTATGCTACCACCCTCCTTCTAGTTAGCTTCGGTATCCAGAAATTACCATAGCGCTCTCCCAGACCAATAATTATGTCTCGGTTATCCTCATAATGTCGCTTTACAATCTCAAGCTCCTCACGCGTTATCTCAGAATACTGCTTACGGCCAAACGTCCTAAGCCTGCAGTATAGGTAGTCGTAGAGTATTTGTTTGAAGAAGTCTTCAGGTAGCTCGGTTAGTGGAACTACTGGGAAATACATTTCGGCGTTCCCACCTATGAGCGGGGGTTGGCAGTCGCTATCCCTTATCTCCCCAGGTCTTATGAATATGTCTATTGGCTCTACATCTTCTCTGAAGTAGAGGAGAATCAGCTCTTTATGCGTAGGCTCGCGGCCGTATCTCCTGTAGAAGTCTATGCCCAGCTTTACTAGACGTTGCGTCTCTATGGAGCCTGAGCAGGCAACGCCCCAGAAGAGGAGATGATTATTATTTCTAGCCGTATCATCCTCAACCTGCTTGCACCATTCCAGCGCGTCATCAAACCCCAACGAGCGCGCTACACGCCCAAAATACTCCAAATCACCATAGACCTTAACCCTAATACCCAGCCTATTATAGAAAGATAGCCACTCCTCACTCCTGAAAATCCAATACGTAGCCAGGCGTAAGTGCTCCTTAACATAGCGCGTGTATCTATTCAAATTCCCATGTATGAGACTGGGTACGAAAATAGTCCTTATACCATGTTTGAAGATATTTTCAAGTAAGCGTATATATGGCTTGTTAAGCGCCTCAAACACTTGTCGTTCAAAACTCTCTTTAGTCGGGTCTAATCCCTTGTAAATTATTCCTGTCCGCCTAATGTTATCTGGGACTATGAGGACAGTTTTAGGCGTCCCAACCTTCTTAACTATTTCTGCAATCTCTTCAGGCGACTTTTGCAGAAAGTCGCTAGGCAGTGTCAGCATTCATTATCGCGCCTCCTAAGCGTGTTAATAACCGTTTTGTATTATTTAGAAAATTTAACTTCCTCATAAAGGGATGAATCCTAATGTTAATCATACGCGCCAGATGCTCATCTATGCAGCGTTCATGGAGCTCGTTTGTGTATCCGCTGACTCCCGCTACATCAAAGTAGTGTGTCAGGTTGGAGTATTGTAATGCTCCCGAAATTATTAGGGAGTGTTCGTCAAGCTCGGTGACGCGGGAAAAAACCTGGTTTTGAGCCTGTTCCACGAAGCTGGTTATCTCATCCATAGCTTCACGGCCAAGCTCTGTAAGTTTCCCCTGCTTGTTGTAGAGGAGCGCGAACCCCTCTATGGCTGGCGTGTAGTCTTCTGGCTGTGTATGCATCGTCCCAACCTCATCAATCTTCACCTGAACTCCCTTTAGTTCCAATGCAACAGCAAGATTTGGCCATGGAGGATTCGCATCAACATAAACCGCCAGCGGTCCGCTCTTAAGACTGCTAAACTCTCTAACAACTATCACACTATTCTTTCCCTCCATCATATATGGCCCATGATGGAAGATATTTCCACGCGACTCACAGTTGAGGAGAAATAGATATGACTGTATTAGAGCCATCATACGGCGCAGCTTATCACGAGAAACATCATCAACATACTGAATAAGCTCACGTATTGTCATCAAATCATGTTCATCTAGCACATTGAGTCTATTGCCTGTATCGGAGACGAATATTCCCTCATTATTCCTATACGCCATCACCATCTTCTTCCAGAAGCTAAGCAGGTTTAGCAGTTTCTCCTCATCTTCCGCGATTTCTTCCTTCGTTGATATTGCTCCATCCATTATGAGCTGTTCGCGGCCGACTAGGTAGCCCAGCATTATGGAGAAGTGTGTTTTCTGGTTTATCGTGGAACACAGCACTCGCCCACGTCTTCCCAGCTCTTCAGGCGTTATGTGAGCAGCTAACATTTGGAATGCCTTTGGTGCCTTATAGTATAGGTTGTATAGGCCAACAGCAATATACGTATGGACTGGAAAGACGAAGCTCTCCAAGAGTGTTCGTTTGGATAATAGATTAACCAGGTGATACTCAAATTTTTCTATCAGTGTGTTGGCTTCATCCATTTGCAAGGAGATTTACGCCTCCTCTATGTATATCTCCCCGACGTACCTACTTGCATCTATCACAATGTTTCTGCCGTCATTTAGGTCTATGTTCTTCTCTATTGTTGCTCCCATGATGCACGGTATCCGAAACTCGCGCGCTAGTATGGCT
>WAQC01000096.1 GCA_015520425.1 Candidatus Pelearchaeum sp. | reverse complement strand
TCATCATACCGAGGTCTTCCACGCGGGTTGATTATGAGGTGGAGCTGGCTGTAGTGATAGGTAAGCGCGGTAAATACATAAGCTCTAACGGCGCTGACGAATACATAGCTGGCTACATGGTGTTTAATGACATCAGCTTTAGGGATAAACAGTTTCCACCTGGCTGGCCTGAGAGGAAAAGCTCATACGGCATGAACTGGATTCTTGGTAAGAGCCTTGACTCCGCCGCCCCCTGCGGGCCGTATCTAGTAACCAAGGATGAGATTGGCTCCCCCTATCCACTAAAGCTCACTCTAAGAGTTAATGGAGAAGTGAGACAAGAAGGGAATACTGAGGAGATGATATTCAAGATAGGCCAGCTAATAGAATACGTGTCTGATGGCATGACACTTGAGCCAGGAGACATCATAGCAACTGGGACACCAGCTGGAGTTGCCGCGGCTGGGAAGCCCTATCTAAAGCATGGAGACGTAGTTGAGGCGGAGATAGAGAAAATAGGACTCCTGCGCAACACGGTAATAAAAGAGAATAGATAGTAAGACCTGTTTCAGCCATAAAATTTTTAATCTAAACATGAAGATAGACATAGCTGGTTATGAGTGATATACGTGTAGAAAATCTGGTTAAGCGGTTTGATAAAACTCTCGCGGTAAATGGTGTTAGCTTGGATATTGATGATGGGGAGTTTGTGGTTTTACTTGGTCCCTCTGGATGTGGAAAGACTACTACGCTAAGGTGTATAGCTGGTTTGGAAACACCTGACGAGGGATACATATACATTGATGGGAACGTAGTTAATAGCCTTCCACCGAAAGACCGTGATATAGCTATGGTCTTTCAAAACTACGCCCTATACCCCCACATGACTGTTTATGATAATATGGCCTTCCCACTAAGGATGCGGAAGCTCCCCAAGAATGAGATAGACCGCCGCGTCAAGGAGGCTGCACGTCTCCTCAATATACAGCACCTCCTGAACAGGAGGCCGAAGCAACTCAGCGGAGGTGAGCAGCAACGCGTGGCGCTGGGAAGGGCGATAGTGAGGCAGCCTAAGGCTTTCTTGATGGACGAGCCACTAAGCAACCTAGACGCGAAGCTCCGCGTCTATATGAGGGCCGAGCTGAAGCGGCTTCAGAAAGACCTCAAGATAACCACCGTATACGTGACCCACGACCAGGCCGAGGCGATGGCGATGGCTGACAGGATAGCGGTCATGAATCGTGGCAGGATACAGCAGTATGACGTGCCTACCGAGATATACAATAAGCCAGCCAACACGTTTGTAGGAGGCTTCATAGGAAGCCCACCCATGAATATGATTAAGGCTTTAGTAACGGAGAAGAACGGTGAAATAATGCTTGACACTGGATACTTCCTATATAATGCTAAGGACATCAGCAGCATATTAAGAGACAAGACTGGTGGCGAGATATACATAGGAATTAGACCAGAGGATATACTCCTCTCAACGCATAAGAGCGACGATTCCGTGTTTGAGTCAGAGATTTACGTGGTGGAGCCTATGGGCTCTAACATGATTATTGACCTTAAGCTGGGTGATGATATTATTAAGGCGGTCATACAGCCTACCACCGAGTTCCATGCTGGTATGCATGTCTGGGTTGGGTTTAGACGTGAGAAGGTGCATATCTTTGACGCTAAGACGGAGGAGCTTATAGTATAACTATTATCCCTTCACCGCTCCAACGACTATTCCCCTCATTAGGTATCGTTGTAACAGCGCATAGAGCAGTAGGGGGATTGCCATCGTTAGAACTGAGGCTGCTGTAAGCAGCCCCCAATCCACGAAGTATCTTCCCCTGAGCAGGGAGATAGCGACGGTAAGAGGCTGCAGCTCACGCGCTCCTGATAAGAATATTAAGGCGAAGAAGAAATCGTTCCAAACCCATACGAATTGTAGCGCGGCCACGGAGGATAATGCAGGCAGGGACATAGGCAAGACTATCTTATAATATATCTTAAAATCTGAAGCCCCGTCCACACGCGCCTGCTCCTCAACCTCAACGGGCAACGTGGCGAAGAAGTTGCGGAAGAAGAAAATAGTCCAAGGCGCTGCGAAGGCAGTATGCACTATGACTAGGCTTGGCAAAGTGTTTAGGAGCCCCATTTGGCTTAGCATGATAAAGAGAGGGATAACTACGGATTGCTGTGGGAGCGTTTGTAACAAGACTATTGTTAGGAATAGCATGTTTTTTAGAGGAAAGCTGAAGCGGGCGAAACAGTATGCAGCAAGCGAAGCAGTGAATATGGGGATTATCGTTGATGGTATGGCTATTAGGATTGAGTTAATCATGTGCCTGCTTATTGGGACCTGTTCGTTGGTCCATGCGTTGATGTAGTTATCTGGTGTTATGTTTATGTTTTGAAAGTTCCACCAGCCACTTAGTATCTCGCTTAACGGCCTTATGGAAGCCATAAAAACACCCATGAACGGTATAATCCACAGCGAGGCAATAGCCCATGCGAGCACATGTATCAATATAGATGAGAGCCTCATCTTCTCACCATAGAGCGCACCAGATAGACTGAGAACGCCAGTATTATCACGGTGAATATCGTCGCTATCGCCGCTGCTATCCCCCACTTATAGAAGACGAAACCCTGCTCATACATCATATAAGCCATTACGTTTGTAGCCCCTCCAGGCCCGCCGCGCGTGGCTACATAGACTATATCAAATATCTTTAGAACCCAGATTAGAGTCATGGTTACTACCACTATTGTCGCTGGCCTCAGCATGGGTATTGTGATGTGCCAGAATGTTTTGATGGGGGAAGCCCCATCAACAGCGGCGGCATCGTATAGGTCTTTAGGTATTCCCTCAAGACCAGCAGAATAAACAACTACCGCAAATCCAGTCCATATCCATATGCTTCCGATTATGAGCGCTGGGAGGGCTGTGTCTGGGTATGCTGTCCAACTTCTTATCGGAAATGAAAACTCGGTTAAGCCTACGCTGGTGAGGAACCCGTTGAGAGACCTGAGCAGGCCGTTTATGACGCCTGCGTCTGAGTCAAACATGAAGAGCAGCATTATGCCGACAACTATCTGGGGTATAACCATACCCAAGAAGATTACGGACTTGATTATGTAAGAGCCCTTAACGCGCTTGAGCAGGACAGCTAGAAGAAGGCCTAAAACTGTTGTGGTGGGTACGTGGATAAGTATCCAGATTAGATTGTTGATGAACGCTCTGTGGAACTGTGGATTATTAAGCAACTTGACATAGTTATCTAGGCCGATAAATGATTCTATTCTGACTACTTTCCACTTGAAGAGGCTTATGTAGAAGTTATACAGCATCGGGTATATTACAAATAGGCTTAGGAATAGTATAGATGGGAGGAGAAAAATAATTATGGTTGTTCTCCTAGTCTTCACTTCCTTTACCCGATGACCTCGGAAGCCTTTTGCTCAAGCTCTGCCAACACGCTGTCTAACGCATCTGGGTTTGCCCATAGCTCCTTGAGCTTGTCCCAGAAGAGCCGCTGGAACTCGGATGGTGTTGAGTCATCTAGGTCTGGAAGAACTGCTAAAGTCCCTAGCATATCCACGATATTCCTGTCAGCGGCATCGTAGGCTTCTTTAGGCACGTCCTTGTTAGTGGCCAAGAATCCCTTGAGCTTAACCATAATAGTCTGAGCCTCAGCACCAGCCAAGAATTCTAGAAGCATCCTAGCAGCTTCCTTATTCTTGGCGAATTTCGGTATGAAAGCCCAGTCACCGCCAGCGACTATTCCACCAGTTCCTGGGAAGGCGAAGACATCATAATCTATCCCAGGCCTGTAGCCTCTCTCTTGGAGCATCAGGTTTATCCAGTTGCCCATGAAGTATATGCCGACTTTCCTCTCCATCAGCCTGTCTATTTGTATTGTCCATTCGCGCGCCTCGTCAAAGTATCCACCCTTCAGCAGTTGTTGTATTCTTCCGAATATCTCCCTCACCTGTGGGTCTGTCCAGGCTACCTCGTGGTTTATCAGCTTCAACTGGAGCTCTGGGCCTCCGAGGCCTATTATGAACGCCTCCACGAGGTCTGATAGTGGCCAGCCTACACCATCACCGCTGGCGATGGGCGTTATCCCAGCAGCCTTGAGAGTGTCTAGAACATTCATGAACTCATCCCATGTTGTGGGCGGCTTAAGCCCCAACTCGTCAAAAACCTGCTTATTGTACCAGAAGCCTGGCTTAGCCCAGGCCTTAAAGGGCACGGCATAGAATTTACCGTTCTCAGAGACCACGTCCAGATATGCTGACGGGAACTTGTCCCTGCCCACCTTATTGACTATGTCTGTAACGTCTTCTAATAGACCCGCAGCGCCTAGCTCGTCTTTTATCCAAGTAGGCCAGGGCGCGATTATTACGTCAGCCTCAGAGGTTCCAGCAGCTAGTTGGGTTGTTACCACATCCCTGAGCTCTGGCTGGGATACGTAGTTTATCTTTATGCCAGTCTTCATAGAAAAGGCTCCCAGAGCCATTTTGAAGTTTTCCTCTTCCACGCCGCTCCATAGTGCGTAGACCGTAAGCTCCTGAACCTCACCTGGAGCTTGAACTGTCTTCGTTACGGTCTTTGTCACAGTTGTAGCCATACCAGCGCCTTCAACCGTCTGCGTTACAGTCACAGTCTCGGCAGCGGGCGCCGTTGATACACCAGCAAAATACCCACCGATAATTCCTATAACTAGAAGGACAACCGCCAACAGCCCAGCAGTTGTAGATTTCATCTGTGCAGATTTTTCTCTCCTCATGATATGTTCATCGTATAACGTTAGGCTGGTGAGATATAGTCTTTCAATACTAACTTTAGGTAGTATAATTAATTACGTGAGGTAGAGATAGATGTGCCCCGCTTGGTCATTTTTCTCAAACCTAAACGAGACAATCCTTCCGAATCCATCTAAGTCTATCTCATTACGGCCCTTCTTTAGCGTGTATTTTTCTTCATCTGCGCTATTTTCTGGTGTTGAGGTGTCGTATTCCTTGACTATCAGTATGTTATCGTTGTTTGAGGTTATTATTGCGCGTTTTTTATGGTATCCGGTTAGAGGTATCCCGCCTAATTGTTCGCCTGCTGTAATGCGTTTAGCTAGGATTAGTGATAGAGGTGGTGGGTGTTTGTTTATTATGTCATGGGGTAGCTTCAGCAGTTGTTTAAAGCAGTAATCTATTCGTGTGGATATGTGTGTATTTTCTGATGTTGCGGTTGCCAGCAGTATGGAGTCTGGCGTTGCGGCTAATCCTGTTATCCTACCGCTCGCGTGTATTATCTTTACATATGACTCATCCATAAAGAGAAGTATTCCTGAAGCCGAAGCAGCGGGAACGGGAGAGTTTTCTATGTCGGATTTCGTTATAGGAACCAGCAACCCACCACCGAAGCTTACTGCCTTAACTCTCCTACAAGGAGCATAACGTGCAACACCCTGTCCTGTTGCGAAGAGCCTCACAAAAACACTATCTGGTGTCCAGTTGTATGTCCCAGTTGGGTCTCCGACGAAGACGCCATCATCAACGAAGGCGTAGAGCTGGTTTCTGAGTGGAGCTACAGCTACTATAGATTTACCTTGAGAAGGATGCCCATCAGCAGACGCGGCCATATTGTATCTGGTAATTTTTGTTTCTTTGTTTTCCATGTTGAATAGTTGGAGTGAGGGTGAGGGAACTGTAAAACCTGGGGGGCAAAATATTCCAGCGATTAGGTAGTCAAGGAAGAAGGTTCCCCGTAGTACTGGGATTGACGAGAGGCGCATGACTGTCTTTCCTTCCCTATCCAAGACATATACGCCATGTCCGAAATGCCCATCACCTCTGAAGAGTATTATGGAATCGTCTAGGGGGTTGTATAGTATGTCGGAAACCTCAGCGCTCCAGCTATCTTCCCGTCCAGGCCCATCCTTGTATAGTAGCTTAATCTCCATATCATTAAGGTCTATTCTGTGCAGATGCGAGTACTTATGATGAAAAGTTATCTTTCTCTTGGTTGGGTCGTATTGTGCTGGAGCATGCACCCAGCCACCAAAGAATAACGTGTCATCTACTCCCGCGGCTGCTCCATATGTGTCTCCCCCACTTCGGGGAGGTTCGCCAATAAGCTCATACCTGTACTCCTTGACCCTTCCCTTATGGTATATTATAGTGAGCGCATCAAACGCAACGGTATAGAGAAGAGCCCCTTTATGGTAATGAAGGCCGTATATTCCACCGCTGCTCCACTCTGGCGCAAAGCTTGGATAATATGGCCCCATGTAGGATATGTCTAGAGGGTTCAAAACATCCACCTACGACTACGTGCTTAAATGACGATAAATTATACATTACATACTACTTGATTGTTGTAGTTAGGAATATTAAGCTATATCAAGAAGTTTTGATGATTGACGCGATGGAGTTATGGATTCTATGACTATATTCTCAGCCTCAATATCCTCGGTTATTGCATCGTATCCACCGACACTATACCGCTTTCCTTCTGACGTTCTTATTGTGAAATAAACAGTATTCGCATCATCCGTGAATACGTCCTCAACTCTTCCTCTAACTGTAAGCCCTCTACCCGTCCGCGTATCCACACCTGTTACACGAACAACTATTTCCTGACTACTCCTAGACTTCAAACTAGTCAATTCGTATATGAACATTCTATGAGAGAAGAGTTTGTTTTCTAGGGAAATGGGTTGAGAGAATACTTGACTTGATTTGCACCACTCGGAGTAAAAGCAGTGGGTGAAGAAGGCTGGCATCTCTATCCCTGTGAAGAAATATGCGTAGCTCTGTCTTTCTCCGCCGCTAAGGGTTGACCTGGGGATGTATATCGTCTGGGAGCAGTCTGAGGAGACCAGCATAAACCTTCCCAGGGCGGTGCTCCGTAGCTCGCGGACACCCCCCTCCATTAGTGCGTTAATAATTCCCTGCCGAAGGTCTGGGAAGGTGAGCGCATAGACACGCACGCCTGAGCTTGCTTTTTCAACAACTTCATCCACAAGCCGCGCCATGTAATTACTGCTCATGAGTATGCAGAGTTCATGCGAGGTTTTACTAATGACGTTCTTGATTAGCTTGAAGATGTTCCGCGGCTCTCTAATAACCTCCACAACAGGATGCTCGCAACATCTCTGGGAGCTCGCGTAGATTTCTTTTAGGGTATTTTTGAGGCTGTCCAGCGACGTCATTATTGATTCTATCTTCTCCTCCATAACGTGGGCTGGGTTTTTCACGAAGTATAGCTTTGGCCTGCCATGCTTCCATCCTATTAGGCCTTTTTTCTTGAGGTTTGTTAAGAGACTGTATAGGTGTGGTTGTTGGATGTTGAGTATCCTCATTAGCGTGTGGGCAGAGGCCTCGCCAAGCTGGAGGAGGGAGAGATAAAGCTCGGCCTCCCTGCGGGTGAGTCCTAGTATTGCTAATGCATCATAATCTTGTAAGCGCGCCTCAACACGTGAAACGGCTTCATCCTTCTCCATCACTTATCGGGCTAAATATAGCAACATGATAATAGTTAAAGTCTATCACGAAAATGGGGAAGGGGATTTAAACCAGGCCGTTCTAGCTGACAACCCTAAGGATTCCCTTCATGCCCTTATCTTCATGCCCCTCTACTGGACAGATGTAGATATACTCGCCTGGCTCGTCTATGACTACCGTTAATGTCCGTGTCTCGCCCACGTCTATTACCTCATCCTTGGTCCAGCCTGCTACATGCTCCCCGTCTGGCGTTAGTATCTGGAATGAGTGGAGGTTTCGTCCCTGGTTTACGACTGTGAAGGTCACTTCGGTTCCTGCTTTTATCTCTATTATCGGCGCTCCCCTCTTCTGGTTGAAGCCCCATTCCTGCATGACTAGGTTTATTGAGGTTCCTGTGAGGATTTGCTGCTCTCCACCTGGCGCCGCTGCCTCCACCTGCGGCGGGAATACTAGGACTATCCAGATTCCAATCAGCCACACCAGACCTACCACGCCTGCGATTATCGCAGCGTTTATGTGGGCGCGGGACTCCTGTTCAGCCAACACGCATCACCTCCTCAGTGCCCTCCAGCAGCCGCGTGTGGGGGGAACTCTATGGAGAAGGCGAACGCCAGGAATAGTGGTAGCAGCGTGCCTATTGAGATTAGCATTATTATCGCCACCGAGCGTGTGCCGTATTTGCCGAACATGAAGAACGCGAAGACCAGAGCCGCCTGGAGCGTGGCTATCACCAGCACGCCTATCAGCGCTGTCTGTCCCAGCGTCATCCAGCTAGAGCCCACTATGACCTCAGCAACCAGCGCCGCTACAATTATGGTGTAAACCGCTACGAGCTGCCATTCTTCCCGCATCCTTTCACCACCTCATATTAGGTAGAATAGTGGGAACGTGAATAGCCATACGCCCACCACGAAGCCCCAGTATATGGCGAAGGCGTATACGCCCATGTGCTTCTCCGCGTTGTATCCTCCCTTGTAGGCTTTCGCCAGCAGGTAGATTATTATCAGCAGGCCAGCCAGTAAGTGTGCTCCGTGTATGCCTGTAATCACGTAGTAGATGCTGGCCGCGATGTCTGTTCCGAACGTGTAGCCTTCTGCGAAGAGCTCAGCCCACTGGAAGCCCTCTATGACCAGCACGGCTAGGCCGAGTATGAATGCTGCGAGGAGCCCTGCCCTAAGTCCGCGCTGGTTGTTGTTCTTTATCGCCACCAGCGCTAGTGATGCTGCTAAGCCGCTGGTTAGTAGTATTATGGTGGAGATAGCGCCTATGACTGTGCTGTGTATCTGGCCTGGAAGCGGCCACGCAAAGCCTGTGAAGGCGCTGTTAGCGCGGACGAAGAAGTAGGCTGCGAAGAGTGGGCCGAAGAGCGCCACCTCGCCGAAGAGGAAGAACCACATCCCCAGGGGGACGTTCTCAACCCTGTCAAACGGCCACTTCTCACCCAGGGCTTCAATAGCTACGTGGAACTTCTCCTTGACATCCTCCCAAGCCCAGCCCACTATGGAGGCGATGAATATCACAATCCCCTGCAATAGTAGCGGCACCCCGAACACTAGGCCAATCATCGTTAGCGCTGCGCCTATTGAGAGTATGAAGGGCCATGGGCTTAGATGCGGCCCATGCTCCTCCCCATGCTCAGTTACGTGGCTCCCGCCGTTTGTCGGAAGGGCTGTGGTAGTGAATAGCTGCTGCCCGCCTGTGGTTGTTATCCCCTTCTTAATCTCCCAGGGCTGCTTGAACACGAGGCCCTGCGCGGTTATCACCGGCACGCCCTTCGGGAAGTTAAACTCTGGAGGCGGCGATGGGACGTTCCACTCAAGCGAGTAGTTGGCGCCTCCCCAGGGGTCGTCGCCCACCTTAGGGCCGTGGCGGAGGCTGTTGATGAGGTTTATGAACAGTATTATGAATGATGACGCGAAAATCAGCGAACCCATGGTTATAATCATGTTTATCGGGCCCCAGCCTGTTGTGGCGTCGTAGAAGAATATTCTTCTGGGCATGTCGTAGAGTAGGTGCATCGGGAAGTAGAGTATGTTGAATCCTATCATGTATATTGCAAAGTGTAGTTTGCCTAGTTTTTCGCTGAACATTCTTCCAGTCATCTTGGGCCACCAGTAGTATAGTCCCGCTATCAGTCCAGTTATACCGCCGCCCACTATGGTGTAGTGGAAGTGCCCCACTACCCAGAAGGTTCCTCTCATCCCAACGTCAAGGGCTACCGAGGAGTTGAAGACGCCTGAGGCTCCGCCTATTATGAATAGTATCACGGAGCCTAGAGCGAATAGGAACGGCGTCGTCGCTCTTATCCTACCCCTGAAGAGGGTTAGGATGTATGAGAGCATTATTACTCCGAATGGTATTGAGATGAGCTCTGTCGTTATGTTGAAGACCTCCCTCATCCCTGGGTGTATTCCTGTCATGAACATGTGATGTACCCATACGATGTAGCTTAGGAACGCGGCTACGCTTACCGCTATGATTATGACTTTCTTAGCGTAGAGCTGCCTGCGGCTGAATACTGCTAGGACGTCTCCAGCTATTGCTAGGCCTGGCAGGACGAGTATATACACCTCTGGGTGGCCGAAGAACCATAGCAGGTGGTCCCAGAGTAGAGCTCCTCCCTCAGCGGCTGTGAAGAATACCGTTCCTAGAACTCTGTCAGCAACTAGCATGAGTAGGGGAGCGGCGAAGGCTGGGAATGCCCATAGTAGCAGGAACTGGGTTACCAGCCAGAATATTGAGAATAGCGGCAGGTATGAGAGCTTCATACCAGGAGCGCGTAGCCTGAATATTGTTACCATGAAGTTTGAGGTCGCTACTATCGTGGAGCTAAGTAGGAGCAGTATGGCTAGGCCCATTAGCGAGCCTCCTGCCTGTGGGCTGTATTGTAGGGTGTTTAGTGGGGCGTATGTCGTCCACCCCCAGTCTGCTGTGCCTCCTGGGGCGAAGAAGCTGCTGAGCGCAACTATGCCGCTTGCCAGGTAGAGCCAGTAGCTCAGCGCGTTAAGGCGTGGGAACGCCATATCCTTAGCGCCTATCTGGATTGGGATTACATAGTTGGCAAAAGCAGCGGCCAAGGGTGTGGTTACCCAGAGGAGCATAAAGAGGCCATGAAGCGTAACTGCCTGGTTGTAAGAGTCTGCCGCGAGGAAGACCATGTTAGGCGCGCTCAACTGCATCCTAAACGTGAGGGCCAGAATGCCAGCCACGACAAGGAAGTAGAGAGATGTCACCAAGTATAGTATTCCAACGTTTTTGTGGTTTGTCGTAAAGAGCCAGACTATGAGTGGGTTTGGTTTATTGTTTGCATGAGCCACCCATAATCACCCCTTCTCCTCACTCAACTTGCCATACCATGCCTCAAACTGCTCCGGCTCCATCGCTAGGAGCGTGGCTATCATCTTGGCGTGGCCTGTTCCGCAGAGCTCGTAGCACTGTATCCTGTATTCTCCTGCTTCCTTAGCTTCAAACCATGCGAAGTTAATTCTGTCTGGTATGGCGTCTTTCTTAACCTTGAATGCCGCTATGGCGAATGTATGAAAGACATCCCTGCTAGTTATCTCCAAGACTATGGGTGTATTCACGGGGACTCTAAGCTCGCCTGTTATTGTTCGGCCATTGGGATAGGTGAATTGCCATCCCCACTGGAATGCTGTTACCTTGATATGGAGAGCATCTGGATTATCTTCGGGTATTTCTTCCATGAATTCCATTGCGCTGAAGGTTGATGCGGTGAGGCCAACGAAGAGCAACCCCAATATTACGCTGAGAGCTATGGCGACCTTTGCACTACCCCTCGTGGGCTCAGCACCTATTCTAAACTCAGGCTCGTCTTGCCCACCATCAGCTAAACTGCTTGATGGCTGTCTATAGCGTAGTACGAAATATCCTAGAATTGCCAGCACTACGGCGGAGATTACAACCGCCGACGTTACATACATCATGAATAGGGAGTTCCATATTTCCGCAGATGGAGCTGGAGCAGCCATTTGTTTCGCCCAGCAGTTAGCCGCTGAGAAGCTCTCTTAAATTCATAGTCCGAACATGTACGGAATAGTCATAGCACAATGGAACGCGCATCGCATTAAATTAAAATGATTATTGACAATTGGACAGCCAACCAATAGGAAAGAAGAACGAGGGACTATTGCGAAATTTAATATATCCTTCAAGTCTTTTCTTTCTTTAATAATATCTAAGAGATTCTTCACACCTTTCTTAATGAGTTCCGACACCGTTGAAGGCGATTTATCAAGAACGGTGGCTACATCTCTGATGCTTGCTTTTGATGGGCTCTCAAAATAGCCTAAGCTATGCGCCGTGAAGAGCGCGAGCATCTGGTTAGCTGTCATTTTCTGCCTACGCGGAGCGGTTGTTGATAACTGTCTAACTGAAACTAGCTTATAATTAACGCCGAGCTCGTCCAGCCGCTTGTAAAATTCATCTAACGCGCTCTCTGTACATATTATAGTGGCTAGGCTATGATTATGAAAAACACTACACTTGACCACATGTATGTGTAGAGATGAGTATATCTTATAGAATGGACAGGATTCAGGTTTTTGCGTTCCAATAGTAATCTGGCCACCCTTAAGCCGAATAAAATGACGCACCTCAGACATCGGATTAAGACACTCAAGCGGGCCCTTACCATCTCTAACCAACTTGAGAGCAGTACATTTCTTTTCAGGGTCAGGCAGCGACTCTAGGTCAAGTAAAATATTAACCTCAAAGACGCGCCCGGCCATCTTCGTTGCTATTGGTGTTAAGCAGGTTATAAAAATTACCGAACTAGTACGGTTAATTGTTTTAAGATTATGTTGTGAGTTTGCCGACTGATGAAGGCAGGCCCTCTAATAGCTGTTATAGTGATTGTTGCTGTGGTAGCTGGTGCGGCTATTTTTGTCGTGGTGCCGATGCTCCAGCCGAAGGTTGCCGTGTTTGAGCTGACTATGGTGGATTATGGTTTTGATAGGCCAGGATTCGGCCCAACTTTAACAATCAAGGCGGGGCAACTCGTTAGGATAACACTCACGAACGCAGGCTCGCATCCTCACGAGTTTATGGTGGTCAAGGATAAGGACAAGGCTCTTATGATGATGAAGAAGATGGCGCAGAACCTGCTTGACCAGGGAATAACAGATCCCAAGGAAGCAGATGAAAGAATAGCCATGATGATGGAGGAGATGGACATGGCTTATAATGAGATAGAAGCCGAGGTAGAACCTGACGAAATGCGCGTTATTGAGTTCACCATAGATGAGCCTGGAACCTACTGGTATGTGTGTCAGAGAGCAGGAGGGACATTCCCAGTACTCCACCAGGAGAAGGGGATGTTCGGTAAAATAGTTGTTGAGCCAGCCTAGACAAAAATCTAGAAAACAACATTATTTTATGCGATAACACCCTTCCTATACAGCTGCGCTATCTCATCAACACTATAGCCCAGCTCCTCCAATAGTTTATGTATGTTATTTTCACTACCTATCGCGCTATCTGTTCTGGGTTTGTTTTTGTTTATTCGTATGGGTGGCTGGGCTACTTTTACGATTTTATCATCAATTTTAGCTGACACTATCACGCCGCGTTTTTCTAGCGCCGCGTCTTCGGCAACATCCTTTACGCTTTTTAAAGGCGAGGCTGGGACAAGGTCTCGCAGCCTATTTAAAACCTCCTCAACGCTCAACTTAGCGACGCTCTCACTAACGAGTTTATCCACCTCTATGCGGTTCTCAATCCTTGACTGCATCTTCCTTAGATTCTCTGGCGGAGCTATTCCGAGGCTCTCGCATAATTTTAGCCACTGCTCGTCGGTTATTACGCCTATGAATACGTAGCCATCCCGCGCTTTATATACACCATAGGGAGAGTACCCAGCATGCCCAGCCCCCAGCCTAGCGGGCTCGCGGCCTGTTAATGAGTAGTATGCTATCCAGTACCCATTCCAATATACGGCAACATCTAGTAATGGAATTTCTATATACGCGCCCCTGCCCGTTTTGACGCGCTGCATCACCGCCATAGCTATCGCTGCAAGGGCATAGGCAGCAGCCCCCATGTCTATGCATGGGTTGTTTATCCTGATGGGCTCCTCGCCCTCGCGGCCTAGGGTAGCCAGAAGCCCAGACTCAGCCTGCGCGACAGTGTCAAAAGCAGGCCGCTTCCAGTCGCGGCTATCGCTCGCAAACCCTTTGATGGAGCAGTATATTAAACGCTGGTTGAGAGCCGAGAGAGAGTCATATCCGATACCCAGCTTTTCCACAGCCTTAGGTGAGAGATTCTCAATCAAAACGTCGCATGTTTTGATAAGGTTTTTGAATATTTCCAGTCCCTCAGGCTTTGTCAGGTCTATGGCTATGTTCTTTTTGTTTTGTGAGAAGATGTAGTACGCCCATGGGGCTACTCTCTTGCTTTCGTCGCCGCCTGGGGGCTCTATTTTAATGACCTCAGCCCCGAAATGGGCCAGCAACGCCCCCAGGTTGGGCGCCGCTACGAAGTGGCCTATCTCTACTACGCGTATTCCCTCAAGAGGTGTGAATCTATTACTTATCATCTCTCGCCAGCTATCTTTCTACGTTTCTCCTCAATCTTAGACCTTGGTGCGTAAGCCTTCTTCCAAACCATTATTGTCCGCTTCATTTCCAGCACTACTTTCCCATCCTGGTTGTAGCCTATTGTTTTTAGCTTAACTATCCCCATGTGTGGGCGGGAGCGGGATTCGCGCTTCTCCAATACCTCCGTCTGGGCGTATAGCGTGTCTCCAGCGAACACTGGGTTTGGTAGCTTTATCTCCTCCCACCCAAGGTTTATGGCATTCTGACTAACATCCATAACGCTCATACCAAGAACAACAGCAAGCGTAAGCGCGCTATTAACCAACGGCCTACCCCACTCAGTCTCAGCAGCATAGTCAGCGTTAAAATGAATCTCATTCATATTCATAGTCAATAAGGTAAACCAAATGTTGTCAGCCTCAGTTATTGTTCTCCCGTAAGGATGTATATACACATCGCCAACCGTAAAGTCCTCATAGAACCTTCCTTTCCAGCCACCCACTATATTTGTCAAATCTCGCCACCTATTCTCTACTTTATATAAAGCCTTAATTTAGCCTAAACGCCGCAAGGCAGGCAGCTCATTTTGTTTTTCTGGAAGATTTATTGCTTAATAGCTTATCTTCCTTTTTAGCCAAAATTAACCCAGGCGTCTCCGTTGGCTTTTCAGGCAGTATTCCCTGCGGCTTGAATAATAGGACGAGGACTATGATTAGGCCTGTGATGATGTATTTTATGTAGGTTATGTCAAATTGTATTGTTATTCCCATTAGTCTGAAGAATGAGGGCGCTATTAGGAAGTCTAGTAGTGTTATGATTAGTGCTCCGAGGATTACTCCCCTATTGTTAGCCATGCCTCCTAGGATTACCATGGAGAGGACTACGAAGGTTGTTAAGGGTATGTAGTCGTCTGCGAATACTCCCTGGGCGTAGAAGACTTTGAGCACGCCTGCTATGGCTGCTATTGCGCTGCCCACTATCATGGCCCAGCCCCGCGCCCTTGCTACGTTCTTACCCAGGCTCATCGCCGCAGTCTCGTCATCGCGAACGCTCTTCAGCAGTCTTCCGAAGGGGGAGTTAGAGAGCTTCTGTAAGAATATGAAGATAAAGACAGCGATGATTATCGCCATTATGGTATATGCTATTAGCGATAGATTAGGGTCGCCCAGCCATATGAAGGGGTTTGGTACTCCTGTTAGGCCGACTAGGCCGCAGGCTATGCCTTCCTCGTTCCGCGCTATTATCCTGCCTATCTCCCCTATGAATATTAACGTGATTGCGAGATAATCTTCCTTTAGCCTGAGCGCTGGGTAGCTTGCTATGTATCCAAACAACCCACCCACGACGGCGCCTAAAGCTAGTGAGGCGACGAACATGCCTATAGCTAGCGGCGGGCTGGTTATAGCTAGGTTACGCCTCACCTCTGCGGTTGCTACGGAGCATATATCACCACCAGCTAAGGCAACCATGTTAAGCACGTTAGCTGTCATGTTTCCAGCCACGTAAGCGCCCACCGACTGGAAGAATACATGACCAAAATTAGGCACGCCGCAGTATCCGTAGATTAGGTTTAGGCTCAGGGCTAGTATTAGATAGACGGCGTAGAACGTTAGTAGGGTTGTTATGAATGGCGTTATGTTGTATAGTTGGTCTAGGACCGTGGCCTGCTCACCACCAACCGAGACACTATATTTCTGACATCTATTCCAGCGAAGCCGCGTGGCCTTATCAGGAAAACCGCGACTATTATTGCGAATGATATGAGCGGCCTATATGCCGTGTTAATTCCAAACCATGTATTGAGTAGCGCTATTCCTATATTCTCTGCGAAGCCGACTATGTAGCCGCCTATTATCGTTCCCCAGAAGCTTGTTAGTCCGCCGAGTATTGATGATGCGAATATCCGTAGAAGCGTGTCCCATCCAAAGTTGGGGTCTATAATCAGGCTTATTGACCACAAGCCTCCCGCAAGCCCAGCTACCCCTCCAGCGATTAGCCAGGCTACTCGCCGCAGCCTGTATATTCGTATTCCAGATACTCTAGCTAGGTCTTCGTTGTCTGAAATAGCCCTCAAAGCCTTTCCCATGAGCGTGTAGTGGAAGAGTATGTGAAGAGCTATGACTATTGCTATTGTTGCTGGTATAACTATTGCGTGGAATGTTGTTATGTATGCGCGGCCGAACCTCATTATAGGGTTTACCGATACGTTGGTTTGTATTGTTATATTTCCTGTAGCGTCAGCTAGGGAGAAGAGTATGTAGCGCACTATGAGGCCTACACCTATGCTGGCTACCAGTAGGAATAATGGTCTTGAGCCTCGTTTGTATAGTGGTTTGAAGACAAGCTCGTCCATACTTAGGGCTAGTATTGCTGAGGCTGTGAAGGCTGCTAGGAGAGCGATATGGGGTGGGAGCGCCATGAAATTAACAAGCACAGCGGTAACGTATCCGCCTACCGTGACCAACTCCGCGTGCGCGAAGTTGGGTATTCTCGTTACTGAGAATGTTATGGTCAGCCCCAGAGCCATTAGGGTATAGAGACTCCCTAGGGCGAGTGAGTTTAGAAGCGGTAGAGTTAGGTCTATAGCCAAAGGAGCGTTACCTCCTACCTAGGAAAGCCTCCACGAATTTCTCATCGGAGAGTATTTCTTTACCGCTTCCCCGCATGACTACCCTTCCGCTTGTCATCACATACCCGTAGTCGCATAGCTCTAATGCGCGTTTTGCGTGCTGCTCAACGAGTACTACGGTTATCCCCTTACTGACAATCTCGCGAATCTTAGCGAAGATGCGTGAAACAACTATGGGGGCTAGGGCGGCGGCAGGCTCGTCAAGCAGAAGTATGTTCGGCTTAGCCATCAAAGCGCGCGCCATAGCCAGCATCTGCCGCTCCCCACCGCTTAGCGTCCCAGCCTTCTGCCGCGCACGCTCGCGCAAAACAGGAAAGATATCCATCACCTCCTCAATATCGCGCTTAACCTCCTCCCTACTCTTCCTCATGTAACCGCCTATCTCAAGATTCTCAACTATAGTAAGATTGGGGAAGATGTTAGCAACCTGCGGCACGTATCCAATACCTATCCTACTCCTCTCCTCAGGCTGCATACGCGTTATCTCGTGCCCATCATAAATTATATGGCCCGCGAAAAGACGCGTAAGCCCTACAATAGTCTTTAGAAGCGTGCTCTTCCCACTACCATTAGGCCCAACTATGGAAGTAATCTTGCCACGCTCAATAACTATATCATTATCCTCAATTATTACCGACTTACCATAACCAGCGGTAACCCCCCTAGCTTCTATTATGGCATTACTCATTCAGCCTCACCAAGATAAGCCTCTATAACCAGCTTATCCTTATAGACATCTTCGGGGCTTCCGTCAAAGATTAGTTTTCCGTTGTTCATTACTAATACACGTTCCACGTAGTCAAAGAGTATGTCTAGGCGGTGTTCTATTATGATGAATGTTATTCCTAGTTCTTTGTTGAGTTTTATTATGTTTTTGAATATATCGTGGGCTAGTTTGGGAGCTACTCCAGCCGCTGGCTCGTCTAGGAGCAGCATCTGGGGCTGTGAGGCTAGTGAGCGCGCCATTTCAACTAGCTTCATCTGCCCGCCGCTTAGCTCTGTAGCCCAGTTAAGCCTTACATGCGCTAGCTGGAGCTGTGAGAGTATGTTTAACGCCTCTCTAGCGAGGCTAATCTCCTGCTCACCCCACATGGATTTAAACGGAGCCAGGATAGGGTTTTCACCCCTCTGGCCGCGGAAAGCAGTCATAACATTCTCAAAGACCAGCATACCGCCAAAAAGTCTGGGAACCTGGAAATTTCTCACCAACCCCTTCTTAAAGACATCCCAAGCATCAAGACCAGTTATATCCTCTCCATTAAAGTAGACTTTCCCAGCATCGGGCTTGTATAAGCCTGATACTACGTTTATTAATGTTGTTTTTCCACTCCCGTTGGGGCCTATTAGTCCCACAACCTCACCGCGATTAATGCTCATGGTTACATTATTCACTGCTATGAGGCCGCCGAACTTTTTTGTTAATTCGCGTGTCGCCAGTATCTCAGCCATGCCGCACACTCGCCCAACATTATTGGGTGCTTATGTATCTTAATGCTAAAAAATAATAGAGGGGATAGAAGTAATAGGATGGCTAGGTTATCCGACTTCTTCGTAGAATTTGATGGAGCCCGTAGCGCCGTCGTATAGTCCGACTACCTTGAAGGCCCATGTTCCGTCTGGCTGTTTAACCACAGTCCATATGTCGTATAATGGCGCAGCGCTGTCCCCATACTCGTCCAGCAGCTTCCAGCCTGTTACGCCGTAGTAGTGCATCGCAACCCAGGGGAGGAGTTCCTTAAACGTCTCTCCATTATACTCGCCTGCTGCCAGCACTGTGAGCATCGCAACCATTGCTGCGTCGTATGCGTAGTATGAGTATAGGCTCGGCTCTTCGCCGAATCTCTCCTTATAGCGCTCAACGAAGCTCTTGACTAGCGGGTTGTCCTCAGGCCCTACTGCTGGGGCTGTTCCCAGTATGCGTACCTTTCTCTGGAACTCGGCTATCTCCTCCTTTGACTCTGGAGGCAGGAAAGTCGGCCTCTTTACGGCGTCGTTGCCGAACCACCTAACCTCAGACAGCACTGGGTCCAGCCTAGCCCTGTCGTATATCTTGACCGTCTCGTCAAACCCTATCACGAGAACCCCTGTCTGCTCGTTAGCCCCATAGTTAGCCACAGCAGCGCTGGCTCGCTCAACATCCGCGCTCAGGTCTGGCTGTGTATAGTCGTAAAGTAGCTTGGTAACCTTACCGCCTAGCTGTATGAATGTCTCCTCAACACCATCAGCAAGCCCCTTACCATAATCATCATTCCTAGCTAGTATGACTAGATTCCTTACACCAACCTCCCATGCGATTCTAGCTATTGCTGGAGCTTGATAAACATCTGGGGGCGGCATCCTGAATACAAAGTCATCCTTAACCCGCGCAGCAGTTCCTGTGCTTGATGGGCTTATCGCGACTATCTTCCTAGAATTCAGGAAATCCAAGACGGCTTTTGTCTCGCTGGTTGCTAGGGGGCCTACTATTATCTGAACTCCCGCGGCGGCCAGCTTGGGAACAGCCGCTATAGCCCCCTCTGCGGTGCTCTTAGTGTCTTCATGTATCCACTTAAACCTGATTGGCGAGCCAGAACGCTCCAGTAGCTCGTTCATCTCCTCTATAGCCAGTATAGCGGCATTACGCCTCCTTGGACCATCTACAGCGTAGCCGCCGCTCACCGCTATCGCCAGCCCGATTGTATATTCCTTCTGCTCCACGGCAGCACCAGTAAATACGGTGGTTGTGATTGTAGCTGTGGGAGCCTCACCAGCCTGAAAGACCGTTGTCGTCACAGTTACTGTTTGTGGCTGTCCACCCATCATGAAGACTATTCCAGAAACGGCAATCAGAACTACTACAACCGCAACTATAGCTGTCACTACTGTTTTTGAAGCCATAGCAGAAAAGCCCTTGAATAGGTATGTATATATGCGTTAAATAATACAATATTGTTCAAAATTATGTCTTGAGAAGAGTTATTATTTTGAAGACAGCATTCAATTTTCAGCTGGTATGTTATTGAATGATTTAGTTGCGGAGTATATTAAGCGTACGAGTAAATCGCGCGAGCTTTACGAGGAGTTGAGCGAGTATCTCCCTGGGGGTGTTGGTAGTCACATTAGGTGGTTTGAGCCTTATCCGTTTTATCTTGATAGGGCTGATGGGGCGCGTGTATGGGATGTTGATGGTAATTGTTATGTTGATTATGTTATGGCTTGGGGGCCTCTTCTCTTCGGCCACCGTAGGCCACGCGCTGTGATAGAGGCGGTGAAGCGCCAGCTTGAGGAGGGCGTCATATATGGAATTCCCTCAAAGCTTATGCGAAGCACAATAAGCATGATAAAGAAGCTAGTCCCATGCGCGCGGGCTGTTAAGTTCGCCAATACTGGGACCGAGGCTGTCATGCACGCAGTAAGGATAGCGCGGGCATTTACGCATAGGAAGAAGATTCTGAAATTTGAAGGGGCTTTTCATGGTTATTCTTCTGAGGCATGGATAAGCGTAGCTCCCGACATCAGTGAGGCAGGGAGCTATGAAAGGCCGAAGCCTGTTCCCGACTGCGCTGGAATAACCGAGGAACAAGCAAGCAACTTTATCATATCACACTGGAATGATAGCGAGCACTTTAGGAGAGTTTTCCGCGAACATAAGGATGAGCTCGCCGCTGTTCTAGCTACACCCATCAACACGGGGTTGGGAGCCATACCGCCGCGTGATGGGTTTCTCCAAACAATCCGCGAAGAGACCGAGAAGCATGGAATACCGCTCATCTTTGATGAAGTAACTACTGGTTTTAGGGTTGGGCGCTCAAGCGGTCAGGGACTCTATGGCGTTATACCAGACATAGCTACTTTTGGGAAGATAATAGGCGGCGGCCTTCCGATAGGGGTTATATGCGGTAGGGAGGATATTCTAGAGGTTACAGACCCCGCGAAGGGAACGCATCCTGTCGCTGGAACATTCACCACAAACCCAATAAGCCTAGTAGCGTGTAACACTATGCTGCAAGAAATAGAGAGGGATGAAAACCTCTATGAGAGGCTTGATAAAGACACTGCCAAACTCGTAGAGGGTATCGGCGAAATACTGGAGCGAGAGGATGTTGATTATTATCTAAGCCGCGTGGGCTCTATGTTCCAGATATACTTTACAGAGGGCGGTAAAGAGGTGTTGAACTATCGCGATACGTTGAAGATTGATAGGAAGATGTTTAGGGTATTCTTCCTAGCGTTATTAAATAATGGGGTATTCTCGTCGCCGCGTTTGTTGGGCAGGTGGTATTTATCGGCGGCGCATAGTAGTGAGGAGCTGGGGGAGACTCTAGCAGCTGTTGAGAAGGCGGCGAAAAGTCTCAAGAAGCTAAAGACGGCATAAATCTTACTCGGCGACTATCTTACCCCACATGCCTAACGTAACATGTCCTGGCACTGTGCATATGTAGTAATACTCGCCAGGCTTTGAGAACTTAATCGTTATAGAGCCCTCCTCATTAGAGAGTAGCGGCTTAGTAGCCGAGCCTATCTCAAAGTTGTCTATGGCTTTCGCCCCTTCTTTTGCTTCGTTTGTCGCAGCCCAGGTGTGCGGTAGGCTTCCAACGTTCTTGAATATTATCCTGATGAGCTCGCCTACATTAATTCTGAGCTCTGGCCCTGGGCTGGTTATTTCATCTGGGCTTAGTCCAAAGCCATACTTGCTTGGAGATAGCTCGCCGCCATAGATTACTATCTCTCTTGCAGCTTGCGCTGTTTCCTGCTGCGTTGTCTGCCGCTCCTCTATCTTAGTGGGCGGCTGTTCAGCTACACCGCTCATAGCGCCCACATAGAATATAGCACCAACCAGTATAGCTGTCAAAACTACGGCGAAGCCGATGGATACTAGGAAGACCTCATTAGCGACGCTCAGCTTCAATATTCTTAATCACCGCGAAGATGATGGTATGTCGTGTATTAATCTATTACACCTAATATGTTAGGAATAAATGCCAAATTTTTCACGGTTGTGAAGACTACTTGACTTCCGTTGCTAGCTTTATAGTTATTCCCTCAGCCTCCGCGACGCGGAGCCAGTATTCATTAACTCTTTCCTGAATCATGTTAATGATTTCTTGTTGTTTCTTTGGTTTGAAGAGGTGGGCGAACCGCGCTTGTGTCTTTAGGTATTCCTCAACTGGCCGTAGGGCTCTGGGTATGTATGTGTGTCTGGTCTCGCCGTTTATGGCTTCTTTGAGAGGCCACACACCCGTCTCAACAGCCAGCTTAGCTATCCGTATGGCTTCCGAGGGGTCAAAACCCCATCCCGTCGGACATGGAGCTAATGCTATGAAGAGCTTAGGCCCCCTCATCCCCATACTCCTCTCTATCTTCCTCATCATATCAACAGCATGAGCTACGGAGACTGTCGCTACGTATGGCGGCTTATGCGCGCGCCATATCTCAAAGAGGTCCTTCTTTTCAGCCAAGCTACCTGCTGGCGAGAATCGCGAGGATGGCGTGGTAGTGGTGGAGGAGCCTACGGGGGTTGCGCTACTCCACTGAAACCCAGTATTGCCATAAGCCTCGTTATCATAGACGAAGTAGTAGAAGTCAAGCCCCCTCTGGATTGCGCCAGAGGTTGCTTGAAGCCCTATATCATACGCCGCACCATCCCCAGTAACCACAACCACCTTCAGGTCTTCATCAGGCTCTATCCTATGTTTAGCCAACAATATGTCAAGCGCGTCCCTAATTCCCTGCGCACCCGCTGGGGCTGAAGCAAATGCCGTGTACATCCAGCTTGAGCGTAGCGGCGCGTAGGGATATACGAACATGAGCGTGAGGCAGCCTGCCGCATTTACGAATACCACGTTACGTCCAAGAACTTTATGGAATATTCTCAATCCCAGCTGGCCGCCGCAGCCAGCGCATAGCGGCGAGCCAGGTGTTAAGTAGTCCTCCAGCGGGGTATCCCTTAGTGTCTTGAATCTAGTCTCACTCATGGTGGCTCACCTCTATGGTTCCAGCCAGCTTGAGAACCCTCTCTATGTGCGTTAGCTCGTCTCTCCTGAATAGGAAGAGCGGCCTGGGCTTCGTTATGCCACTGCGCTCAAGGCGCTTTAACTCATCAAATATCTTCTCCATCTCCTCCACTGAGAGCCACTTACCACCTACCCCACCTATCACAGACAAGACTATCTCAGGTCTTTTCGGACAGCCGTAAAGCGCTCCTAGAACCTCGTTGTATATTATACCACCCAGACCAAGCGATATATTCTGGTCAAATACCGCAACGGCTTTCCTCCCCTTTAAGCTGTTTGCTATCTCTTCTGCTGGGAATGGCCTTATCATGCTAATCTTTAACAACCCCGCTGGGACTCCTCTCTGTCTCATAAGCTTGACAACATGCTTGCCGAGTGTGGCGAATGAGTTAGACATTACTAGAACATACTCTGCATCATCCAGCATGTAGCCAGATACTGGATGGTATAACTCGCCGAATTTCCTGCTGAAACTCCGCGCAGCCTCTATGAAGACATCATGAGCGCGGCGTAGAGCTTCGTGCATATGATACTTGAAGTAGCTGTATATATGCCCGCCTACTACGGCGGAGCCCTTAGCCACATGGCGGCTTGCCCTAAACGGGTTGACAGCAGAGTAATGAGGTAGGAACTCATCAACCAAATCCTGCTCCCGTATCTTTACGGGCTCCCTCGTGAAGGAGAGGTAGAATCCATCCATATTTACTATGGCGGGAAGCATGACGCGCCTATCCTCGGCTACACGGTAAGCAAGCAAGATGAAGTCCAGAACCTCCTGGCACGTTTCTGCGTGCAATTGTATAAACCCACTATCGCGGGCGGCTAGGACATCATTATGGTCTGGTTCCAGCGAGATTGGTGCTGCGAGCGCTCTTGAGACATTCACCAGAACCAGCGGAGCGCGCCAGCCAGCTATGTTGTAGAGCATCTCAAACCCGTATAATAGTCCTTGGCTTGACGTGGCCGTAAAGACCCTTACGCCAGTGAGCGAAGCTGTTCCAGCGGCGGTTAGCATAGAGTGCTCAGACTCAAGCTGCACCAGTTTAGCGTCCATCTCCCCCTCTTGTATCCACTTGGTTAACGTCTCAATAATCTCGGTCTGTGGGGTTATCGGGTATGCTGGTATATACTCTGCCCTCGCGAGCCTAGCACCCCACGCGGCAGCCGCGTTACCAGTGAGCATAACAGCCTTATGCCTCACCAGACTCTCACCTCCCTCTCAATAGATATCGCCCTAGGAGGGCATTCGCGGTAGCAGATTAGACAACCTTTGCAATTGTCATAGTCTATCTCAGGCTTACCGTCGCTTCTGAGCGTTATGGCCGCGTCTGGGCAATAAACAAAACAAACACCACAAGCTGTACATCTGGAAAAATCTACTATTGGTTTAAAGACCCTCCAGTTTCCCGTTTTTCTTAGGGGTGAGTTTCCAACAGATACTATATCCTCATATCCTGGATAGGAAATCACAACTTCCAGCGGGATAAGCTCTCTTTTGGAGTCGGATAGTTTTGTGGATGGCGGTGTTTCGGGTATTGAGCGGAAAACCTCCCTCGCTAGAATAATGTTATTTTCAATAACATCATCACCAACTCCAATCTCGGATAACTCGCTTGTTACAGCGTCTATGAGGGAGGACTCTGAGATTATTCCTGTAATTTTACTCGCGGCCGCGGCCGATGGTGTGCTGATTATTGGTTTTCCTATTATTTTTAATGCGAGACCAGTTAAATCGTAGATGACCAGATTCTCCCTAATCGTCTCCCCATAGTCATAAAGCTGTGAGTTTGCGGTTGTGTTGACGAAGGCTATTCCTCCTGGTTTTAGGCCGTCAAGCGGCTTGGCTGACCAGTCATTCAGGAGAGTTTCATCCATTACAACTACTATGTCGGGGTCAAAGATGAAGCCCCGCTCAAGGATTTCCTCGTCTGAGATTCTAGTGAAGGCCGCTACTGGAGCGCCGCGCCTCTCAGCCCCGTATATTGGTGAATCCTGCGCGTATAATCCTTCATTGAATGCGGCTTCACCGAGTATGCGGCTAGCGGTCTTTACCCCATGCCCGCCTCTACCGTGAAAACGCACCTTAAGCAGCATGGGTTCATCAACATAATGTATCGTGAGCGCGATTATTATGTTATGCCCCGATATTTCTATCAAAACTCCGTTATGCTGTTTTCCGTAAATTAAAAATAAATAAACGTAGCTCTTGCGGCTATCTCATCCTCTATTTATCCTTAGCTATTAGATTGAGACATTCATTATATCCTAATCGTAGCGCTTTAACATTCGGCTCTACCAGTGGTTTAGCCACGCTCATCGCGAGAGACTCTTCTAAAATCTCCACGTTGAATGGGAGTTTACCAGTGGCGGCCAAAGCGCCCAGCATCACAGAGTTGAGCGTTATGGGGTTGCCAGCCTCTGCGGCTAAACGACTAGCGTCAAGCGTTAGTAGCCTTCCATGCTCTTCCAACACCTTAAAGATTTGATTCAAGTCTGGATATTTTGCAAAGCCCATAGAGACTGATGGAGGGATGTATGGGTTGGTGTTGATTATGATTGTGCCGTTTTTTGCTATGTAGGGAAGCCGTCTAACGGCTTCTGATGGCTCAAAGCCTAGCAAGACATCTGCGGCGCCTTCCATTATCACTGGCGAATACGTATCGTCTCCTATTCGTACGTGGCTTACTACTGAGCCGCCACGTTGTGAGAGTCCCAGAAGCTCCGCTCCTATTGCGTTTATTCCTGCCCGACATGCTGCTCTACCCAACACGCGTGCAGCCAGCATGGTTCCCTGGCCACCTACACCAGCGATGACTATATCCACCTTCACGGCGCTAACCACCCCTCACGATAGCTTGAGGAACACAAACCCCAGCGCAGTCCCCGCATCCAGTACAAATGGATGAGTCTATCATCACCTTATTACCAGCTTTAACAATAGCAGGACATCCAAACTGGTTAACGCATATCATACAGCCAGTGCATTTTTCAGCCAAAACCATGTATGGAGATGATGTCTCACCTTTGCGCAGTCTTTCCCGCACCCGTAGAAGCTCGCAAGGCCGTCTAAGAACTATAACAGACGGCCCATCATGCTTCAGCGCATCCACCAACGCCTTTTGAGTCTCCTCAAAGTTTCCTGGATTGACCACACGCACCATCTCCACACCACAGCCGCGGGCTACATCCTCTATCTTTACAGGCCTCTTCCCCTCCTGGGATATGCTACTACCTGGGTGAGGCTGCTCCCCCGTCATGGCGGTTACATCATTATCCAACACTACCAGGACTATTCGCGAGTTGTTATAAACGGCGTTTATCAGAGCAGGTATTGTTGCGTGGAGGAACGTGGAGTCGCCCACGCTTACTATTATTGGTTGTTTTACAAGCCTAGCTAGACCGTTGGCAAATCCAAGGCCTGCGCCCATACAGATTATCGTATCTATTGCCTTAAATGGCGGGAGGTAAGCCAGGCCATAGCACCCTATATCTCCAGGCAGTATCGTCTCTGTTTTCTCCCCATATAGTTGGTTCAGTCCGTAGAGTTTGGGATTTCGGTCAAGCCTCTTAGCTATTGTGGAGATTGAGTAGAAGCTTGCCCTATGTGGGCAGCCTGGGCATAGGGTAGGCGGCCTAGGCGGTGGCAGGCTATTACTATAGCTCCATGCTTTATTCAGCGCATCAGCATCAAGCGGGTTATCAATTTTCAGAAAGCTGGACAACGCTTCCAAGACTATGCGCGGGGTTAGCTCACCAGCTCTAGGAAGAATACTCCGGCCACGAATCTCTACATCTATATCCTCCTCGTAAGCTATGCTCTTTACAAGCGTTTCTAAAATGGGTTCAACCTCCTCAACAACCATGACACTATCAACAGCGCCTAAGAATCTTACTATCGCCTCCCTAGGGGGCGGATAAGGCGTGCCTATCTTCAGGATAGAAACTTTATCCTTCATTTCTAGAACTTTGAGAGCTTCCATCACATAGCGATACGCCACTCCTGATGCAATAACTCCCACACTACCATCGTTCAGCATCATCTTATTGAAG
>WAQC01000095.1 GCA_015520425.1 Candidatus Pelearchaeum sp. | reverse complement strand
GGGAACCAGCTCAATCTTAGTCATGTATGCTCTGCGGATAGTTGGCTTCAACAACGCAGAAACATACCTAGCTTCATACGCGGAGTGGGGCCAGGACCCGACACTACCGAAAGAAAGAGGATAATATACGCTCCTGGGTTATTTTTCTCTTCTCAAATCCTTCGCTTTATCTCCTCCACCATAGCCTACACGCCTGGGAGAAAATCCTAGCAACCCATTTGGGAGGAATGCGCCCAGCCATCGGAGCAATTCTAAATTATTCACATATAATGTAAGATAAATTTTTATTATAAAGCGTTTGTTGATGCTTGATTGGTTGCATAGATGTTAGCTCTCTCTAACATCGCGACATCTGTGAAAGGCGTTAGGATTGATGGCTCTCCTACGCGTGGGGCTGTTGTTGAAGACCCTATAGCGCTTGAGGCACCCATAAATCTCTACATAAACGACTCTCTCCTCACAACGCTGTTCGCAACACCATGCGAGCTGCGTGAGCTCGCTATTGGGCATCTACTGGGTGAGGGTGTTATAGAAAGCCCTACCGAGGTTGATGATATAATAGTTGATGGCTCGGATGTTCTACTCTACATCAAGGGTAGGGATGTCTTCACCATGTTTGGGGCCTACAAAGCTGCCAAGGTTATCTACTCGTCATGCGGCTCTGTTGAGAATTTCGGGAAGGCTCTGGAGAGTATAAGCAGGCCGCGCGTCTCCTCGGATTTCACGATAGACGCGGATAAGCTGGTTAGACTTGTTAGGGAGATGGCGGGAAGCTCGCCTAAACAGAGGATAGCAGTCCACACCGCAGCGCTGTATGATGCTGCGCGTGATTCTCTAAGATTCTTCACAGACGATGTGAGCAGGCATGTTACTGTTGATAAGGTAGTTGGAAAAGCAGCCCTTGCTGGGGTTGATTTCAGCCGCACAATACTCATAACAACGGGTAGACAGGCTTCTGACATGGTTCTAAAGGCGGCGCGCGTGGGGATACCGATAACAGTCTCGCTGCGAGGCCCTCTTTTCTCAGGGGTTTATGCAGCCATGAAGACGGGTGTAACCATGGTAAGCATAGCGCATGGCCGGGGGCTCACAGCATACGCCAACCCCGCTAGAATAATAATCCCGTGATGTGTTTAGAGCATTAAATAAAACTCCAACACCAGCTTATGCGTGGAGCAGAGGCACATAACACGTCTGAGAGTGAGGCTCTCCGAGACGGATACCCTGGGAATCGTGTATTATGGCCAGTATTTCGTCTATTTTGACGTGGCGCGGCTAGAGCTACTGCGCGAGCTTGGAATAACCTCAGACTACCTCCAGAGACTTGGCCTCCACTTCGTCGCTGCGGAGGCTTCATGCAGGTACTACGGCTCCGCGCGTTTTGACGAGCTACTACAGGTGAAGACGTGGATTTCAAAGCTGGGAAATAGCAGCATAAGGTATGAGCATGTTATTGAGCGGGAGAACGACGGCCAAAGGCTTGTCCATGGATTTGTTGTGGATGTCTTGGTAGACGCAAATGGTAGGCCTGTGAGCTTACCCGCTGAGATGCGGGAGAAGCTCTCCAAGTATCTAGTGCCCCAGCGGGAGGAAGCTGGAGCAACGGCGTAGGTGAGTAGAATATGGAGCAGCAAGATGTGCCTGAGAGTCTGGTAGCTAAGTTCAGGTCAGACCCTTTCCTTCGTTATATGGGCGTGAGGATAGCCGAGGTTAGGCGTGGATATTGTAGGGCTGAGATGAGGGTCAGCGGTGATATGTTAAATTTTCACGGCGTCGCCCACGGAGGAGCCATATTCACCTTAGCTGACGCGGCTTTCGCAGCTGCGAGCAACTCCCACGGAACGCGGGCAGTAGCGCTGATGATGGACATAGCGTTCCGCCACCCCGTCATGGAGGGAGACGAGCTCATAGCAGAGGCAACAGAGACAAGCCTAGGAAGAAGAACAGCACTATACCACATAACAGTCAAGAAGACAGACGGCACACTTGTAGCGTCTTGCCAAGGCATGGTCTTCAGAAGCGACGAGAGCATTAAAAATGCCACAAAAGAATAAGAGAACAATGCGAGTATCAAACGCCGTTCTTATTGCTATCTGGCTACCTCAACAACCCTCTAGCTATGAACTCCACAGGAGCGGCTATTATCTCCCCTCCTAGGAACTAGATTTATATTGTAGTCTCTTATGGTAGTCTCATTAGGTAAGCTCAATGGGTAGGCTAGTAAATATCTCTGTAAAAGTTCCCGAAGAGCTAAGGGATTTGATGAGGAGGCTTGATGTGGATTGGAGCCAGTACCTCAGAGAAGCTATCATGGCTAAGGTTAGGGAGGAGCTTGCTAAGGAGGCTTCTAGGAGGTTGGATGAGATTAGGGGGAGGGCTGGAGAGGTTCCTACGGAGCTTATTGTTAAATGGCTTAGGGAGGAGAGGGAGCGTAGGTGAGGCTCGTAGTAGATGCGAGCGTCTCGGCGAAATGGATTATACCTGGTGAGCCTGGTGCGGAGGCTGCAATAGCGCTGAAGAACGCGATTGCGTCGCTCCGTGTAGAAGCATACGCCCCGACGCTGCTAGTCTATGAGCTCGCCTCGGTGATGCTGAGGTCCATCAGGAAGGGCTTGCTAGCAGCCCGCGATGGGGCTGACGCGATTAAGGCCGTGGGGCTTCTCGGAGTAAAGCTCATATCACCATCTTGGGAAGAGACTGCCGACATACTCAAAATAGCGCGCTCCTCCAACCTAACCATATACGATTCAGCGTATCTTTGGCTCTCAGGGAAGATTGGCGGAAAGCTGGTTACGGCTGACGAGGAGATTAAAAGAAGAGGCCGAGATATTGCTGAAATAGTCTCGCTTGAAGAGCTGGCCGACATTCTGCCAGGAACCTAACACTCCCCACCCCTGTTCCTAGTAGCTATCATCGCGTTAGCTATCTGATGTTGCTATTAACCAGAGCTCCTCCAACTCCTCTTCTTCATTATCAACGTTCTCATACTGAAAGACAAAGAACCTTCAACATAAAACCTGTCTAGTATCTCTCTAGAACCTTGGCGCCTTCTATCACAAAGCCAGCTTTGTAATGTATTCCATATATAACCTCCAGAGGCTTTACCAGTTCTAGCTCTTCGCTTGGCGATTTCCCTAGCTCTATCTCTCCCTCGCCAACCCATACATCATCTGCGCGTGAGTTTGTTTTGATTACTTCTACAATCTCCGAAACAGCTGTCTGGCTCTCATGGGTTGTTGGGAAGTGTCTATATCCAAAAGTTGCGCCGAACTTCATAATGTCATCTACGGCTCCGCGTCTGTTAATCTTAAGCCGCACGGTCAATAGTCTATAGCCATGTCTAGCACAGTAGCCTGTAAGCCTGACACCCTCTCCAGCAGCTTCGGCGAACCTATTGAACCTATGAAACCTTGTCATAACTATCTCATCTGCTATCTTTTTGGGATAGCCGTTAAGCCAGCCGCGAATCAGTGCCCAGTCCTTGTCAACCCACATGAAGGGGTAGAATATGCCTCTCCTGCCTTTATATTCGCAGAGAACCCCCACACCAGCCTCGTGGTAAATTGTCTGCGCAGGGTCTAGGAATGAAGCCTCTGGATTCTTCTCACTAACCGAGACGAACTCGCTCACATAAGCTACTGCTGTGCCGTCAACAACCCTAAGCGGCCTTGGGAGAAGCCTCTGCAAACACTCAACATCGCCGCGGAAATAGACGCTCACATAGTCTATCCCATAGTGCCAAGGCCCTTCCTCAACAACAGAGCCCCTGCCCTCTGGAGTTAAGAAATGGGTGAACGGCTTCATGACTAGATTAGAGGCTGAAAGTTTGAGCGCTTATTAAAAGTTAGGGATGCGAGACTATAACTCCCTTCTAACCCATGAGACTATACTGGCGAATTCGTCCTCTCTGCAGTCTCGTATCTACTCAACTCTAGGAGTTTCTCTATCCTAAGGGAGACGTTAGCGCGGATAAGCTCGTCTATCAACTCTGAAAATGATTTTCCATCCTTTAGCTGCTCAAGCTTGGCGTAGACCTCATCTGATATTGTGAGAGTTTTCATGTAACATGAACATATATAAAATTATGTATTTTTTAGCCGCGTGGTGTGCTGAGCTGAGGCTATGCACGTTCCTGAAGGACGGGGAGCCTAGGGCTGGCTTGGTCCTAGGTGAGGTGGTGGTTGATATAGCGTATGCCGCAGCTAAACATCTTGGGCAGAGAGTCCCCAGTGATATGCTGGGGTTATTGGATAGATGGGATGACGTATTGCCTGTTCTGAGGAATATAGCGGAGCGTGTGGATGAGACGCGGCCTAGTGAAGGCGTGCATAGCCTAGCCGCGGCTAGGCTGCTCGCCCCAATACCCAGGCCGCGTAAAATCATCGCCACACTCGTCAATACCTACGGAATGCTGGGCGGCGAGGATGTAGAGCCCCTCAAACACCCGCGCCTATTCATGAAAGCCCCAAGCACGGTCATAGGGCCTGGAGAAACAATACTCGCACCGCCGCATGGTGTTAGACCTGAGGTTGAGCTGGCCGCCGTGATAGGCCGTAAAGTAAAGCGCGCCAACGTGGAGGAGGCTGGCAGAGCTATAATAGGATATACGATAATGAACGATGTAACAGCGCCGCGCGAGTCGCGTGAAGATGCCTACGAGGCTTATAGACGCGACCCAGCAACAGGGGAAGTCAAGAAAGTGAGGCTACGCGGCCCGTTGTTCCGCTCAAAGAATCACGACACCTTCACACCCCTTGGGCCATGGATAACCACGATAGATGAGCTAGGCGATGTTTCAGGCCTACGCCTCACCACGCGCTTTAACGGTGAGACAATACAGGAGGGAACTACTAGAGAGTATATCTTCAGCCCAGCCGAGATAGTCGCGTTTATTTCTGGCTTCATGACACTTGAGCCTGGTGATGTGGTCTCCGCTGGCACTGTGGGCTGGGTAGCTACTAGGCTGGGCGGTTCAGACCCGTCCGAGTGGGTTCTTCCAAAAAATGATGGAATTCTGGAGCTTGAGATTGAGAGGATAGGGGTGTTGAGAAATCCTGTAAAGTCTGAGGTGTAGGGTTATTCTGGGTCTGGTATGGAGTCCAACAGCGTCTTAGCAAGTTTCACGCACTCATCACGCTGCTTAGCGAACTGCATCTGCATCCTAGACCACATAACCGTCGGGTCTCCCCTACTAAATCTATCGTAAAGCTCGTAGCGCTGGCCCAGCTCACTGCACACAACATCCCAAGCCAGGTTGAAGAGCTTTATCCTCTCCACAGCAGGAACTCCAGCGCCCACTAGATACTTGTCTATGTACTGCCTTATCTCTGGATTCTCCAAATCCTTCCGCGAAGAGGGTAGAGATACAAGAGAGCCTCCAGATAGGAGTTTTATTATCTCAAACGCTCTTGGAAGTGCTATCATGTTAAAGTGGCTTACCGAGACAGCTATCTCTGGGTTTGGTCTATATAGTCCGTTGTCAAGCTTCTCGCCCGCGTCTTCAGCAGCTATTATCGCTGCCCTAGTTATGTTAAGGTATATGAGAAGCTCTCCCAGCTTCTCCTGAACATTAACGAACTTATCAATACCAACCGCCTGCGCTATGAGTGTTGCAAGCCCTGTAAGGAACTTGAGCCTAGAATAATACTGGACGTTAAAGTGATAGTTGAACCATGCCTTCATGTAGACGCCGCCCCACATCATCGGGATAACCTTATCCACCTCCTCCAAGAAGAGGAAGTTCTCTTTTGGTATCTTCACGTTGTCAAAAACAACAAAAGCATCGCTCTCCTCAAACCTTGAGCTTATAGGATACTCAAACTCGCCATACCCGTCGCGCGGCTTGAAGCTCCTACGCGCTATGAACTTTATCCCATCAAGGTTTGTTGGGCATACGAAGGCTATCGCATAACGGGGGTCTGGGTCTCTCAAGAGGTTTGGGAAGTAGATGAGCTCCTCAGCATAGGGGGCTGCTGTAGATACCATAGCAGCGCCACGCACTACGACTGTGCTGTTATTCTTCTCCACCACACCTGCCTGGATGTAGGGGTCAACGAGCTGAGAAGCCATCTTGGAGCGGTCAACCATAGGCGCTACAATAGCATGTGTCAGGAAAAGGTCATTCTCGCTACAATGCTCGTACAGGCTTATAGCGTTATCCGCGAAGAGCGGGTCTTTATCGCCGAAGAAATCCCAAGCATGGGCCGCGAATACGGCCATCCACATGTTGAGATAATCATAACACCTGCCGAAGAAGCCTAGGAGATTATCGTATATTATGTTGAGTGCTTCGCGTATCCTTCTGAGGTCTTCTTTAGAACGTGGTATCATGTAAGTTATGTTTGTACGCTGACCGTTCTTCAGGTATGTGAGCTTATCCTGATACTCTGGACTCCACTGTAAGTCGTATATGCGGGCTAGGGTTTGTATGGGTATCTTGAATGCTGGATGCTCCAGAACATTCTCTACCCGCTTCCCATCATAATAAACCGTGGGCTGCCTCTCCCTCAGACTCTCAATATAATCCGCGCCACGTCTTATTGGCATGGTCGGCACCTTCTCCCTACGTAACGAAGTCTGGCCTGTCCTTAAGCTCCGCGGGAATAGGTGTTAAGAGTCTTCCATCCGTTATTGACTCTACTAACGAGGCCTCGTCAAACCAGCTACGCGGTGCTACATGCCCCCAGAAGGTCTGACGCCTCTTATCGTTGATTGACCAGCGTATAGGCTTCCAGTCGGGGTCTGGTATCATGTAGTCGCTTGTGTATATCTCCATCCTGTTTCCATCGGGGTCGCGGACATATACGAAGAAGGCGTTTGATAGTCCATGTCTCCCAGGGCCGCGTTCTATGTTGTCTGTCATCCCAGCTCCTGCTAGTATGTCGCAGGCTCTTATCACGCCCACCATGTCCTGAACCCAGACGGCGAAGTGGTGAAGCCTTGGGCCTGTCCCAGTCATGAGCGCTATGTCATGGACATTCTGCTTACGGTGCATCCAGACAGCCCAGAGCTTGCCGTCGTCGGTCTCTGTGTATTCGGAAACCCAGAAACCAAGCTCACCCACGTAGTAGTCATAGCCCTTCTGCACGTCTGGGGTCTGGCAGTTGACGTGGTCCAGCCGCATGGGGCTAACTCCCCTATGTAGGTGGAACTGCTGGAGCATCCGTTCTGCCTCGTCCATCTCGTGGTAGAACTCTACTGGGAAGCCTAGCGGGTCTTGAACCCTTATCGCCTCTCCCTGCCCCTTCTCGCTTCCTGCGGGTAGCCTCACTACTGGTAGCTTCTTTGCCTTGAAGAACTCCGTCAGCCTATCCAAGTCTTCTGGGTCGCTCACCCTATATGAGAAATGGGCAACCCCAGGGCTTTCTGCCTGCTTCAGCACTATGCTATGGTGCTGCCTCTCCTCAAGGCCGCGGAGATATATCCTACCACCATCACGTTCGGTCTCCACAAGCCCAAGAAGACCGACGTAAAACTCCCACGCCCTATCCAAGTTGGTTACCCTAATCTCAACATGACTTACCCGCGTTATACTGAAGGACATGACCCTTACATGCTCGGCGTTTCTTATGATAATTAAGGATTTTGCTATGTTTATAGAGATGGTAAATCAATTATATAGATAGACCTTCTCACCACTCATGCAGAAGCGAGTAGTAATCTGTAGCTAAGGCGAAGGGGTCAGTCACTGTCGTGTAGCTCCTGTTGTAATATACGAGGGGTTGTGTTCTTCTTGTTAGGCGTGCCTCTATCACCTCGCCTATTATTATGCTGTGGTCTCCGCCCTCATAGACGCGCCAACGTTTGCACTCAAGCCATGCTACGGCTCCCAGTATGAGGGGCGAGCCTGTACTGCCTAGGCGGTATGGTATGTTCTCAAACTTATCCCTCACTCCAGCCACACGGCCGGCGAAGCGCTCCGAAACCCACGCCTGGTCTGATGATAACACATTAACAGCGAAATGCTCCGCATTCACTAGCGGCTCATGAGAAGAGCTTGCCTTAGCTATAGCAATCATAGCCAGAGGGGGGTTCATAGAGATGGAGGTGAAGGAACTGACCGTAATCCCGATAAGTCTCTCACCATGACGGGCTGTAACAACGGTAACCCCCTGCGCATAGTGGCGCATAACCTCCTTAAAGCCCTCCTGCACAGCCGACATACGGGATGACCGTCGTTTCCTTGATGATTAATTTATGTTATGCAGATTCGCGTTAAGCTTTTATAGAAAAGGTAAGATTCAGGCGGTAAGCCCTAACTAGGTTCGGGGGTGCATTTATAAGAGATGGTGGAAGCCAGGGCTGTCCAGACGTATCTTAACTATGTGAATGGTGAGTGGGTTAGGTCGTCTTCTGAAGAGAAGCTGGAGAGTATAAACCCAGCTACTGGCGAGCTAGTTGCTGAAGCTCAACAGTCAACCGCCGAGGATGTTGACGCCGCAGTAGACGCGGCGCGTGATGCTTTCTTCTCAGGGGTGTGGAGCGAGAAGAAACCCCAAGAAAGGGCTCGTGTCCTCTTCAAGATAGCTGAGCTCCTCCGCTCAAACGCAGATACCCTAGCAACACTACTCACGCGCGAGAACGGCAAGCCAATAAAAAACGCGCGGGGAGAGATACTATACGCCGCTAACGTCTTTGAATATTATGGCGCTCTAGCTCGCGTGGTTCTGGGAAACATACCGCGCTACGGCTCAAGCGATGTTAGTCTAGTCGTGAAAGAGCCTGTAGGCGTATGCGGCCTCATAGTCCCCTGGAACTCGCCAATACAGCTCGCCTCATGGAAGCTTGCCCCAGCACTGGCCGCGGGATGCACAATAGTCCTAAAACCATCAGAATACACCCCAGCAATATCGCTGGAAGTCGCGAAGCTCATAAGCTCAATAGAAGAACTACCCCGCGGCGTTCTAAACGTGGTAACAGGCCCAGGAGACCCGACTGGAAGCGCGCTCGTCAAAAATACGAAAGTTGACAAAATCTCATTCACGGGCTCTACTGAGACGGGGCGTAGGATAATGGAGATGGCTGCGGTTAATCTGAAGAAGATAAACCTGGAGTGTGGTGGTAAGTCGGCCAACATAGTGTTTGACGATGCGAATTTGGAGCAGGCGCTGCGCGGTGCTTTGTGGGGAATCTTCAGGAGCGCTGGCCAGTCATGTAATGCTGGCTCTAGGCTACTTATTCAAGAGACGATATACGACGAGTTCGTTAGAAAGTTTGTGGAGCTTGCCAAGGGGATTAAGGTTGGTAACGGCTTGGACCCAAGCACGGAGATGGGGCCTATAATATCGGAGCGCCAGCTCAACAGAGTATTGTCATACATAAAGTCTGGCGTTGATGAGGGAGCGCGTCTCCTCTATGGGGGTAAGAGACTAACCGAAGGCGAGCTGGCTAAAGGCTTCTTCATCCAACCAACAATCTTTGACAACGTCTCGCGGGATATGCGCATCTTCCAAGAGGAGATTTTCGGGCCTGTGGTTTGTGTCATCCCGTTTAAGGATGAGCGCGAAGCGATTGAGATAGCTAACGACACGAAGTATGGGCTTGCTGGAAATATCTGGTCGCGTAATCTATTCCGTATTATGCGCGTTGCGCGTGGTGTGCGGACTGGAACACTATGGGTTAACCGCCATCTCAACCCTGGTCCTGAGCCGCCTTTCGGAGGGTATAAGCAGAGCGGGATAGGACGCGAGCAGGGTATTGAGGGGCTCATGGAGTATCTGGAGACCAAGCACATATGTCTAGAGATTAGCGAGGCATTCGGGGGCCCTGAACGGTAAGAAATTAATCACCTACGCAGAGGATAGCCACATCACCCACATTAGTACCTGTCCTCCCAGTAAGTATAAGCCCTCCAACTTTTTTGAAGAAGTTATATGAATCATTATGCCTTAGATAATCGTCAGCATTTAGACCTGCTTCAAGCGCTTGCCTTAGGGTGTTGGAGCTGCATATAGCGCCTGCCGCGTCTGTTGGGCCGTCTATTCCATCGGTTCCCAGAGATGCTAGAACGGCCTTACGGGTATCAGCCAGCTTCTCCACAGCGGCTAGAACCAGCTCCTGGTTTCTCCCACCAACACCATCACCGCGCACCGATACTGTAGTCTCACCGCCTATAACAAACGCACACGGCCTCTTAAGAGGAACCCCATAGCGCTCAACACTTAGCGCAACAGAAGAAAATGCACGGCCAACCTCACGCGCCTCCCCTTCAAGATGCGAAGACACTATCATAGACCTATAACCAGAACGTCGCATAAAACTGGCCGCAGCCCTACACGCGTCAAAATTGCCGCCTATTACTATGTTTGTTACATGTTTAAAGATGTTGTCAGATGGTTTGGGGGTTTCGGGGATTTCGCCAGACGCGCCGCGCCTAAGTCTAGTGAGGATGCTTGATGGTGTCTTATCTATAATTCCGCGCCTCTCCAATATCTGTAGCGCATCAGTATAAGTTGTTACGTCTGGCGCTGTTGGGCCAGAGCCGATGGTAGCTATATCGTCGCCTACCACGTCTGATAGTATAAGCGAGACTACACGCGACCTACTGAGCGCCTTCGCCAACTGTCCACCCTTTATTGCCGAAATATGCTTACGCACAGTGTTCAACTCATGAATGTTAGCTCCAGACTTCATGAGGAGATTTGTAATCTCTATCTTATCTTCCAGTGAGACTCCATCGGCGGGGAGAGGAATAAGAGCCGAAGCACCGCCTGACAGTAGGAATACCGCTAATGTATTCTCCTTACAGCTTTCTGCCAGCTCAATAATATGTTGTGCTGCTTTTACTCCGTTTGTATCTGGTATTGGATGGCCTGCCTCCAGAACTTCAACACAATCCAGCATTTTCACGTTAGAGCCATAGGGTACTACTATGACGCCGCGCTTAATTCTACGGCCGAGAAGCTCCAGAATGGCTTTAGCCATGCCCAGCGCTGCTTTGCCAGCTCCCAGTAACACAACCTCATCAAACTTGTCAAGATTTAACCGCCTGCCCCCAACCCTAAACACCTCTCCTCTCACAGTAATTTTATCATGGAGTAGCTTAGCTGGCTGTACAGCGGCTATGGCTTTATCAAGAGCCTGTAAAACAGCCTTAACTTCACGCCTAATATGCGCTGGAGCAGAATCAACAAGGCTATCCACATTACTGATATGTCCAAGCCTCCTCATACGCTTCAACCAGCTAGAAATAAATGCTGATTTCTCATGATAAAAATAATCAAGCCAAGAAAATCAAGACTTAAATGGTGGATTTTCAACGAATAAGATGGCAAGCAACAATTAGCACTCTCAGTTAATCAAGTATTATCCAAAAAATTGGGGGATTATCTATCCCCTCAACAAACCTAAGCCTAATAGGGTTAGGAGGGCTGCGTAAATGGTTGCATTAAAATTACCAGAATACACAAAACGGCTAATAGTTCTGGATATTTTAGGCGCTTTAGCGGGATTAGCTGGAGGGTTAGGCGCGATAATCTTCCGCCAGATGGTATCGCTAAACAATAGACTATTTTTTGACACCGTACTTCCCCTAATTTCGTTTGATATTGCGGGCTATAACGCTGGTATGATATTTCTCCCCGCTTTAGGTGGCCTCATAGTAGGCTCAATTGTGATGAAATATGCGCCAGAAACAAAAGGGCATGGAGTACCAGAAGTTATGGAAGCTGTCGCGCTGAGAGGGGGAAGGATAAGGAAGCGTGTAGCGTTTATGAAGATAATCGTCTCGTCCATAACCATAGGCTCTGGCGGCAGCGCTGGTAGGGAAGGGCCGATAGCGCAGATAGGTGCTTCAATAGGCTCGCTACTTGCGCAGATATTCAAGCTAAGCCCCAACGACACGCGCTTACTAGTCGTATGCGGCCTCTCAGCGGGAATAGCTGGGACATTCAACGCCCCGCTGGGCGGCGCCATCTTCGGGATGGAGGTACTCCTACGCGGCATAAGCATCTTCAACGCCACAGCAGTAATCCTCGCCTCAGTCATAGGAGCGGCAACAGCAGCCTCAGTCTTAGGACAGAGGCCAGCGTTCAATGCTCCAATAATAACAACCTGGAACCCACAGGAGTTGCTACTCTACATACTGCTGGGAATAATATTCGGGCTCCTCGCGGTAGTATGGGTTAAAGTATTCTATGCCTTTGAGGAAGTTTTCGCCAGGCTACGTATTCCCGACAGATACAAACCTGTGCTGGGCGGTCTAGCAACTGGAGTACTGCTAATGCTCTTCCCACAATTCGGCATAGGTGGCGTGGGCTATGAGGGGATTAACATGGTACTCGCAGGAGAGCTAACGCTCATGCTAGTCCTAACCCTGGGAATGTTGAAGATTCTGGCCACATCATTTACGATAGGCTCTGGAGGAAGCGGGGGAATATTCGCCCCAAGCCTATACATAGGCTCCATGTTCGGAACAGCCACAGGAATACTATTCCAGGCGGCATTTCCAAACCTTGTGAGCCATCCATTCACATACACACTAGCTGGCATGGGAGCGCTATTCGCTGGAGCAGCACAAGCCCCACTTAACGTCATAGTAATGATACCCGAGATGTCAGGCGACTACGCACTAATACCGCCACTAATGGCCTCCTCTGTCTCAAGCTTCTTCGTAGCCTGGATATTCCTCAAAGGCTCATCAATCTACACGATAAAACTAGAAAGGAGAGGCGTAAAGCTCAGAATGGGAAGACCATACGCACTAGACGTAATAACAGTAGAAGAAGTAATGACACGCAACGTAGTAACGGTGCCTTCTGACATGCCCGTAGCAGCTCTTGAAATCATGTTTGAAGAATACGGCCATATGGGGTACCCGATAGTGGAAAAAGACAAGCTCGTGGGCATAGTAACGTTAAGCGACGTTCAAAAAGTGCCAAACGAGAAGCGCGGCGAGACTAGGGTAATAGAGATAGCGAGCAAAAACCTCGTAGTAGCGTATCCAGACGAAACCATGCGCGAAGCCCTAGATAAAATGTACAAACACAACGTAGGGAGACTTCCAGTGGTGGATAGAAACAACCCCCAGCGCATAGTCGGAATAATCTCAAAGAAAGACATTCTAAGAGCCTTTGAGATTGCTACGGGTAGGATTATAGAGTAATGTTGTAAGCCCTGGGAGGGCTTTGAACCCTCGACCTGCCGCTTACAAGGCGGCCGCTCTACCCGACTGAGCTACCAGGGCTCTGATTTGCGGTTTGTTGTGGTTGTTTTTAGACGTTTCTTTACTGCGGCTCTATTGTGGATGGTGGCTTGCTGGATATAGCATATGCAACCCATGTTACTCCTTCCACTTCGTTGGTTATTCTTCTTGATATTCTGTCTAGAAGGCTGTGGGGGAGTCTTGCCCAGTCTGCTGTCATTGCGTCTTCGGAGACTACTGCTCTTACGATTACTATGTGGCCGTAGCTTCTCTCGTCCCCCTTAACCCCCGTGGCCATGTCATCGCCTACTACGGCGAATGCCTGCCATATCTTGTCAAGAAGCCCCTCGCGCTCCAGCTCTTCCTCAACTATGCTACTCGCCTCTCTGCATATACGGAGCTTCTCCTCCGTTACCTCGCCTATTATCCTCACAGCCAGGCCAGGGCCTGGGAATGGGTGGCGTTTAGCTATCCTATCTGGCACACCTAGTATAGTTGCCAGCTGTCGTACCTCGTCTTTGTAGAGCTCGCGCAAAGGTTCTATCAGCTTGAATCTTAGGTTAGGAGGCAGGCCTCCAACGTTGTGATGCGACTTTATCCTTGACGCAGAAGCCCGCGAGACACCGCTCTCAATAACATCAGGGTATAACGTGCCCTGCGCTAGATAATCAAAGGGCCCGTATTGGCTGTTTATCTCCTCAAAGACCGCCGTAAACTCTCGGCCTATTATCTTCCTCTTCTCCTCAGGGTCTTTAACCCCCTTAAGCTTTGATAAGAATCTCTCGGAGGCATCTACGTATTTCAGGTTTGGGAGCTTTAGTTGGTCGCGATATATCTTAAGAACCTGCTCCGCTTCGCCCTTTCTGAGAAGCCCATGATTGACAAATACGCATGTAAGCCTATCGCCTACCGCCTTCTTCACTAGTACTGCTGTTACTGTTGAATCAACCCCGCCGCTCAGCGCGCATAGAACGCGGCCGTCTCCAACCTCTCTAGAAATATCAGAAACCACCTTCTCGGCATAGTCCTCTATGCTCCAGCTTTTGCCACACCCACATATATGAAATATGAAGTTCCCCAAGATTTCCTTGCCGTGCTGAGTGTGCGACACCTCTGGATGGAACTGAACGCCGAATATTCTGGCGTTCTCATCTTGTATAGCAGCATACTGCGAGTATTCTGTCTGGGCTATCTGCCTAAACGAGGAAGGTAATGCTGATATCTTGTCAGAATGGCTCATCCATACCTCAAAGCTGGTTGGAAGGTTTTGAAACAATGGCGAGTCATTAACTATTTGGATTGGTGTTCTGCCATACTCGCGTTGTGTGGCTTTCTCAACCCTGCCGCCGAGTTGGTGCGCTATTAGCTGGAGGCCATAGCATATGCCGAGTATTGGCTTTTCTCCAAGCTTTTTCAAGTCTATACGCGGGCTTCCATCCCCATAAACGCTTGCAGGGCCTCCTGAGAGTATGAATCCCTTGGCTCCGCGTATCTCATCGCTCGCCTCAACATCGCTGTATGGAACTACTACAGCCTTCACTCCAAGCTCGCGTATTCGTCTGCTAATCAGATGCGCATACTGGCCGCCAAAATCAATAACTACTATCTTATCCTCTCCAGCATTCATGGCTTCCTTGCATGCTTCTAAAGATACTTCAGAGCCTCACCAAGCTCCACAACGCAGCGGCCATCATCGCTTACTTCCGATATTATGATTAGCGGATGATAACGCGATGGGGGAAGCGTTTCTGGAAGGGGATGACCAGCAAATCTAAAATCAAGTATAGTGAAGCAGGCCTCTACCTCACAGCCGCTCTTACGCAATAGATTAACAGCATTATCAATGGTGTTGGAGGTTCTCCTAATATCATCCACCAAGAGGATTCTGCTGAATTTGGAGACTACTGGCTTATCTATAAAAAGCTGAACCGCGCGGTCCTCGGTTATTGATTTACTTTCGGCACATATTGTTTCTAGAAATATTATTTTCTCAACTTTATGTATGGAGAAGTATGGTATCCCCATTTTGAGCGAGACAGCTACACCATACTTGGCGCCTGACGTTTCTATAGAGGCAACAGCGTCTGGCTTGTAGCCATGTATGCGGCATTCGTTTGCTATTATCTCGGAGAGCGCGTTAAGAAGTTGTGGCGTGTTGAAGAGGTTGAGCCATTCTATCCTGAGAATCCTATGATTGCCGCGTTGTATTATCCTAACACCATTTCCCTGCCTAAGGTTCTCTATCGCCTCGGCCAGCGGCGCTGTTTCTGTAAGCCTCTCCATATTGGGGGTCTTTCAGCATGTTTATTTAAATGTTGTAGCACCTTGTCTCTGCTACTCAACATTTTTAGCTTCTATACCCGTACATAAAAGCGCTGGTCATGGCTTGGCCTTCGGTAGCTGTAGTCATTCCAACATATAATGAGGCTGGAAATATAGAGAATATAATCCGCTCCATTCTTGAGGTTTTTGACTCCAACAAGATAAATGGATATGTGGTCATAGTTGATGATGGAAGCCCTGATGGTACTGCGGAGATAGCTAAGAGGCTCGCGGAGCATGATGTTAGGGTTCATGTTATAAATCGGGGACGTAAGATGGGCCTCGGCTCGGCCTATCGCGAGGGCTTTACCTTCGTCATTAACAACCTTAATGTTGATGCTATCGGAGTTATGGATGCAGACGGCTCCCATGAGCCCAATCTCATACCCTCGCTACTAAGCGAAATAAAAATGGGGAAAGATGTTGCTATAGCATCCAGATACATTAAAGGCGGAAGATGGTCGGCTGGTCTTTATAGAAAAATAGTGAGCAAGGGCGCTAATATCATAGCACGTATAGCTACTGGCGTTAATGCGCGAGACCTTACTTCGGGTTATAGGGTTTATCGCGCATCCACTCTATCCATGACGCGTATGGATGATGTAGAGCAAGGCTATGTTTTCCAGGTTCAGATGCTCTATAAACTCAAGCAGGTGGGTGCGTCGTTTGCTGAGGTTCCGCTGATTTTCAGGGAGAGGAGAGTAGGCCAATCCAAGCTGAGTTTGGGCGAGTATTGGCGATTTTTCAAATGGTGTTTGAAAACACTAGCTAAACGACTGGTGGGGAAGGACTAAATCATAAGGATATGCGCTAAAAATGGATGTCCATAGGCGAGGGCTCATCCACGCTCAGGGATGTGGGTGAGGACTGGGTATTAGCATACATCCAGCGTAGGCTAGGCGCTCCATATTCTCCCTTGCTGGACAAGGGTGATGATGCTACAGCGTTTAGGTATAGCGGCGTACTGGTGATTTCAACGGATATGCTTGTGGAGGATACTGACATCCCTCCAGGAATGTCATGGGAGCAGGCGGGGCGTAAGGCTATTGTGTCTGTAGTAAGCGACCTAGCCGCCAAAGGCGCAGAACCGCTCTACATGCTCACAAGCCTAGGTCTCAAGTCTAGTATGTTGATTCGGGAGTTTGAAGAACTCTGGCAGGGTATGGAGAATGCTTGTAGGGAGTATGGGGCAAGCATAGTGGGCGGAGACACGAATCAGTGCGATAGCGTGGTAATATCTGTGGCTGGTGTAGGAAGAGCTGATAATGGTCTCATACCGCGCTCAGGAGCTAGGCCAGGAGATATACTGGCTACTACTGGCGTGTTTGGAGAAACAGCAGCAGGTCTTCACGCCCTCCTCAACAACATACAGGAGAATTATGGGCTTGTTGAGAGTGTGCTGAACCCGCGTGCGCGCCTCAGGGAAGGCCGCGAGCTGGCAAGGTCTGGTGTTGTCTCGTCATGCATAGACTCCAGCGATGGTTTGGCAAGGTCTCTAATACAGCTCGCCAACGCCAGCGGGGTTGGTTTTGAGATAGACAGCATCCCAATAAGCGAAGCTGCTGAGAGATACGCAGCCGATAATGGGCTAGACCCCCTAAACCTAGCACTATACGGAGGGGAGGAGTATGAGCTGGTCTTCACAGTTAGGCAAGACGGTATTGACATGCTCAACAGACGTTTGACTGCTATAGGGGCTCGTCTAATAATACTAGGCCGCGTAGTAGATAATGCGGGTGTGATTAGGGCATATTATGGAGGAAAGTGGCATGATGTAAGAGCGGGGGGTTGGGAACACTTCAAACATTAAACACTTCTGGACGTTTTTGTTTTAAGTAGAGAAGAGCCGCTATTGTTTTCGCATCAATTATCTCCCCCTTATCAATCATCGCCAACGCCTCCTCTGCTCTAACCTTTAGCAGGGTTATATGCTCGTCAACGTCGGGATTGGCTGTTGAGCGCTCAAGCTCATATGCCATGAAAAGATGGATTATCTCGGTGCTATAGCCAGGGGCTAGAAAGAACTCTGTAATCTTCTCAATCCTACAAGCCCTATAGCCTGTTTCCTCCTCAAGCTCCCTCACAGCACAGCTTTCTGGGGATTCTCCTTCCTCTAGGGTTCCTGCGGGAATCTCAACTAGGTATCTCCCCGCGGGGTATCTGAACTGCTTGACTAGGAGAATCTCGCGAGCGCTGGTCATCGCTATAATGGCGACAGCCCCTGGGTGAACTACAACCTCCCTAACATACTCGCGAGAGCCGTGGCGCACTCTGTCGCGGACAACGCTAAACACCCTACCGCGGAATATGACCTCGGAAGATACGGTCTCCTCAGGCTTATCCATAACAGCCCAATCCATATAACCAACTCTTATCCATATCTAGACAGGTGGAGTACGGGGTTGTCGTCATCCGTTGATGAGTGGCTGTCTCACACCCTCAGGCATATTAACGATGCCCTGCCTAGACGGGTTGAACGGCTCTCACGCCTCCTAGAGATGGACGAGCCATACGTAGAAACAGTCGGAGGATGGAAACACTTCTTCAACAAGAAAGAACTACAACAAATCAAGGAAATGCTACCCGCGACAGTAGCAGAGCGTCTCTACCTACCATTCGTCTTCGTAAAAAACCACGAATCAGAAGAACCATTCTACATAATAAGAGAACGCGGCTCCGAAGCTGAAGCCTTCAGAATAATCATGGGACTGGCCGAACTACCCAAAACAAGCGGAAAACCATACACATACAAAATACTCGTCGCAGAATTCCTGAATAGATTCCCCTCACTAGGCGTAATGGGCTACATATAAGATGGGCCGGGCCGGATTTGAACCGGCGACCTCCCGGTTATCAGCCGAGCGCTCTAACCAAGCTGAGCCACCGGCCCTCGTTGCTATATATTGCGTTTGAAAAGGGAGCGTATAAATCGTTTCTCGTACTGTCCTGTCTAAAGGGGCTATCTATAGGTGTTGTGGGGTTAGGTGGTTGATTCATGGTTATTCTCTCTCAAATACTTAATAGATAGTAGCCTGATAGTGAGGCACGTCATGTGGAGTTTAATTTATGGTTAGCAGAAATTATAGCAGGGAAGGACGAAGGCCCGCTAGGTGGGCCAAGCTCTTATTGGCGGTGGTTTTCGGTGTTACAATCTTAATAACGATAGGCCAGATAGTATCGTTCTGGTTTAACATTATAGAGTTTGGAGACCTTTTCGTAAGGCCGATATACTACTCGCTGATAGCTGGCTTTATCCTATCGTTCATAGCGTTGTTTAGGCTGGATTTTAGAAATCGCCGCTCAGTAACTTGGTGGAGCGCGCGGGTGCTTCTGGGTTTTCTTAGAAGGGATGTGGAATCAGGTAGGTTTGAGCATGTAGATTTCGGCAAATACAAGCTCGGCCCAACGAGATTCGTCATGTGGCAGCTTACCAAGCTCATCCTAGGTATCTTCCTATTCAGCAACCTCTTCTTCGGCCTCTCCGTAGTGGGGATGTTCGCAGGATGGAATCCAGGGCTTGAAAAACTATGGGGAATATTCTTTCTACCATTTACAACACCTCTGGAGATGAGCTATGCCCAGAACACGGTAATCCCCCTAATACCCGCGCTCACCCTAATCATACCGCCAATACTTGGCGCTATAGGAATAAGACTAGCGCTACTGGTAGGGCTTACCCATGTGGTAAAAGCAGCATCTAGAGCGTATGCCGAGCTCCTCTCAAAAGGACAGGCAAAAATACCCTGGGCTACAATCCAAGGCTTAATAGCACTAGCCATACTCTGGTCTGTCTTTAATCTCTTCTTCCCATCATTCATAGACTTCAACACTAAATACATAATCACGGGAGCTTTTGCGGCGGGGGTATTATTCACAGTATTCGCAGTTATGGATAGGCGGCGAGGTGATTCAACCCTATCAAAACGCGCAATAACCCTTAGGCTTATCTCAATCTTCTTGATACTGCTGGTTACTGCTTCTGTGGTCGCTGTAAATAACAGTATAGCAGATGCGCGTAAGGTGGAGTGGCGAGGCCCATATACCGCGCAGCAGATTGCGGTGAATAGATACTTGGCCGAGCTTGATGACGTTAGGGTAGTGCCGTATAACTTCAGTCTCTCACCTATACCGCCATCGCGTATAGATGACTACATAGCAGAGAATCAAGCTATACTGAGTAAGATACGCCTATGGGACTGGCAAGCTGCCTTCGCGAAGCTAAAGCCTGAGATAGGGTTAATCCCCTACGTGGATTTCCAAGACTCGGATATCATACGCTTCAACGGCAGCCTCTACTGGAGCGCCTCAATGAAGCCAGTCTTACCCACGACAGTCCGCGCAGAAGATAGATGGTACGCGGGGCATTTAGTCTATACCCACGTCCCCAACGGCTTCCTAATACTTGACGGCTATGCGGGTACGATAATAGATACCGAGCTCTTCTTCAAGCAGCGGCGCATATACTATGGTGAGGGCGGCTTGTTCCAAGAGACGTGGGCTGCATACCCAGTTGGCCGCGAAACCAGCGACGAGCTTGAAGGCTTCTTCTACACGGGCTCTGGGGGAATAAGCATACAGCCACCCCTCAGCTGGGTCTTTGAGCCGAGCTTCCTACTATCCTACCCTGACAGGACTATCCACGCCCTACGGTATCGCGATGTTTATGACCGAATGCAGCTCCTCTTCCCCTACTTCCTCTATGAATTCGGAGGCCAGCGCATAGATATGCTCCCCGTAACAGACGGCGAGAATACTTACTGGCTCATGCCACTCATGTTCGGGGTAGAAGCCAGCAACGTCCCCTGGAGCGGAGGAAACCCAATAATACGGCTAGTGGGATACGCGCTCATAGACACATTCAACGGCGACATACAGCTAATCATAACAGGAGACGACTTCTTCAGCAAGCTCTTCAAAACAGTCTACTCAGACTACGTTACAACAGAAATACCTGAGTGGCTCGGAAGCCAGCTGCGCTATCCAGAGGAGCTGTTCAACTGGCGGGTCTATATGTTTGGATTCTTCCATGTAACCGACCCTAGTACATTCATAGTGGCTAAGGAGTTTTATGAGGTTCCGCGCGGTTTATCGCCATACTACATAATAGCTCAGCCTCCCCTGCTTGATAAGCCTGAATTTATTGGGCTGCTATCTCTAGAGCTACGCGGCGCTGCTGGTAAAAATCTTGCTGGATACATGATTGTGCGGAACGATGAGCCGAACTTTGGAGAACTAATCTTCTACCAAGTAGCGCTTGACTCGCCTACCAAATTCCTAGGCCCAAGCGCGGTCTTAGAAGCTCTAGAGAGAAATCCAGACTTTGCCACGCTGCGAACACTATTGAGAGACCCACGCATAGGCGATAACATACTATATAGGATAGGAGACTACGATGTTTATTTCATCCCCGTGTACACCGCTGGTGCTGGCGGGGTTGTCGCAGAACTAGGAGCAATAGCCGCCGTAGGCGCCACATTCACGGGAGAATACTATGTTGGGCTTGGGAAAGGAAACTCTCCAGAGGAAGCTTTTAGAGCCTTTCTCGTAAAACTCGGAGGAGTAGAGGAGCTTCCGCCAAAACCTGAGATAGGGCGCGACGAGAGGATAAAGAGGGTAGAATCGCTGATAGAGGATTCTGGATTCCAGCTAGTAAGGCCAGCCAAGGTGGCTGCCCCATTCACATACATTGAAGGCTCAGCTAACTTCATGACCGAAGATGACTGGGAAGACGTCAAGGCGCTTCTCAACTCATTCCTAGAAGAATGGGGAACCGCCAATAACATAAATAGAGTAATCGTATGGGCTGAGGGAGACTCAATAAACTTTGGAATAGCCATAGTGGTTGATGGAATCGCAGAACTCCACCACATAAGCATCAACTTCGGATAGACATAACGGGCCCGGTGGGACTTGAACCCACGACCTTCGGCTCCGGAGGCCGACGCCCTATCCATTCTAGGCTACGGGCCCTCTCTGGAAACAGGTGTTTCCAGCGTTTCTAGTCTTACGCTCTGATAAAAACCTGTAACTACGAGGGTTTATAGCTGGTAAATTTACGGAACTTCATGACCTGATGCTATGCTTTATCTCCCTTACTCTCTCAAATACTCTGGTTATTGTTTCCTGTGGTGCGTGGGGCTTTAAGCCTATTATTATCACTATATCTTTAGCGGGGAAGAGTATTGCCTGTCCTTTTGAGAAGCTAAACCAAAAGAAGCTCAGCTCGCCGTATCTCTCCTCAAGTTTCTCTACTGCGCCGCGCATTATTATAGTGAGAAACGTAAAGTGTTCTGTAGGTGTTTCTGGAGTTATGGGTATTCGGGACTCAACTGCAACAATCTCGCCTTTGGGATAAGTGATTATTGCAGTAACGTCAATATCATCGCTTATACGCAGTAGCTCATTGCATATCTGTTTTCCCAGCTCTTTACTAATCATGGCTAGACCAGGTTATTTAACCACTTTATCGGCTTTAGACTTTAACGGTGAACATGGTTTGTGTTGATGTGAGGTTTACCTCTGTTAAAATCCATAGCTTTTTGAATACTCTGTCAAAAAATTCTTCACGCGCCTCTTCTCTGACAGCTACAACAACATCCCACATACCGAACAGCTCATGAGCTTCTACGATATCCTCTATGCCCTTCAGATATTTATCCCATAGACGAGGCGCTGAGGGGCGGCGTTTCTTTATGAAGATGTATGCACATTTCTTTATTGTATTAACATTTTCTACCTCAAATGAAAGGCCTCCCTCATCATTTACTATCAGCGTGTTGGAATCTATGAATCCTTGGTCATACATTAGGTCTAGCAGGGTGTTCATCTGGCCTATTGACGCGGCTTCAACCTTGCATATCATGTCATACGGCCCCCATATCAGGTATGCCTCCTTTACTATGTTTGAGCCGCGTACTGCTTGGAGCGCCTCTAGTAAGCCACTGCGCGTACCAACCGTAGCCAGTACAAACGCCTTCATGATATCCTAACATAGGTGGGTTGGTATGATTTAAGACTTCAGCGCTGATTATCTTTTTCAGCTAGGATGAAAATATTGGACGAGAAATATGTACTAATGGATACACTTTGGTTAATTTTTCTATAAATCGCATACCCCTCAATACTGAACGGTGTAGTATATCTGGGATTTACGCGTATGATTTTAAACCTCTCGGAATCGCGAGATTTTTTAACATGCTCTACATCTCTATCAGTCTTGAATATGTCAGTGACAAAATCACGTCAGCAGAATGTTGATACCTCAACAAGTCTTTTCGTGGTTGAGCTTTTAAAGCTTATGAAGTCAAGATATGATTATCGCGAGCTTTCCAAGATAACTGGATTACCCATATCCACGCTAACTAGATACGTAACTAACAAAACTCTACCACGTGGTGCTAAGACGCGCGACCTGCTGAACCGCTTGATAGAAGACTTGGATATACCTTCTATGGTTAGGGAGAGAATAAGGATGAATAACGGGTTTGTTGATATAACGCCAGTTGTTACTGATGGTTCTTTGCTTAAGCTCATAACCTTACATGCGGTTCATGGTTTTGCAGGCTCTAAGATTACTGGGGTAATATCTCTGGATGAGGCTGGAATACCGATAGCAACGTGCATAGGCCTTATGATGGATAGAAAAATATTCTACATTAGTGATAAGCTTGTGTGGGATGCTGACGAGGCTTTGCAGCTCACCTATTATGTAAAGGAGACGGCCGAGTATAAGTCGGTGTGGCTTCCACGTAGCGCGATAAACAAGAAAGAGAACCTCCTTGCTGTTGTTGGCGTTCTTAAGCAGCCTGCCCTGATAAGAGAGCTTAACGCTAGGATTATAGAGGCTGGAGGAACTATCTCTGGTCTCTTCAGTGTGGTGGCTCTTGAGAACGCTCTAGCAGAGCTCAGCCTAGTCTCGGCTGGTAGGAGGATAAGCCTCCTTACGGTTTAGGCGTATTCGCGCCACGTATGGTTGCAGCGGACACATCTAAAGAACTGTGTCATAGGCTCGTCTGCTGAGCGGGTTTGGACCGTCCACCAATAAGCCTCGTTATGGCCGCATTCTGGGCAGATTACGTCAGACGTGGTTGGTAGAACCTTCTCGTTAGAGTTCTCGCCGACCACGACTACATCGCTCTTCTCTCTCTTACCACTAGATTTGGAGATAATCTGTAGCTGTGTCTCAAGCGGCTTAGCATATCCGCACTTCCTACATATCAAAACTACCTGTCCTTCTTTCTTTGATGGCGAGAGAACCTTACCACAGTTAGGGCAGAACTCCATCACTCAATCACCTGTCTTGTTATTCCTACAGCCCACGGCTCAGCGTTCAAAGCCTCATTTAAACATTTGCGACAGCAACTATAGTTTTTGTACTTCCTCTTGGATACTCACTACGAAGTCGCGAAGGTTCTTAAGCGCTTCCAGCACGGCCTTCCTTGCTGTTGGCTTTCCACGCGTCTTAACTGTGAGTGTTATATCCCCCGTAAGTGGATGGTCAATCCTATAACCAGCATATTCCACGCCGTCAATTCTATTAATATACTCTGATAGTGAGTCTATTATTGACGCATCCTCCTCTTGTATCAGCAGCTCTATAAAATCATCCCTCTCCTGTACTATTCGCATCTTCATACTCCCCACCCCATAATCTGGAACAATTTAGTGATATTTCCATAGTCATGCGCTATTCTCCTGCTCTCCTTCCTGCCGCATCTGGAGCATGTTAGAGAATTGCCCTTAAGGAGAAGCGTCCCCCTACAATGGCTGCACATAGCAAGTATTGCCCCGCATCTGGGTGCATAAATATCAAGCGTGTACATTCCATTTAATATGTTAGACACTAAGGCTATTATTATGTCTCCTATTCCTATAGCGTTGTCTAGTGTCTCTCCCTTCTTACCTACCACTACTGCTGTGCGGCGGTACTTTAATGGGCCTGAGTTGGGCTTGGCTATTATTTGAACCACCGCTATCTTGTCTTGCAGGTCCTTAACCTCCGCAACCACGTACTCGCCTTTCCTTATATCTTCCACTTTCTTGAACGGGCTTACCAGCACTTCCCGCTTCTTAAAGTCAAAGCTAGGCTTACCTACGTACAGCGAGTATATGCTTCCGTCGTTGGATGCTTTAGTCCCCTTACCTGGGAAGAATTCCTCTATTATGCAGAGCGGCTCTCCAGGAACTACTACCCCCTCACGCTTCATACTACGCCTACCTCCTCTCTCCTACTACGGCTACCATTCAGAATTTTCCAGAATATTTTAGAGGCCTCGCCTGACCAGCCCCAGGGAAGCATTAGCATTCCCTTATTTATTATATCTTCCCAGCTAAGAAGCCTAAGGGCTACTAAGCACTCGGCAGGAAGCAGTACGGGCTTAGCATATCTAGCCTGGTCTTCAACGCTTATCCTAGGACAGGCGGTATTAACGTATGCCTCAAAGGGGTAATCCGTGATTAGCTTATCGTCAATCTCGTCAGTTGCTATGATTGTTGCATGTTTTCCATTATCCCGTAGAACATGCTCCAGTAAGACTGCAAGCCCACTCCTCATCTGGCCCGGCTTAGTGCTGACTATAACCCCAATCCTGGAGGCTTCGGCGAACTTCTGTATATTGGCATAACGCTGCATTAATATGCGCCTCCTATGCTCATCCAGCTCCTTGACTGTCTGGGTCACTGGGTCTATAGCATAAGTGGTCTTGGACGTTAGTAGCGCTATGCCTAAAGC
>WAQC01000094.1 GCA_015520425.1 Candidatus Pelearchaeum sp. | reverse complement strand
TGATGAGTTATGTCCGCTCCTTCGCTGGTAGTAGGAACATCAGGGGCGTGTCTGAGGACTCGTCTGGTAATGCTGGGGCATCAATAGCAGCTTACGCATCATACGCTGGGCTTGAGTGCAGGATATTCGCACCCACCACAATCTCGGAGCACAAGGAGCGTCAAATACAGGCGTTGGGAGCTAGGCTGGAGAAGCTCTCAGGAAGCAGGGAGCTAATCACCCAAGCAGCCACAAGCGCTGACAGTGGATTCATCTACGTAGGCCATGCATGGAACCCCTACTTCATTGAAGGGATAAAGACGCTAGCATACGAGCTGGCCGAGCAGTTTAGGTGGAACAGCCCCGACGTAATATACGTGCCAGTATCGGCGGGTACCATACTCTTGGGAGTAATCTATGGCTTCAAGCATCTCCTGGAGTCGGGGGCTGTTGAGCGCATGCCCACGATAGTCGCCGTCCAGCCCAGAAGCATGTCCCCCCTATACTACGAGCTGCGCGGAGAGAAATACGACACATCCCAGTTCAGGGTTGGCGTAGCTGACGCGCTTACAGTAGCTAGGCCACCACGCCTGTCTGAGATGGTGAGAGAGCTCACAATCGTGCGCGGCGAGGTTAGGATTGTCTCAGACGAGGAGATACTAAGAGCACACCGCGAGCTTGGTCTTATGGGCTTCCACGTAGAGCCCTCGTCAGCAGTGGGATACGCCGCGCTTAGACGCGAGATAGACGAGATTATATCATCAGAGAAAGAGGCCGTAGTTATACTAACAGGCGCAGGATTGAAGGCTCCGCGATAACCCTTATTCATGGCGTATCCAGATGCTAATGATGATGGTAAGCAAGGTTCTTGGTCTGTCATGTCAATAGAAGAAGACTTCTCGTTCATAAGGTTCGGCTCGGGCCTGGCTCTTGTTGGGCTGTCAATAGCAGCTATGATGTGGATGTCCCAAGTGCTGGCTACAAACGAGTTCAACGCAAGCTACACCGACCTGGGGATAATGGGTGCTTTGAGGTCTATACTCTACATCGTCCTACCATTCCTCATAGGCTATATACTGCACAAGATAAACAAGAAGTATGCGCTCACGCTCTCGGCAGTCTTCATGTCGCTCTCAAGCCTAACCCTCGCTTTCTCCACAGACCTTCTGGGAGTGTTCCTCTCTCAAGTAATCTTCAGCGCCGCTCTGGTCTTCTACTGGCCCGTCGCAGAGGCGCTCTTGGCTGATGTCTTCAAACCAGAGGAAAGACTACGCGCATTCGGAAAGTATAGCGCGGCATGGTCTCTAGGGTTCATGCTGGGCGCGATATTCGGCGGCGTTGTAGGCCAGCTAATAGGGCTTAGAAGCATGTTCATGCTCTCCGCAATAATATCCGCAGCTGCCATACCAGCGCTGCTAGGCCTTAAAGTACGTGGATACAGTAATGCAAAACCCAAAGCGATAGGCATGAGCTTCTTCACGGCGCTCATACCAGCGTATGCTCTTACCCTACCATTCACATCAACCCTAGCCTCGGTCTTGGCGATAGTCCCAGGCTACGCTGCCAACATAGGGTTTGTGGAGCTGGAGATAGGGCTTATGTCGGTCCCCATGTGGTTCTTCAGGGTTGTTGCTTCCATCTACCTAGCCATGAGACCGCCCAAAAACATGTTTCACGTACTTCTCTTGGTAGGGTTTATGATGGGAGGCCCACTAATCCTAAACGCATTCATACCAAGCTACCCGACGATGATACTCCTCCTAATACTCGTGGGAACCTCAGCGAGCATCTTCTACGCTGTAATCTTCTACATAGTCTCTGCCGTAGCCTCAGAGAGGCCAGAGGTGGCCATAGGCGGCTTTGAGTCCATGATTGGGATAGGGTTTTTCGTAGGCCCGCCCATATCAGGAGCTTTGGCCGATATGCTGGGGATAAGCAATCTCTTCCTCCTCTTGGCGGCGGCCAGCCTAGCAGCGGGCATGGCGAGCAGCGTCTTTAGGCAACGTTAAACAGGCTCTATAGTAATTAGCCTAGAGGGTATTCTCACAAACCTATTGACCGTAACCTCGGCTATTATCTTACAATTCCGCGTTACGCTCACCGCGTTCCAGATGATTGACCTAACTATCGCCGCAACCCGCGGGTTGGAGGCTTTGCCTATAACGTCCTCCGCGTAGGTGAAATGCTCTCCAAACGCCTTCCTGGTTGTGTCTATCACCTCGTTAGCAAGCCACGAGTCAAGGCTGAAGAAAGACTTCATCGTCTTGCCGAAGAGCACTTGTATGGTCTCGTGTAATCTTCCGAGCTCTTCCTTCACCTCTTTGGAGAGTTTGTAGCCCCGCAGCACACTAGCCTCCATGGCTGACATGTGTATTGAGTCCGCTATCTCCTCAAGAGCCCTAACCACAAGCCTATCTCCTATGGCGTGGAGATAAGCCTCTGGGGCTGCCTCACCCAGAAGACCTGACTTAACCTTGACGAATATCTGGCGTATGCAGAGGAAGTATAGCTCATCTATCTTATTCTCAATCGTGCTAATCTCATTAATCAGCTCATACCTCTCCTTGGTGAGCGTCTCGTTAAGATGATTCAACATAGTGGTAATCATCACTTGAATCCGCTTCAGCAGCGTCTCCACGGGGAACTTCTGTGGGTCTACGAATGACTGCATTATGACGCGGCGATACGTCTGCTCCACAATCTCCATACCTGGCAGGAGGTCTATCGTGGCCATAATCGCTGATTGGATGTCCGCTGGTATCCCGTCGCCACCTATGATTTTAATGCCCTCAAAACCCTGCAAATATGCTGCGATGACAAGCCTGCTGAGGAGCTCCTTATCCCTGAACTTCTCCAGGTCAAGGGTGCAGTAATACTGCTGGCTCGTAGGCTTCACCTCTGGGCTTATGTGCAGCCCGCCGTCGGGGGTCTCCGTCAATGTGACGACATCACCAGGCTTTAGGCTGAGTCTGCGCACCCATTCATGAGGTAGGGAGACGGTTAGCGTTCCTGAGCCGACTTTCTGTAGGCGGCGGCTATGAGGCATACTGATATTTACTAGTAAATACTATATATGCATAACCCTCATAAATCATAACACGGTCATAAACGCGACCAAACATGACGCAGGAGACAGTAGTAGTTCAGAAGTCGTCGCGTCGGAGCTATGCGAACGGCTACAAGTACTGCTCCCGCTGCCGCGTGTATCACCTAACCGATGGGGTTAGGTGCCCATACTGCGGCATCCTGCTCAGGAACTCGCCGCGGAAGAAGAAGCCCAGCAGCACCAGCAGGTACGTAAACGTGGATGAGAAGATAGTCTCATAAATTCAGTTGGGTTATTCGTCCCTGCCCTCCTAACGGGGGCGGGGATGAGATTAAGCAAATAACCCCCGCGGCGTAGTTCTTACATTATGGGGCGGGGGGAGCTCCTGGGATACGTCGCGGACATCGCAGCCACGCTGGTGCGTATAAACACTGAGAACCCTCCTGGACGGGAGCTGCAGGCGGCCAGCTACTTCGCTGAGCGTGCCGCTGAGCTGGGGCTTAGGACTGTCGTTGAGCGGCTCGGCGCGGAGCGCGGGAGTGTAGTGGCAACTCTAGAGACGGGCAGAGAGGGGCCGACGCTGATGCTAAACTCCCACTTGGATACCGTTCCAGCGGGAGACTTGGATGCATGGGCCATAAACCCGTTCTACGGCGAGATACGGGGAGACGTGCTCTACGGCCTAGGAGCGGCTGACGCGAAGGGATGCCTAGCAGCCATGCTGGGCGCTGTTAAACTACTGCTGGACGAGGGCAGACAGCTGAGCGGCAGACTAATACTAGCCGCGGTGGCTGATGAGGAGGTAAACGGCCTAGGAACCGTGCATCTCCTAAAGAAGGGCTATAGGGCTGAGTACGTGGTGGTGGGCGAGCCTACTGGGCTTAACGTCTGCCTAGGGAATAGGGGCCGCGGCGAGTTCGTGGTAACGGTTAGGGGCAGGTCTGCGCACGCCAGCTCGCCAGCCTTGGGCGTCAACGCAATAGGCGTGGCGGCCGAGCTTGTTAGGCGTTTCAAGAGGCTTGAGAAAGGCTACGGCAGGCGCCACCCAGAGCTGGGTAGGTGTAGCGCCTCGGTTACGATGATAAGCGGGGGCGTTAAGCCAAATGTAATACCAGACAACTGTTCAATAACCCTAGACTGGCGCACAACGCCCCATGAGGATATAGAGGATGTTAAGCGAAGGATAGCGGCGATTTCATCGTCGGTGGTGAGGAAGCATCGCGGCGCCACGTTCAGCGTAAAGACGGTGAGCTACGCTCCTCCAGTCGCTACCCCTAGGCGTTCTAGGGTTGTTAAGGTTGCTCTGAATGCGTTGAGGAGGGTGGGTAGGAGGCCAAGACTCACCGCCTTCACGGCCACGACAGACCTAAGTAGAATAGCCCAGCACGGTAGCGTGGAGGGCGTAATACTCGGCCCTGGAAGCCTCGCAGTAATACACAGCCCCCGCGAGCATGTACGGCTTGAAGAGCTGGCGGAAGCAGCCCAAGTCTACGCCAACATAATTGAGGAGCTACTCTCAAAGACTTAAGAGCAGAACGCGCACATAATAGAGGCGTGGAGCTTAGCGCTGATTTACTAACGCGGCTCAGGGAGGCTTCACAAAAGATAAGGGAAGCAGACAAGGTATGCGTCGTCTTCCATAATGATGCCGACGGCCTATGCGCGGCCTCGCTAATGCTAGCAACACTGGAGAAGCTGGGAATAGAGGCTAGGCAGGTGTGTATAGAGAAGATGCACCCAGCGGTTGTGGAGAAGATTCACCAACTCCCAGAACGGCTCTTCATCTACCTTGACATAGGCTCTGGGAGGGCAGACCTGATAGCGGAGCAGAAGAGCAGCGGGCAGTACGTCGTCATAGTAGACCACCACGACCCGAGAGAGGTTGATGACTCTAGCGTGCTGAATGTTAATGCGGAGTTGTATGGGTATTCTGGGGAGAGTGATGTGAGCGGCTCAACCACCACCTACTTGCTTGCCAGAGAGCTTGGGCTGGGGAAGAACGAGGCTTGGAAGGCTGTTGTAGGCTCTGCCGAGATACCTGGAAAGCTCGTATCACTCAACAGGATTGCGCTAGAAGATGCAGTAGCTGCTGGGGAGGTTGAGATAATCGCGGGGGACGAGGAGAAGTATCGCGTAAAGGCGTTTAAACAGCTTTGGAACAGGCTCTCCACAACATTCACGCTGGTGGGGAGCGTAGGCTACTACCGCGAAGGGCCTAACGTGGTTCTCAACTTCTGTAAAAACAGGAAGATAGATAGGAAGATTGTTGAGGAGCTGGAAAATCTGCGTAAAGAAGCCTTCAAGCGCGCCGACGCTCTCATAGCGCGGCAGAGGCTCAATAATAGGGGTGGGGTGCAGTGGTTTCACGTGGGCGACTTGTTCAGGGGTATGGGTAGCAAGGTCATAGGGACATATACCTCGGTGCTTAGCTATCGCTCATTCATAGACCAGAGGCGGTATCTTGTTGGGTTCATGAATTATGAGACGCTCATACCCCACTTGGGCGAGGTTGGGGGTAGCTGGGTTAAGGCTTCTCTGAGAGCGCCGCGCCAGCTTGCGGAGCTCATACGCTCAGGTAGCATGCCACCTACTTCGCGCATAGCTGAGGAGGCAGCGTCCAGAGTAGGCGGAGCAGCAGACGGCCACGCTGTGGCTGCGTCGGCAATAATACCACG
>WAQC01000093.1 GCA_015520425.1 Candidatus Pelearchaeum sp. | reverse complement strand
GTATAGACGTAGCCCACAGCATCATATTATTGGTGTTATGGTATTTAAGGCTCCTACAGTTATTGACGAGCGGGATAATGCTTAATTTACTTATTTTTACGCTACTACTGTTATGCGGAGCATAGCCTGGATTGACGTGATTGGTGAAGACGTAGCTGATGAGCGGTTGCGTGCTGTTTTTGAGCGTGTGCGCCGCGAGCGTGGCAGGCTCTCCAACGTGTTTAGGGCGCATAGCCTAAACCCAGAAGCCTTGGATGCGCATCTCACACTATACATGACGTTAATGTTCGGCGAGTCTGGTCTTAGCAGGGCCGAGAGGGAGCTCATAGCCTCCGTAGTCTCAGCCACTAACAAATGCCTCTACTGCACGACACACCACCGCGAGATGCTCGCCAAATACGTGAGGAGCGAGGAGATTGTTAGGGAGATTCTGGAGAGGTTTGAAGAAGCAGGGGTAAGCGAGAGGGAGAGGGCTCTCATAAGGTTTGTCAGGAAGCTCACACTAAGCCCAAGCAACATGAGCGGCGATGATGTGGAGATGCTCAGAAAAGCTGGATACAGTGATAGGGCGATACTAGACACGGTACTCGTGGCGGCGTACTTCAACTTCGTGAATAGGATAGTCCTAGGTCTCGGAGTGAGGCTTGAGGAGAGGGAGGAAAGGTCGTACAAGAGCTGACAAAAGGCAGCCATATATCTAGGAACAGGCTCTAATCTACGGGATGGGCTGCCGTGTTCTCATAACGGGCTGCTCAGGCTATCTAGCTGGTGTTTTGATAGAGCGCTGCGTCGGCGACCCTGACTTTGAGTGGGTGGGAGGAATAGATGTGCGCGAACCACGCTCAAGGCATGGCTGGTCTTTCCACATGCTTGACGTGCGCGACAAAGCTCTAGCCAGCATAATACGCGAAAACAAGGTAGATACCCTAGTCCACCTCGCTTGGATATTCAACCCAACACACAACCCAGAGCTGGAGTATTCCGTAGATGTGGAGGGTAGTAAAAACGTCCTGGAAGCCTGCCGCTCCACGGGTGTATCATACATACTATACCTGAGCAGCACAACGGCATACGGAGCACATCCAGACAATCCAGAGGCGATGGATGAAGAATACCCAAGGAGGGGGCATCCAAAGTTCCTCTACTCAAAACACAAAGCAATAGTTGATGAGCTGTTTCTGAACTTCATGCGCGAGAATCCAGAGATAAAGGTCTGCATGTATAGAGCGCCTATAGTGCTCGGCCCTAATACTAGGAACTTCGTAACAGACATAGCGGGTATGCGCTTCATGTTTGGTGTAAGCGGCTACGACCCTCCCATGCAGTTTATGCACGAAGATGACATGGCCGAGCTTCTCTACTGGTCGCTGAAGAATAGGCCTGTTGGTGTGTATAATGTGGCCAGCAGGGGTATTATGCGCTATTCAGAGGTGGCGCGTCTATTGGGGAAGCGCTTAATGAGGCTCCCAGCGTGGCTCATCTACCCCCTCACAAGCATGGGCTGGAGTCTTAGAATACTCTCATTCCCGCCAGCGGTTCTGGATTTTATCCGCTACCCATGGGTAGCCAAGACCGAGAAATTCACATCACACTACCCCTCGGTCATAAAGCATAGCTCCGAAGAAGCAGTTCGCGACTTTGCGAGAGCTAGATGGCCTGAAAAATTTTCATAGTTTTATGCATTACAGACTCTCATGCGCTTATTGGCTGTAATAATATTCGTTGCTCTCCTCTCACCCTACCTGGCGCTTGGATATTTTATCTTCAGCGTTGAGGAGCCCTGGTGGAGCCGTGAGGTAGCCTCTATAGAGCCTCCCCCCAGGCCTGCCGAGGGAAGGGTTCTAACAGTCTCGCGCGAGGGTGAGTTCACCAGCATAAGCGACGCTGTTGAGGCTGCGAAGCCTGGGGATAGGATAGTGATACAGCCAGGAACCTACCGTGAGTCTGTCATCGTTGAGAACAAGCCCTGGATAGTGATAGAGGGCGTGTCGCGCGATGATGTTATCCTAGAAGGCGGGAACAGGCTTGGTAATGGGATATACGTGGTCTTCTCACCCCACGTAACAATCGCCAACCTAACGGTCCAAAACTACCTTGGTAACGGAATCTTCTACGTCAATTCCGACTATTTCAGGGTCTTCAACGTGAAGGCGCTGAACAACCGCGTGTATGGCGTTAATTTCCTAGCCAGTGAGAAGGGTGTTGTGTCCCACGTGGTTGCTGCTGGCAGCGGGGATTCGGGGATATACGTTGGTGAGGTTACCGAGGACTGTGAGTGCGTCATAGAGTACTCGGAAGCGTATAACAACACTCTGGGATACAGCGGCACCCGCGCTAATGGCGTTACGATACGCTACTCCAAGTTCTACGATAACGCTGTGGGCATAGCGCCCAATACGTTAATGCCAGACCTCCGTCTCCTCCTCACTGGAAGGTGGCCCCTCCTAGTCTGGGCGTCAAACAACGTGATTGAGCACAACATAATAGAGAATAATAACAATAGGTGGGTTGAGGCCGCTGGATTCGCCGAGAGCTATGGTGTCCCAGTGGGGGT
>WAQC01000092.1 GCA_015520425.1 Candidatus Pelearchaeum sp. | reverse complement strand
GGGTAACGAGATTTCCAACGTTGTTAAAGAGAATAGAGCCATCATACCTATGCACGTTCCGAGGAAGTATCTTGATTATAGAATACGCCAACGATGACTTGCCACATCCACTTTCACCAACTATCGCTAGCGTCTCCCCTTCATCTAAGCTGAACGAAACACCATCAACAGCTCTAACGGGGCCACGGCTTGTCCTGTAATGTAGGTGTAGGTCTTTGACGGTGAGTAAAGCCATGTATGTAGTCTCCCTCCCCCCTTACTCCTCTCTTAGACGTGGATTAACGACCTTATCAAATGAATATGCGAGCAGTGTGAATCCTAGCGAGACTAGTATTATCATTAGGGCTGGGAATATGACCCACCACCAGTAGCCTAGGTAGAGCGCGCCTTCTCCATAAGCGTCGCCTAGAATCCTGCCCCAGCTGGGTATGTTGGGGTCTCCGAGGCCGAGGAAGCTTAGGGCTGCTTCTAAGAATATGTAGATGGGTGCGCTCAGGGCTATGAGGGCGAACATATAGGGCAGCATGCGCGGCAAGATATAGAGAAAGAGCATCCTCTTCTTGGAGGCACCATAGGAAATAGCTGCCTCTATGTACTGCTCCTCCCTTATCTGAAGAACCATGCTACGCGCAACCTTGGAGGATACGCCCACCAAGCTGAAGAGAATAACCCAGCCCAACAACGCCCAGATGTTAATCCCGTAGATTATGTTGACCAGTATAAGTATGGGCAGGACGGGTATTATGAGGAAGAAGTCAGCAGCACGCTGGACGAGCTCGTCAGAACGCGTGCCGAACCATGTCCCAGCAGCGCCTATAATAACCTGCAACAAAACAGTAACCACAGCCGCTATTGTTCCGAAGGCAAGCGCTATGGGAGCGCCCCACATTATACCCACTATTAAGTCGCGGCGGAACGCGTCAGTCCCGAACAAACCAAACGCATTACCATAAACATACAAACGCGGCTTTACATCGGTCTTATCGTCAAACGCTATAACATCAATATTGAGACGATATATCCCCCTAAGAACACTAGCCTTCATGCGGTCATTCATATTCGCATCCTTAACAGCAAAAAGAACAACCTCAGGATACACAGCGCTTGGTGCCACTCCAAAATTACTGAACAAGTAGGAAACTATGAGGTCTTGGCTCTGAGGGTCAAGTGATAAATTCACTATATTCTCGCCCTTGTTGGGCAGTCCTTGGAAGATTACTATATCCTCCCCATCTGGCCTACTTAATGTAATCCTTATCTGCGGCTTTTGCACCTCATAATCAGCGTCTAACACCAGCTTTATCTCGGAAGGGAAGTTCCTAAATGAGTAGCGGAAAGAACCTGTAAGAGTGATTATACGTATATCTCCCTGTTGAGTGGTGGTTGAAGAGAATTCATCCAGAATTATCGTTGTTGAATATTTGTCTGGCATTATTATAGTCATCCAGCCAGGAGCAGCAAGAACAGGGTTGTCGCTCCACCACTGTATGTCGTTCCACTTCTTGGCTATGTCAAAGGGCGCTACAAAGGGTGTTAATAGGGCTAGGGAGGTTATGAACAAGAGTAGAATGATTCCAATTACGCCAGTTTTGCTTCTCAGAACTTCTCTAAAAACTTGCTTCAGGCCGGTTGGTGGGGCGCTCATGGTTGCTCACCCGCTAATCTTGATGCGGGGGTCTAGAATGGCGTATATGATGTCAAGGAGTATGACGGTGAGGAAGATTAGGTAGGCCAGCACGACTGTCAAGCCTATGAGAACAGGGGCGTCCAGAACCTCTATGGCCTGGAGAAACAGCAGTCCAAGGCCAGGCCAGTTGAAGACCGCCTCCGTGATTATAGCGCCTGTCCATGAGAATACCAAGGCGAAGACCATCCCAGTAACTATCGGTGGTGAAGCTGGTCTTAGAACATATCTGAAGAGAACCCTGTTGCTGGGCAGACCGCGCGCCTTGGCTGCCGTGACGAAGTCCTCGCTCATAGTCTGGAGTACTATGTTCCGCGTGGTGTATGACCAGTAGCCGAAGGTGGCGAAAACCCATGTGATTAGCGGTAAGGCGAGGTGGTATAGCAGGTCAAGCGCGTATCCAAGCGGGTCAGCTGGCGGTGGTGCGCTCACCATCCCGCCTGGTGGGAATATACGTAGATAAAATGAGAACAGAAGTATGAAGAGTATCCCGAAGAACCAAGGAGGCTGGACATAAGTGAATATAGAAAAGAGTATCATGCTCCTATCAAACCTACTTAATGCTTTCTTCGCTTGTTGAAGACCTAAATAAAGCCCTAGGAGGGAAGCGAGAACGGTTCCCGTAGTGAAGAGAAGTATTGTCCTTGGGAGGCGTTCAAGTATTATCTCAGAGACCATGCTGGAGCCTGAGGCGCTTTTGAGAAATGACGCTCTACCTAGGTTCAGTGTTAATGCGTTTGTTAGCTGGATTACTGAGCGTATGGGAAATGGCTGGTCAAGGCCCGCTGCCTTTATACGAGCATTAAACTGAACCGCTATGAGGCGCTCTTTCTCCTCATTGGATAACGCGGCAAATTTGGGGTCTCGGTTAAGCCTCTGGACAATCTCAAACTTTATCTGGTCTTTGAGGAGCTTATCAACATACCCGCCCATATTGGCTATTACAACCGTGGCGTAGATTGCCAGCACTAAGGTTAGTGAGAGTATGGCTACGCGCTTTATCATGTATCGTGTGAGATTGCTCATTTTTCGCATTTGCTATGTATATACTATCCAAAAAATTTTTACCTAGCCAAGGTGGTTAAGAGCATTGGGTTGCCGCCGCGATGCGCTGATAAGCGCTGCCTAATCCTAGGGCTAGTCCTGCTCCTCGCGGGAATATCGGCGGTTCTAGCCTCTGGATACCGCACATACTCCACCGAACGCTCAGTCAGCTATTCACTCTTTATGGATGGACTGTCCAGAGACTCAATAACATATATCGTGGGCGATGGTTACTACGTTGTCGTAGAATATTTCAATATAAGCTGCGGCATAAGGCTGCGGCTGACACTCCTGGACTACGGCCCTGGAGACAACAGGCCAGGAGGCGGGCTTGACTGCCAGAATACGCAGCTCTACATCCCCATCTGGGAGCCTGGGCAGCCCCGACTCGCCTCTATAAGGCTGCAAGTAGAGAATTTCGCCGAAACAGCAGCGCAGATAGGCGTAAGGATAACCGAATACCGCGCACAGATGCCCTACCTACCTCTGTCTATAATAGGCTATATACTATGGATAGCGGGCTTCGCCCTCTTCCTAAACGCCTTCATAAGGCGAACATACTCTCGTGGTTAAAAATATCAATCTTAGGCATATACGCTAGATTATTTCAAGCCCCTTTATAAAGCCCAGTCCTTCATCGTTTTCCCCATACAATAAACGAAAAGAGGGCTAGATATAATGCGGGTGGAAGCATGAGAAAAAGCGGGTGTTTAAAAAGCCCTCACGAGAGAGCCTACACGCATCTCAAACGAAACCGCCAACCAGCTTCTTACGGACTACAACCTCTCCATCCCCATCCTCATACCTGCTACGCAGCTCCTCAACCAGCCATTCTAGATGCTCAGCAATCTCGCCGAGAATCCTCAACGCTCCAGCAGAATCGCCCCTCCTAACGAGCGCATAAGCCTCTTCACACTCCTCAAGCCGCTCCTCAAGAAACCTCAGCAACTCATTCTCTTCCATCACCCATCACCAGAGAAACATCATATAAAAAGGGCTGAGCGGCGTGATATGTCGGTCAAGACCGCTTAAAGCGCTCTAAGAACACATATTAGATTATGATGGTCG
>WAQC01000091.1 GCA_015520425.1 Candidatus Pelearchaeum sp. | reverse complement strand
GATAATACGCTAGAAACGACATCAGTTCTTCAGAGGTTGCGTCTTCAAAACGCTTACCGTTTAGGTGTTTTGACAGCAGGATGAGCGCATTCACATAGCTTCTTTTATGAGCTTCAGAGTACTCCTGTTGTGTGAGATGGTTCAGGAGGCGCTTTATTGTATTGTAGTTATAATCTGTAAGCTCATCACGCTTCTTCTCTAGCCTTTCATCAGCTCTCAAGACCCTATATTACGGAATCCGTCAGCCCTATATAAAGCCTATCATATAATCTCTGGTATTTAAAGCGCTTTAAGAATATAAACCTGTTAATAGCTAATATTATCCGAAGCGTGATATGAAAAACTATGTTATATTCCGAACTACGGTAATGCTATTGGCTGTGCTACTGCTCGCCGTGGCCTTCTACGCCTATCCAACCGCAGCGCAGGAGAAGGGACCATACGTTGATGAGATAGTGATGATACGCGAGCCAGACCCAGCAAAGGCGTTCAGGAGAATAGAAGCAGGCGAGATAGACATGTACTTGTGGTACATCAAGGGCGATGCAGCGCGCGCCGCTAAGGAGTCGCCAAATGTAAATCTACTAAATGCCTACGCAGGCGTTAACGACCTCTTCGTCAATCCTGTACAGTTCAAGGAAGGATTCAACCCATTCGCCATCCGCGAGGTAAGGGAAGCGCTCAACCTACTAGTTGACCGCGACTACATCGTTACCAACATCTACAAGGGCTTCGCCTTACCGCAATACACGGTCTGGCAGCCTGTGAGTCCAGACTATGCTAGGGAGGTTGCCTTCATAAAGAAACTTGAGGCCAAGTATAGGCATGACTTGGACAAGGCCCGCGAGATGATTAGCCAGGCTCTAAAGAATGCTGGCGCCGAGCTTGTTGATGGCAAGTGGATGTACCAGGGAGAACCTGTTAAGGTTATCTTCTACATACGAGTTGAGGATGAGCGCCGTCAGATAGGTGATTACATAGCCGACCTGCTAGAACAGCTCGGCTTCACAGTCCAGCGCGAGTACGCCACAGGCTTCAAGGCCTTCCAAGTAGTCTATTCAGGAGACCCAGAGGCGGGCATGTGGAACCTATACACCGAGGGATGGGCTTTCACAGCCATCACATCATACGATGACACACTTCCAGCCTTCATGTTCACCTCGCCAGGAAGCGGCGCTGTCTTCAACGTATACCAGCCACCAGAAGAGCTCACTAACGTAGCCAACAAGCTGGCGCAGGCAGACTATCGTTCGCTTGAAGAGAGAAGCCAGCTTGTACAACGGGTAACTGAGCTGGGAACCAAGGATGGCGTTAGAGTATGGCTAGTTACCCAAGTGACCCCATTCCCATACGCCGCTAAAGTAGCTAACGTTGCTGGAGACCTGATAGGTGGTGCATGGTCTCTATTTACGTTAAGAACACCGAGGGTTGTGCAGGCAGCTACCGCACCTGGGTTATTCGCTCCTGGCCCAGGCTCTACCTTGACCGTCGCGCAGAGAATACTCTTCGTAAGCGGCTGGAACACAGCCCCAGGAGAGGCCGGCTTCACATGGCTCTACGACGCGCTAGTGCGTTACGCCGTATTTGACCCAGGCGTATGGCCACACCCACACACAGGGAGGTATATACCGATTAGAGCGCAGTTCTCGGTAGAGACGGCGGGACCAGACGGAACGCTACCTGTCCCCTCTGATGCCATTATCTGGGATGTAGAGCAGGGGCAGTGGGTTAATGTAGGCGATGGGGCAAGAGCAACAAGCAAGGTAACCTTCACATATGACTTCGGCCTCTGGCATCACGGACAGCCAATCACCATGGCAGACATACTGTTCGGAATAGCTACGACGCTGGAGGTCTTGAACGAAAATAGCGAAATCTATGACCCCAATGTTGAAAATCCAGGCCTAAGAACATTCGTTGACAACCTGGTGGGCGTGAAGCAGGTAGATGATAACACGCTTGAGGTTTACATAAACTACTGGCACCCAGACTCCACGTTCATAGCTGCGCAGGCCGATGTGTGGGAAGACACGCCCTGGGATGTGCAGGCTTTGATGAACTGGGTGTACGGAAACGGTCAGGCGGCGTTCAGCGAGGCCAAGGCCCAGGAGCTAGGTGTTGAGCAGATAGACCTAGCTAAGGGCCCGACGATACCCATACTGAAGGACGCGCTGGACGAGCTTATGGCTATGAATTATGTGCCGCCACCGCTTGAGGGAATCATAACCGCTGACGAGGCGGCTGCAAGGTGGAAAGCCCTAAGCGACTGGTATGACAAGATGGGCCACTTCTTCGTAAGCAACGGGCCATACTACCTAGAGAAGGCAGACCCAGCGGCAGACCAGATAATCATGAAGGCATTCCGCGACTATGTATACGGCCCAGACAGGTGGAATGAGCTGGTTACTCCCAAGGTGCCTGACATATCGCCTGAGCTCCCGCCAATAGTAACCGTCGGTGAGGAGGCGCTATTCATAGTCAGCAGTAGCCTAGCTGGAGCACCATACTCCGACGTAAAGATATCATACATGATAGTTGACCCGCTTTCAGGAGAGATAATCACCAGCGGTGATGCTGAAGGAATAGGTGCTGGGAAGTTCGCTATTAGGTTGCCATCCAGCTTTACCGCCACGCTCAAGCCAGGTACCTATGAGATGGTGATAGTTGGTGTTGGTGCGGAGGCCGCCCTGCCGCGGGTTGCTTCCACGACATTCACAGTGCTGCCCTCGGTGAGAGCTGTGGAGGAGAAGGTCGCGGAGCTGGAGAAGCGCTTCAGCGAGCAGCTGGCCGGCCTTGAAGACAGGATTAGAGCAGTATCCGAGTCCCTTGCAGATGCTATAAACGAGCTGGGCCAGACAATGGGAGGCGCGCTTGACGAGATACGCGCAGAAACAACACAGCTAGCGTCAAAGAGCGACATTGATACGGTTAAGTCAGACGTGAATACGGTTAGGTCAACGGTGGAAACACTCAGCGCTGATGTGGATGAACTGCGGTCAGCAATATCAACGCTGCAGACGCTGCTGATAATCGTCGTCATACTGGCGCTAGTCGGTATAGTAATGCCATTTGTACGGAAGCGCTAAAACAAACCCCTTCTTACTATATTTTGATTGATTATATGTCCATAGCCTATTTGACAGAATGTCATATTATGTCTTCTAGAGGCTTTCCCAACGCCCATGTAAAGCCGCATCTTGGGCAGTATAGTGTCCATACTTTCCGCGTCTTGGCATCGCTGGGTTTGAGAGGGATAGTCAGCTCGTATGAGCATCTAGGGCATTTGTAGCCTCCTGTTCTCCATGGGCTTGTCTCTTCCACTTCCAGCCGCCTTAGCTCTAGCTAGCCCCTATATTATGTGTTATCAGCCAGCTCACACTGGCGGCTTCGTGTCATGCTTAGCGACCCACTCAGGTGTTTTGAAGTTTCTGGCCATATAGTCGCTGCGGAAGGGCTTTATGTCCAGTATTGGCGTACCGTTGAAAAGGTCTAGACCATACACGCGGAGCATGTTCCCCTCTCTCGCTATAAGTCTGACCAATGTGAGTCCTATAGGATTTGGCCTTACGGGTGAGTCTGACGCAAAAACCCCTATTGTGGGCAGCTGTTCTGGGCTGAACCCCAGTCTCAGCAGGCGCCTAGGCTTTATCGTCAGCAGGCGCCTATCCTCCTCAGAAACCCTATCAAGGAACGAAAACAGGAAGAGATGCGAGTACTCCTCAATACCTTCTAATCCGCGGGAGTATTCTGGGAAAACCTCCACCACACCCTCAACCTCGCCTGGATGCGCACGAATATAGTCGTCGTCAAAATCTACATGGACTACGCCTATGGCTGTTAGCTCAAACCCACGACGCTTCACAAAATATCCCAGAACCTACTGTAATATGAGTCAAATGCTCGGATAAGGCCAGCTGACTACTAAAAAGCAAGGTTTAAATTCCATCAAAAACATAAAAGAATACGATGCCGTTCACACTGTTTGAGCTCGCAATCATAATCGCCATCCTGCTAGTCCTAATCTTCGTGCTGCCGGGTAAGCTGCCACAGATAGTTAGGTCTGCGATAAAGGCGAAGAAAGAATTTGAAGAAGCAACAAAGGAAGGCTCTGAAACAAAGGAAGAGAAGGAATAAGAATAATTGAATAAGAGGTAGTTCGCGATTCGGCTCTAGTATAAGAGTTGTCTCTGTCTGAGATGAATTACATTTAGGTAAATGCTTTAAAGATTCGGTTAGTGAGCGGCTGTCGCAGCATTTATAGGTGCGTCAGCCGTGTCGTTTCTCCACTTTACAGTTACGGTGATTTTCTTAGCCATCTCCTCACTACTTCCACTACACACACTAGCGTATTTCCACTTAATATTCTCAGCACGCAAATATCGTAATTCATCTACGAAGAAATTAGATGACTATCCAGTTGTTACCGTACAGCTACCGATATACAATGAGCGCTACGTGGTTAAGCGTCTTTTGGAGTCGGTATGTATGCTTGACTATCCTAAGGATAAGCTTCAGATAATTGTTGTTGATGATTCAGATGATGAGACCGCCGAGATATGTGGAAGGCTGATTGAGCATTATAGGAGTATGGGCTACTGGATAATGCATTTAAGGAGGGGGTCGCGTGCTGGCTATAAGGCTGGCGCGCTACAAGAGGCGTTAAAGTATTCACGCGGGGAGTTTATAGCGATATTTGATGCTGACTTCGCACCACCACGCGATTTTCTAAAGAAAGCCCTCCAACACTTCACCAGCGATGACATAGGATTGGTGCAGGCGCGTTGGGGGCACCTTAACAGAGACTACTCTGCATTAACAGCAGCCCAGGCTCTAAGCCTAGACCTTCACTTCAAGATAGAACAAGCGGGAAGGAATGCTTCTGGCCTTTTCATCAATTTCAACGGCACGGCTGGTGTTTGGAGAAAGAAGTGTATTGAAGATGCTGGAGGCTGGCTTCCATCATTAGCTGAGGACCTGGATTTGAGCTACCGTGCTCAACTACGTGGATGGCGGTTGATGTATATTGATGACCTTGAAGCGCCCGCCGAGCTTCCTGTTCAGATGAACGCGTCGCGGAGACAGCAGTATAGGTGGGCTTTTGGCTCTTTCCAGACAGCCCTCAGATACATACCTAACATACTGAACGCTAAGATAAACGCTCTAACGAAGATTCACGCGGTAATACACCTAACTCGCCACCTTCCCCAGCTCCTCCTACTGCTTCAGGTCATCATGATACCTTTCGTCATAAAGGTTGGACTTCCAACACGTCTAGACATAATGATGGCGTGGCTCATGCTCTATCCGATAGTCATAATAATCTCCATGCTCATGTCGTCGCACTTTTTCATCAAAAAAGCATACAACAGTATACGGCAGTTTATCAAGGATGTGTTTCTCTTAATACTCTTCGGAACGGGGATTTCTCTCAATAATTCAATAGCCATAATACATGCCTTAGTCAAGAGAGACAAGAGTTTCAGCAGGACTCCCAAATTTGGTATAAGGGGAAGGGAGGGTGAGTGGAGGGGGAAGAAATATGCTTTACCATTTGAGGGATACGCTATTCTAGATATTGTTCTAGGAATGTATGTTCTCTTTGCGGCTTTATTAGCTTTCTATAGCAGGGCATATAGCTTCATGCCCTTAACGCTTATAGTCGCAATATCGCTTCTCTATATAGGAATACTAACGATAATACACTCCATAACGCGTAGAACAGTTAAACGACTAAAGATACACTCAGCCGTTCTCATCCCTATAATGCTGGTTTTTGTGCTGGCTGGATTTATCGTGGTGTATGCTGTAAATGTTTATCGTGTTGAGGCTGCTTTGGCGGAGATTGAACGCGCATCCACATCCATATCCTTCAATAATATTCTTGAGAGTGTGAAATCTGCCTTCAAACTTCTACCCGATTCTGGGAACCTAGTATGGCTATTCCCAACAGCTGGAACAGACTTTACGCTCATTAAGAGAGACTTAACCGCAATAATACAACGTATAGATAACCTGCAATACTTGGCGACGGATATAGAATATTTCCACGCCGAGTTGAAGGATATACGCGATGCGCTTGGTGTTATTAGCATACAGCTAAGAGACATCCAGCCCTACGCGTGGATTACTCTCACGGGTGTGGTTGTTGTCTTCATAACTCTGCTCTCTTCTATCGGTGTGTTGGTCGCGTTGGGTGAGCGGGCTTGAAGAAGATGTGGGTAGTCTTCATTATGGTATGGCTTTTGTTTGGCGGTATTATGCTTGCTCTAGGCTATCTGGATACCATATATCGGCTTGAACGTGCTGTGGGCTATCTAAGCAGGGCCCAGGCAGCGGGATTTGCCGAAGACATGAGCCTATATCTACGCCACGCACTTGAATATCTACCAAATAGGGGGAATCCAGTCTGGATATTCCCAACCTCGCGAACCAATTTCACGTTAATCTACGAGGACTTGATAACGCTGGAAAGACGGCTGGAAATAATCGCTCAAATCCCGCGGAACTCCTCAGCATACGCGCAAAGCCTAAACGACATACGTGGAAAGATAACAGTCCTAATAGGCCAGATAGGTGAAGCCATGCCATACACACTCATAACGCCGCTCAACACGGCACTAGCTCTAATCTGGCTCATAACACCCTACGCTACGTACAGAATAACCAACCACCTAAGAAACAAGAAAACACCAGACCGCGAATCAGAGTCATCAACTATGGATAAACGCGCCGGGGGTGGGATTTGAACCCACGCGGCCCAGAGGGCCACCGGCTCTCCAGGCCGGCCCTCTACCTGGCTAAGGGACCCCGGCTTGGCTAGTGATATGCTGTTTGGACTCTGTTTTTAAGTGTTGGGTCTTTTCCTTAGGCCGCCTTTCCAGATTGATGGGTATGTCTGTCGCTCCATTATTACGCGTGTTGTGTCTATCGCTATTCCTTCGGTTGCTTCAAGCATCTGTTCACTGCTCATCATGGATATCCCTAAAGCCACAAGCTCACCTTTTAGCGTCATTATGGCCGTGAGGTCTCCTTCCTTGATTCCAGACTCAACCCGCGCGATGCCAACTACAGCGAGGTCTGCTCCGTGGCATATAGCGTCAACAGCCGTGTCAAGAACATACACCTTGGGCAACAGCTTCACGCACTCTTCAACTGGCTTCACAACCTTCCGAAGCTCCTCCTCATCGCCCTCCTCGCGATAAGCCTTCCAAGCCGAATAGACGTCCAGCAACGATGCCGACTCCCGCTCGGTAAATGGCCCTGCGCGGATTCTACGTAGCTCCTCCATATGGGCGCCTACGCCTAGATACTCTCCTATGTCGTGGCAGAGCTTGCGCATGTAAGTCCCCGCTGAGCAAGCAACCTCTAGTAGAACGTGCCTACCATCACGCTCAACTATGCGTGAGCTGTATATCGTCCTTATACGCGGCCGTCGTGCTACTGATGACCTTACAGGCGGGACTTGATAGATATCACCTGTAAAGAGCTGTAGGGCCTTCTCAAGCTCTTCATCCGAAACGTCTCCATGCAGCTCCATCAGGCAGATATATTCCTTGCCGCTGTGCATTATTGCTGGCGCACTCTTCGTAGCGTCCTCTAGGAGCATGGGGAGCACGCCTGAGACGGCGGGATTTCTCCGCCTATACTAAAGGTTCTAGAGTCCCGCCGTGGCCTGCGTGTGATAGGCTAAGCATCTTCTTGAGCGTGGCTGCGACCTCGTGGCTCGTAGGACCGCGGTGCTTGTCCAAGTTTATGACGCCGAGCTTCAAAAGCTTCTCAACAGGCCTGTCTTCTGGCTTCTCGCCGTAGCTCCAGTCAGTATCGGCGTCAATCCTAACCAATAACTCGCGCTCACGCATCCATGGTGGGGTTATGTCCATGAAATAACACCACGCTCGCGCATATACTGCTCAAGCCCTGCCTCTTGTATTGCTTTCAAAACCTCGTCATCACTGGCTTCTTCCTTAATATCTAGCTTCTTCGGCGTAAACGCCAAATGGGCAACATTCACCTTTCTCCTCCTGACGTTCGTCAGCCTCTTTGGACCTGTTACGATGACTGTCTGCTTATCCACCACGCCAACGATCACACATTTTCCCCCAGCGTCACGCCCAGCTAGCTTTACGCATATACGGCCAATCTGGTCCTTCATAATCTACCCTCTCTCCATAACCAGCCATAGATGGATTAAATTTAAGGTTCTTTACTGTTGGGGTGATGGGAAGGGGCTTGACGGTCTGTATAAGCGGCTTCGCCGCGACTGGTAAATCAACGCTGGGAAAGAGGCTTGCCAAGAGTCTGGGCCTGAGATATATCTCTGGGGGAGACGCGTTGAAGGCCCTCGCAGTAGATATGGGCTATAAGCCTGGGGGTAAGGATTGGTGGGAGACGCGCGAAGGGCTTGAGTTCCTCAATGAGAGGAGGCGCAACCCCTCGTTTGACAAGCTTGTTGACCAGAAGCTCCTGGAGATGTGCCGCGAGGGGGGCGTCGTAGTGGATTCATGGGTCCTCCCTTGGCTATTAGGCAGTGGGGAGAGCTATAACGTCTGGCTCGGAGCCTCGGAGAGGGCTAGGGCTGAACGCATGGCACAGCGCTCAGGGCTCACCGTTGCGCAGGCACTTAGGATATTGCGCAAACGCGACCGCGAGAGCAGCAATATCTACAAACGCCTCTACGGCATAGAGCTCGGGAAAGACTTCAAACCATTCCATCTAGTTATAGATACTACGAGCTTAACGCCGCAGCAGGTCTTCCGCCTAGTTCTAGGTGGTGTCAGGCGATTCTACCGATTAGAGGAGGCGTCTTAATGCCCCATTCGCGGGCTGCGAGCATCTTAAGCCCTTCGCGAAGACATCTATGGCAGACCGAGCCGCCATACATGCGGGATACAGTACGTTCGGTGTAGTGTAGCTTATACGGCTTTTCACGCGGTATTCCAAAGAGCTTGCCGCCACAAACAGCGCACCGCGCAGGCCCTGGCTTCTCGTCCCTATAATGCACCACGACACGCGAGCCTGGCGTCCTAACCTTAACCCTCTTCCTACTTCTTGTCCTTAGGCTTCTCCTGGGCACTTTTCTCCACCTCAGGCGCACCGAAGCTTACGCGCATGAGCTTGGATATGGGCAGATTTACTGCGAAGAACGACAATATGAACCATCCGTAGAAATGGAGCTTACCCCCCTCCGATATGAACGGGATATCAAGTCCCGCTGGCATCACGCCTATGGCCTCGGTGCCGAAGAACGAGGCAGCCATAGGGTAGAAAGTGAAGAAGATAAGCAGGCTGCCAAACATCACTATAAGATTCTTCTTACTCACCTCGGCGTTGAGTCTCTGGATATACTCCTTCTTCTTCTCCAGTTTTTGGATAGCTTTCTGGTCGCGTTTTCTCCTAGCGGCAAGTAGCTCACGGTTATACGCCTGTATCTCGGCCATCTTCAGCATATCTTCCCGCTTTAGGACAGCTTTTCTAAGGGCTAGGGTAATGACTGAGAGAAGCGCCGAGAGACCTAGTATTATGAGCATCTGGAGAACCATGCCGTGCTCACTCCTCACCCAACAGCCTGCCGATAGCTGGATGCATCTCTGTAATCCTCTCCCTCAACAGTATCTGATAATACTGGTGAAGGATACTGGTCATCAGCAGAAGCCCTATACCTGAGCCAAAGACACCAAAGTAATCTGATACGCTGCCCACTATGCCGATTATTAAACCGCCTATTATAGTAACGGTTGAGATATATTTCTGCAATACACGTGCTATAACCGCAGGAGACCTCCTAAAGCCTGGAACCTGCATACCCGCCGCGATGAGCTGGTTAGCCACTTTATACGGTGAGAGGCCACCTATCTGAACCCAGAACTTGGCAAAAAGCACCGCGAACGTCGTTAGCAGAGCCGCATAGATAAGCGCGTGTAGAGGGTCTGCGAACACCTGCTGCAGGTTTAATGGTGGTGTAACATAATATGCTAAGCCGCCAGTTGGAATTACTCCTCTATCAGGGTCCGAGACGAACGTGCCTAAGAAATTTAATAACGTGTTGGTATTTTCGGGATTAAAGCGCGTCCAGACAAGTGAGCCTATGTAGAAGATATTACTGAAAACTGTGGAGGCGAAGATTATAGGTATGTTAGATACATAAAGTAGTTTGATTGGATACTTAGCCCTGTATCCAGAGAACTTAGCATAAGCAATAGGTATCTCAATCCTTATTGACTCAATGTAGATTAGTATTATTATGAGTACTATTGTGGCTATTAGACCGACTATATCTGGGAATCCCCCTATCCGTATGAAGAGCGGCGCTATGCCCGCTCCTGCTATGCCCTGCACCAATGCGGGAATAATCCCCTGATAGAAGCCATCCTGAAGTATTATCGGGGAGAAGAGATTTACGAAGACTTGTTCAGCAACTCCTGCTGCTATAAACAAGCTAATACCGCTGCCTAGGCCCCATCCCTTCTGAACCATCTCGTCCAACATTATGATTATAACGGTAGCAGCTACCAGCTGCGCAAAGATTACGTAGGCTTGTTCCTGTGTGATTGGTCCGAAGAAACCTGACAGCGTAAACGCGGCGCCTTCAAAAATCGTTACTATTATGGCTAGAAGCTTGCTTGCTGTCGTAAATACTGCACGGTCGTTAGGTTTTGTTAGGTCTAGCTTAATTATCTCCGCACCAACCAGTAGCTGGAGGATTAAACCTGCTGTTACTATGGGGCCTATTCCGAGTGTAATTAGTGTTCCTTGTTTTGCTGCGAATATTATGTTGAAGAGAAACGGCGTCTGCTGTGCTTGTGCTCCTGCTGGAAGGCCGTATAGTAGCGTGTTTCCCATCCAGAGATAGATGACCAGCGCTAGCGCTGTCCATCCTAGTTTTTCGGTTAAGCTAACCTTCCGTCCAGGTTTCTTAATCTCTGGAAGGGCTTTCGCGACCTGTTCAACGACGTTACGGAACGAGGTCATCTAGCTCACGCGGCCTTCTGGGTAGCTAGCTCTTCGGGCCTTATAATCCTACCCCCAACAGCCTTAATCTTCTCCTCAGCCTGCTTGCTCCACTTAGCCACGGCCACAACCACCGGCCTGTGTATTACGCCCTTGCCGACCAGCCTATCATATCCCAACTCATCCAAGTTAATCGTCACAACCCCTTCTTTCTCTTCCATCTTCTCTACTAACGTCTGGAGACCGTTGATGTTTATCGCCCTCTCCTCGCGTGAGGTAGGGTTGTGAAAGCCCTGCTTCCCGAAGTAGTCTTCCTTCAGTAGTTTTGTCCACTTATGCTTGTGCCCTCCAGCCATCCCGCGGCCGCCTTTGGCCCCTGTCTTCCGATGCTGCCCAATCTGGCCCCAGCCCATCGTCCTAGAGCCGCGCCTCTTACGAACCTTCCTAAAACGCGTCGGCAAGAGCATCACCTAGTTATTCTCGCATCAACACGCCCCACTACTGAGTATTTAAAGTATTATAACAAAAAACTAGGCTTAAAGGCTAGCCACTCAAACCATCCGCCTTATCAGCTCGTTTATCGCCTGCCCCCTGTAGCCGTGCTCCCCCTTGTCTTTATAGGGTCGTTTTATGCTGTATTTGAATCCCTTTCTCGGCGGATGGAGCCGCGCGTAGGGCTTTATGTTCTGTTGCTTCAGCTTCTTAAGTAGTGTCTCCCCATCTTGCTGTATAAGCTTCTCGGCTAGCTCCTCCAAGCTACTTAGGCCCAGCTTTGCTGCGACCTCATCACCTAGCCTACCGTCTCCCTTAACCTCCATCTTCTTAAGTAACGCGAGTATGGTATCCTTGTTGGGTTCTCCCCAAGTTATGTAGGGTTCTACTTTTCTGAGCATTCCGCGGTGAGCTTCGTCGTCTGGGATTATCGTTGCATGGTTAGCCCGTTTTAGGTTGAGTAGTTCTAGGGTCTTCTTTACGTCGGGGTGGAGACCTATGTGGCCGCGGAGTCTAACCGCCACAAGTAGGCCTGTCATGGCTAAACGACCTTCCACAGCTCTGGGAGAACAATCTTGTTAGTATTGCGGAGCGCCATGTATGTAGCGCCTACAGTTGAGAGCGTCGTCCGCGTCTCACCAAAGCTTCGCGTCCAGCAGTCTCTTACACCCGCAAGCTCTAGGACAGTCTTCTGCGTCTCGCCAGCAACTATTCCCAGCCCTCGCGGCCCTGGGAGTATTGATACGCGTACGCTCCCCCATTTGCCGTCGCTCTTCACCACAAGGCTATGCGGTTCCCCGCATGCGCACTCCCAGCTCCCACAGCCACGCCTTACGGGAATTATGTTGAGCTTAGCATTCCTCAACGCTTTCTCAATTGCAGAGACTACATGAACAGACTTGCCAGTACCTATGCCAACATAACCATCCCTATTACCGACGACCACAATAGCCTTGAAGCGCGTCTTCTCACCAGCATCGGTCTGCCGCTGAACCAGCTTGACGTCAATAACTTCCTGCTCAAGTCCTGGAAGTAAGTAATCCACAATCTCGGGCTCAACTATCTTGTAGTGGTTTTGGAAGACCTGTTCTATGCTTGTTATCTTGCCCTCCTGAACCATCCTACCCAACGTTGTTCTGGGAACCCAGCTACTCACTCAACTTCCACCTCCTCAATCTTCTTCTTTACCTCATCAAACATTTCTGGTAACCTTGAATAAAATTCTGGGTCGCTTTTGTTAAATTGAATCTTATCAACCTGCCCTGCTAGCTGTTCAAAATAGTTCTTGATATGTTCTCCGCGTAGTCTTTCTTCGTCGGGGAAGACTTCCTCATCTACAGGTATTTCAAGCCCAGCATCCACAGCGCCTTTCACCGCAGCGAAGAGTCTAGAGCCGTATGCCGGCCTCTGTATCCCTAGGTCAACTATTGCTCTCTCATAACCTTTTGCGAGCGCCTTCTTACCAGCCAGCAGTCCTGTCAAGTATGCGGCGGGTAGGTTTTTGAAGCCGCCGCGCCAGCCGTAGCGGGCTAGTTCTTTTGAAGTTACCGTTATGACAGTATTGTCTCCGCCTGGTTTGGAGAGTGTGAGCTGGACTATTATATAGCGGTTGGTTCTCCTAATGACTAGACGTGGAAGGCCTGATTTAACAAGCTTGAGCCTCTTCCTGTAGTCTGTTAGCCCTTCACGCCTTCTGCGCGGAGGCATTCTAAGTAGAGCAGACATCTACACAATCATCCTCCTGGCCAGCTTGTTTATCCTGATGTATTCCTTAAGCGCTGCGACGGATTTGAATGCCCCAGCTTTGGTCATGAGGTATAGCTTTCTATATACTGCTGGCTCAATTATCCCTTTATCGCGAAGAAGCTTAAGAAACCTTCGCTGAGGTCTTACTGTGTTAATCCATTTTCTCTTTCTAGGAATTATAGAGTGTTTAGCTCCTTTTCTACTTCCAGGCCCGCGCTTCTTTCTGGTGCGCATCCTTACCCTTACACGGCTTACGCCTTTTGCTTGTATCTTGTAAATTGCACCATCCTTGATGAGCTGTCTTATCTCTTGACGCGTTATCGCAGATTCTATATCTTCTAGCCGCTCCTCGTCAAAACGAACGCGGCTCTCACCGCATTTAAGCAACTCAGCCGCCATCCTCTTCTGCATATCCAGCTTCATTCCTCTCCAACCTCCGTTACTGCTTCTTCCTTAACTGGAGGATTCAACACTTTAATACCGCGGCTTTCTGCTACTTCCAATATCTTCAACCTCTTCCTACGGCCAACAGAGCCAGCTATTCTAACAGCCTCGTACTCAGGGTTTACCTTCTCCAAATCTTCTGGTCTATAGACTAGCACCTCACGATAGCCTGATGGGTGTAGCCCTCTATATTTCCTAGGTGAGCCGTATCCTATCTTGACTAGAGGTGGCGCTCCCCTTACTTGTAGGCGCATCTTACTATCCTTTCCGCGTGGCCGCCTCCAGTTTGGCTTAAGCCTTACATAGCGCCAGCTCTCCTGCCGCCTGAACTCAGGCTTCTTACGCCGCCTCACCAGCACCCTACGCGGAATCTTAATCGGCAACCATTAACCACCATCTAAACAAGGGCAGTTATTGTGTCTCATCAACCGTTCAGCCGTCTTTATTAACCTTCATAACGCGCCGAAAGCCGCCTATTAGGTCTAAAACATAATCTCAAGTCATCTAGATGCGTGTTGAATGGGGGTAAGTGTGGAACAGGCTACTCCATGCCCACATGCTTCTCATAAACGTATATCCCGTCTAGGAATTTCCTAGGGTCTTTCCGCCTTATGCGGCAGGCGTTCTCTATATTGGCAGCAGTCTGGCCCACATCTTCTTTGTTTATACCTGTTACTATCACATCTTCGCCCTTCACAGCTACCTTAGCCGAGCCCACTATGTCGGCATAGCGCTTATACCGCTCTCCCAAGAAGTTCTCAATAACCACACGTTTTCCTTCAATCTTCACGGTAATTGGGAAGTGTGATGAAATTATCTTCAACTTGTACGTATATCCCTGCGTAATCCCCGTTGCCATGTTCTTCAGCTTAGAGATTATAGTCCCCAGCAGGGCTTCAGACCTCCTATTGGAGCCAGGGATTTTTATGATTATCTTGCCATTCTCATTCCTAAATTCTGCTCCCGTGTGGTTGAAGTCGTACTCAAGTGAGCCGAGTTTTCCACTCATTCTAATCTTACTCCCCTCAACCTCTACTTTCACATCACTCGGCGGCGTATAGCTATCTTCCACATACTTGGGCTTAGTGCGTAGCCCCGCTTTGACGACTGTCTCTGTTTCCGCCATCTCATCCCATCCCTCGCATAGGTATAGGCAGTGCTCTATAGCTGCCTATTCTCGCATCTTATAAAGATGCGCATCTCTAATACACATAGCCGAGAAGCTTTCCGCCTATTCCCTGCTCCTTAGCCTCAATATGCGACATAACGCCGCGCGGTGTGGTTACTATCAATATCCCTATGTTCCTGCCTGGTAGGTATAGTTTCTCCCACCGCTCAAACTCGTCTTTCTTCACGTTGAAGCGCGGCCTTATTGGTGCTGAGCGGTTAACCCGCCCAAGAAGCTGTATCCTGAACTTACCTCCACGACCATCTTCAATATACTCAAAAGCGCCTATGTAGCCGTGGCGCTGTAAAACCTTGAGAATCTCACCTATAAGCTTTGAAGCCTTATAGATACACTCGCGATTGCGCACCATCTCGTTGTTCTGTATTGTGGTGAAAAGCCCAGATACCCAGTCAAACGTCATGGCATTAATCACCTCATGAATATACCTTGAAGCCCAGCATAGGGCCTATCTCGTTTATGCATCTCCTGCATATCATGAGCTTGTATTTCCTTATCACGCCAACCTGTGTGCCGCATCTTCTACATCGTACAACTCCTTTTCCGAACTTCCTCTCCTTCGGCGGCTTCTGCTTCATATTACTCACCTACTATATTCACTCCTGTGAGCTCCTTAAGGAATTGCATGGCCTCCTCGCGTGTTACGCGTTGATTCTTCCCTAGCTTGGAGCGTCTCCGCCTCCTTAAAGAGACGCGATAACCTGGCTTCGTTATATGTATGCTCACATCCATACCGATTATCCCCAGCTCTGGGTCGTAGCGTGTTCCAGGTATGTCTAGGTGCTCGCGTATTCCGAATGAGACGTTTCCAAACTCGTCAAAGCTTGATTCTTTTAGGGTGTTATTCACAGCTCTGAGCGCTCTCTGCAAGAAGTCCAATGCGCGTTGCTTTCTCAGAGTAACCTTCAGCGCTATCGGCTCGCCGCGGTGTATGCCGAAGCCCTTTATCGTCTTCTTAGCCTTCCTTATCTCTGGTTTCTGCCCAACTAGGGAGACTAGTATCTTCTCAGCTTTCTCCAGCTTAACGCCCCCCTCACCAACGCAGCAGTTGATAACAACCTTCTCTATCCTAGGCCTCTGCATGTTGTTTATCTTCTCAACCCCAGCCTCTAAGGAAGCGCTAGCCATGGCTTCTCATCACCCACAGGCATTACATGCGTGAGGAGCGTGGTTACCTTTCCAATGCGTGTTCCCTCTATGGTTACTGTAGGCTTGTCTGGGTATGCTACTTCCCTCCTAATTACGGTTATCCTGCCGTGCAACCCCATCTTTGAGCCATGATGTATGAAGGCGTAAGCGCCAACCTCCATCCTCTGATATCCTAAGACAGTTTGGTCTGGTATGGAGATTTTAAACGTGTCATACGTCCTATATGTTCGCGCCTCGTCAACCTCTTTAAACCTAAGATTACGCCCATCATGCAGCGTAAATTGGAGGTGTCCTCCCTTGACGTGCATCTTCCTGAGTATCTGGCCCAGTTTAAACCTTGCCTCCTCAGCATCTATCTTAAGAGGTGAGAGCCCCTTACCTGGGAATGGGAGTATTCTATAATATTCCTCGTTGTCTGGTATTGAGACCACATCCATCAAACCTAGGGGGAAGCGGTGGTCTATAACCACCTTACCATCAACTAGTATCTTCCGCATCTTAATGATTTTCTTGGCTGTTGCCGCGTCTTCTGCCAAGCCGAGGATGTCGCGCACTAGCACTATGAGCGGTATGCTCTCATGAGCGGGATGCGGCCCAGGCCTGGGCCTAGTCGCGAATACTCCCGTGGTCTTGGGGTAGTGTCGCGGCGCGGCCAAGCTCTTTAAATGCGTCATTCAGCCTTCACACCCTCCTCAAGCTTCTTCTTTCTATACTTATCATCTAGGTTAAGTTGCGTTATCATAACCCTAGAAACGGGTATTGGAACATGAATTGTTGTACCATCAGCCTTCTTCTTAGTCACGTTATCCACATATACTCGCCTCTTCTTCCTATCCACCTCACGTACCTTTCCCTCAATTCCCCTGTAGTCTCCCCACATGACCTTTACAGTATCCCCCACGCGGACTGGAAGGGAGCGTCTTCCGTATTTCTCGCGTAGAGCTGGGGCAAGGTGGGCCGACATGAGTTTAGTGAGTTTATGTAAGGGGGCGTTGTAGAGTGTTCGCCGCTGTTTCCTCGGTTTGGCGGAGATAACGGCCATAGCAGAGACACCGCTCATACTATTATGCTCGCCGCGTTAGCTATCCGCGGCCACCTCTCGGCAGCCTCCTTAGCTACAGGCCCCTTGATTTCCGTCCCCTTCAAATCCCCTTCAGGAGTCATGAGTATGGCAGCAGTATCCTCAAACGATATCCACGTTCCGTCGGGCCTACGGTATGGTTTTCTCTGCCTTATCACAACGGCGGTTGTGGGCTTTTTACGCAGGTCAATAGGCCCCTTACGCACAGTAACGCTCACTAAGTCCCCTACTGCTGCTGATGGGACTCTTCTGAAACGGCTCTTAATGCCGTGTACCTGTATTATCTTGAGTAGCTGTGCTCCTGAGTTGTCTGCGCATGTGACTAGTGAGCCTAGGACTATTGTTCTTGGTATGTTTGGTCTTCTTTCCAGTATTCCTACCGCCGCAACAGCTCTAGACCTACGCGACATGCCCTCTTACTCACCTCTCCATATTCTCTATTACCACGAAGCTTACCGTCTTGCTGAGCGGCCTACACTCAGCGAACTTTACCCTATCACCCACCTCCGCATCTATGCACGGCGGTAGGTGGGCTGGGATTCTGCTCCGCCTACGCTCATAACGCTTATACTTCTTAATGAAGATTAGGTACTCCCTCTCAATAACCACCGTCTTAGGCATACGCTTCTTATACACCACACCAGTCAGAATTATCCCGCGTACTGGTAGCTTACCGTGAAACGGGCAGTCTTTATCGTCGCACTCCCTAGTGGGGGGCTTTACCTGTATCCCGATGTTCCGCGCCTCTACCATCTTCTCAACCTCGCCTTAATCCTTTCATGAGGCCTGCCTACTAGAGCTAGGCCACTATACTCGGCTACCGCGCCGTCGGGCAAGGTGAATATGAAACGGCTCTGCGCCTTAGGCAAGTGCTTCACACCCTTCTCAGTAAGTATCGTCAGCATGTTCCTACTCTCTGCCAAGACCATGCCACTAAACACATGGCCCAGATACTCGGCCTTAACGTTAAGGCCGAGGAGCTCATGCCTAAAAAGGTTGGATGGCGTGATTCTAGACATTTATCCCCAGCTCCCTCTCTCTTAGTATTGTCTTGATACGGGCTATGGTCCTCCTTATGTTCCTTGCCCTCGCAGGCTTGGCTACAGCGCCTCCCATGGCAATCTCCGTCCTCACGGTTCTAAGCTCTGCGAGCAGCTGGTTGAGCCTCTCGCGAAGCTCCTCAGTACTCAACCGCCTAAGCTCCTTGACCTCCTTCACCACCTTCAGAAACACCCCGCTTCTTCGTACTTATTGCCTCAGGTAAAGGTGCGTCGGGCGGGTATATGGTAACCTTGATTCCGAAAACCCCCGTCTTTAGCTGTACTGATGCCTTACCCTCAACGACGTAATCCATTGCCAGCTCGCCTGATTTTGGTATGAACCCCTCGGTGAATTTCTCGGTTCTAGCTCTGGCCGAGGTGAGTTTCCCACCTATCCGAATCTCAACACCCCGCGCCCCAGCCTCCATTATACGCTGAATAGCCCAGAAAGCCACGCGGCGGTAACGTACTCCGCGCTCCATCGCCTGAGCTATCCTCTCAGCCATCACATACGGGTTAAGCTCAGGGACCTCAACCTCAACAACTGTAACTATAGGGTTCTCCACTCCAAACTTTTTCTCAAGAACCTCAGAGATTTCGCGGATAATCCTGCCCTTAGGCCCTATGACGCGGCTAGGCTTCATGGCATATATTGTGACGCGGGTTCCGATTGGTGTGAAGCTTATGCTCACGCCTCCAAAGACCGCGTCCCTAAGGCGTTCGCGGAGATATTCCTCTATCTCAGCCTTCTTAATCCGCGTCTGCAGTATCTGCTTAACCGACGACACCACCTACCACCCTAACCGCTACCGTCCTCCACGTTAGCAAGCTTCCTCCGCTAACCAACCTAGGCTAGCTTTTATATCTGAAGCCCCTACCGAGGCTACCAAGACAGCTAGCGCTGAAGATAGGTATAAACTTATGAGGATTAGACAGGAAAACTCCTCTCTCCTCAGCGTTGCTGCCCAACTAACTCTATATGAACCAGAACTTTATTGTAGGGGTTGGACCTGCCGAAGGCTCTCTCTATGAACTTTGCTATTACACGCCCCTTATGCGCAGCTGCATGTACTATAACTACCCTGTCCGTGTCAAGGCCCTTGAACTCGGCGTTAGCTTCTAGGCTGTCAAGCAGTTTGAGCATGATTCGCGCAACCTTAATAGGATACCCGCCGGCTCCCCTGGTCTGCGCGTGGTGTGCGCGGTTTTTCTTATACCGTCTATAGGGTATCATGCGGCGCTTCTCCACGACATCCTCAAGAAGGCGGCGCGCCTCCGATATTGTCATTCCCTTTATTGCAGCACAGACCTCGCGAGCCCACTTGGGAGATACATCGACCTCCCTTACACTAGCCTTAACAGCGTTCTCAGCATCAGCCAGCGCTGTTGAGTATCCCCAGCTAGGCATCCTACTGCTCCCCTATCGTAGGGGTGAAAGTTGTAGGCTTATAATATTAGTTTGACGCCCTTAGTTGGCGTATAAATATCATAACCGCGGCGTGGTGAAGCTGCTTGCCGAAGAGCTGTCTTAATGGAAGTGTTTTGCGAGATAATATTGGAGAAGAGTAAGAGCTTTTAGCGTGGAGCGGCGCATTATTATCGTCAGGGATTGATGTCCGAGACCAAGAGGCAAGTCCAGCTCACAGGCGGTAGCTCGTTCGCGGTTACTCTCCCGAAGAGCTGGGCAAAGAGGCAGGGAATTAGGGAAGGAAGCTCGCTCATAATGAGGATAACAGACGACGGGGGTCTGCTCATATACCCAGAGGAGAGGCAGCCCCAAAAGACGTTTACCGAGATAAGGCTGGAGCTGGGGCCCAACGTGGGCCGCGACATAGTTGGAGCATACCTATATGGGTACAACACGATAAAGATACACTCCTACACGAGTTTTGAGGAGGATGAGCTGGTTACGATTAAGCGGGTTGTTCGTGGCCTTGTTGGGGCAGAGATAGTTGAGGAGGCTCCCAATAAGATTGAGATACAGGTGATGCTAGACCCCGAGGCCGTTACGCCTGAGAAGGTTCTGCGCCGCCAGAACTCGCTTGTGCTAGGCATGGTTGATGATGTGGCTAAGGCGTTGATGAATAATGATGTTTCTCTGGCCAAGGCTGTTGCGCAACGTGATGAGGAGGTGGATAGGCATTACTTCACGTTGGTCAGAGTTATACGCTCAGCTATACGCGACCCTGAGATAGGCAGGAGGATGCGGCAGACGCCCTTAAGCCTACTTGACCTGCGAGTTGCAGCAAAGTTCCTAGAGGACTCTGGAGACCAGGCTGCGACGATAGCGCGGGAAATACTCGGCCAAAAGGAAGGAAGGCCAGCAGATAGCTTGGTTGAGGAGTTCTGTGGCCTTGCTTCAATAGTTATAGAGATGGGGCCAGAGCCGATAGAGGCGCTCCTCACTGGGGATGCCGCGCTCACCTTACATGCGCTCAGCCTACGGCGGAAATTCCAGGAGAGGAGTAGCCAGTTCAGGCGTATGCTCTCCCAAGCCCCCCTCCAGGCTCAGCTCTTCCTAATCCACTCATATGCCTGCCTTGATAGGATATGCGAGAACATGGCTGATATAGCCGAGCTGGGAGCCCCCATAGCTGGCCGCTCCACCAATTAACTTTAATTACCGCATTCCAGCAATTGAGCCTGGGGCATGAATGTCTGACTCGCCCTCAGATGTGTACGACACCACAATCATCGGAGCTGGCCCGACTGGGTTATTCGCGGCCTTCTATGCGGCTGGAATGCGCGGTATGAAGACGAAGATAATTGAAGCCATGAACCAGGTCGGCGGCCAGCTCACTGTGCTATACCCAGAGAAATACATCTACGACGTGGCGGGCTTCCCCAAGATACTTGCTAAGGATTTGGTGAGACAGCTTGAGATACAGGCTATGACGTATAAGCCAACGCTTGTTCTGGGTGAGAGGGTAGTTGACCTAAAATATACTGATGGGAACATTATCCAGCTAGTAACGGATAAGAATGTTCATTATAGTAAGACCGTGATTATATGCGCTGGTCATGGCGCCTTCATGCCGCGGAAGCTGAATAACCCAGAGGTGGATAGGTTTGAGGGGCGTGGAGTGTATTATCAGGTGAGTGATAGATGGGAGTTCCGCGGCAAGCGTGTTATGATAGTGGGCGGCGGAGACTCGGCCGTAGACTGGGCGCTTAACCTAAAGGAGATAGCGGAGAAGGTAATCCTAGTTCATCGCCGCCCCCAGTTCAGAGCACATGAAGGAAGCGTGATAGAGCTATTCCACTCACCAGTGGAGATAATGATACCCTACGAGGTGAAGAGCGCCATGGGGGATGATAGGCTAAGAGCCGTCCAGATATTCAACAACAAAACAGGCGAGGAGAAGGTTATAGAGGTTGACGCCCTCATACTACAGCTAGGCCATATAGTTGACCTCTCACTCTTCAAGAAATGGGGACTGGACATAGAGAACAACGCGATAAAGGTGAACGGGAAGATGGAGACCAACCTGCCAGGGGTCTATGCTGCGGGAGACATAGCAAACCCCACCGACTCAATAAAACTAAACCTAATAGTTACTGGTTTCGCCCAGGCTGCGATAGCGGTTAACGTTGCTAAAAACTACATAGACCCGAAGTCAAGTATTTACCCAGGCCATAGCTCGGAGAGGAGAATGTAAAGGGAGGTTTAGGAACCGAGTATGGAGGTGAAGGCGTATCTTACTGGGCAGTTTGCCAAGTCTGAGCAGCTCATCAAGGCATACCGCGATAGGGTCAAGGGTAAGATAAGCGAGCAGACGCTTGATGAGATACTACGAAAACACGTGAGGGAGGTAGTGGAGGTCCAGTACGCGAGTGGATTAACATATGTTAGTGATGGTATGCTCAACTGGCATGACCTCTTCCGCCCCATAGTTGAGGGGATTGGGGGAATAGAGGTTAATGGCCTAGCTAGATGGTTTGATAATAACTTCTTCTATAAGAAGCCCATAACCATTGGCGAGCTACATTTCAAGAGAAGCATCACCGATGGCTATATCTTCAGTGAGTATGTTAAACATGGGAAGCTTAAGGCAATACTCCCAGACCCATTCACCATAGCCAGCATGTCGGAAAACCAATACTATAAGAGGTTTGAGGATATGCTTTTCTCATACGCGGAGATTCTCGCCGAGCATGCCGTTAATGTTGAGGAGTTGGGAGTAGCCCAGATACAGCTAAGCTCGCCCTATATGGCTTTCACACGCTTATCGGGAGATGAGGTGGAGATGGCCTCGGAGGCGGTGAGGGAGATAAGGAAAAGAACGCGGGCTGAACTATTATTTCATACATTCTACGGGCCAGCCAGCAACGTAATACCACACGCTCTAGACTTCCCAGTAGATGTGGTTGGTGTGGATATGACACTCTCCAAACCGCGTGAGATAACTGATTATTCTATAACAAAGCCGTTGTGTCTAGGAGTATTGGATGGCCGCAACTCTATGATTGAAGATGTGCAGGCTTTGGTGAAGCTTTGTAAGCGTATAGCGGATGATGCTGGCCTTAGGTTGCTCCATGTAGCGCCTAACTGTGAGTTTGAGATGCTTCCATACGAGATAGCCTTGAGAAAAACACGCCTACTGGGAGAGCTGAGTAAAGCGTTGGGCGAGGTGGAATAATGGAGAAGCTCTTTCCCACGATGGAGGTAGGTAGCTTATCAAAAGCACCCTTCATAACGCGCGATAAGACGCGCGCCGTGAAGGAAGCTAAAGAATGGGGAGAGAGGCTTCAAGTAGAGAACTGGACAAGACTAACAGAAGCCCTAAACGCGGAGAACAGCCTAACAGCGAAGGAACTACAAGACTGGGCCTCCCTCTATGGCATAAGATTCTTTGAATCAGCAGGTCTGGACGTAATATATGACGGTGAGCAGAGACGAAAAGAGATGTACGAGTATCCAGTGAATTTTATAGAAGGGTTTGAGTTTCGCGGTATAGTTAAGGTTTGGGATAGTGAGTTCTATCGGAAGGCTGCCGTTGTAGCTAAGCCGCGACTTAGAGAGCCATACCACTTGGATGAGTTTCTTTTCGTGAAGAAACATGCACGACGCGCTATAAAGATACCAATAACTGGGGCATACACGCTCGCGGACTGGTCGTTTGACGAGTATTATGTGAGAAATATAGGCGCCACCAACGACCCGCGAAGTGCCAGACGCGACGCTAAGCATGAGTTCGTTCTAGAGCTGGCGCGCGGGGTTATTAGGCCGAATGTACAGAAGCTGATAGAAGCTGGCGCGGAGTATATCCAGCTAGACGAGCCCGCCGCGGCCGCTAAGCCAGATGAGGCCGACATCTTCGTAGAGAGCTTCAACGAGTCCATAAAGGGGCTTAACGCGGTCTTCGTGGTTCATATCTGCTACACAAACTATGCCTGGCTCTTCCCGCATCTTCTAGACCTAAGGGCTGAGATAGTCTCAATATCATGCTCCAATGCAGACACCCGCGAGCTGGGCGTTGATGATGCTAAACGGCCTGGGTTCAGGGTTCTCTCAATATTCCGCGAACAGGGAGCAGAGTTTAAGATAGCCCCAGGCGTTGTGGATGTGCATACCGACTTTATAGAGCCGCCTGAGCTTGTGAGGGATAGGCTCCTCTACTCAGCTAGGGCTTTGGGAGATGATGAGAAGGTTGTGGCGTGCAATGACTGTGGGCTACGCACACGCGGGTGGGGAGTTGCGTATGAGAAGCAGCTGAGTTTAACGCGGGGTGCTGCGATGGCGCGTGAAACAGTGTAGAAAACTCTACTCTGTCTTTCTACGCGCGACACCTATTGGTCCGCCTTTCCTTCCTGTAGTCCTCGTTCTCTGGCCACGCACCTTAAGCCCAAGCGAATGCCTAACACCACGCCAGCTCTTTATACGCATCTCCCGCTGTATATCCTCCTTTATGGCAAGCTCTAGCTCAGCACCGTAGAGCTGCAAGTCCCTACCCGTGGCTGGGTCAAAGCGGCGGTTGAGCATCCAGCTTGGTATCCCATATTTCGTCGGGTCTTTGGCTACTTCCTCAATCTTTCTCACCTGCTCGTCGGTGAGCATGCCGATACGTAGCTCTGGGTCAATACCTGCTACGCGCGCTATAGCATACCCCAGATTGACGCCTATGCCCTTAATCTTGGCAAGACCGTAAGGTAGTTTGAGAGACCCATCAATATCTGTTCCAAGTATCCTGACTATGTAGCGAAGCTCCTTGACCGCCATTTTTTCCGACGCCTAGCGTGATGGGTGTTCAGCTCTATATATTGTTATGCCCCTTTGAGGCTCTGTAGCTTATCGCTCTGGGTAGAAAAACTTAAAGCATGAGCCTTAATTTGGGCTTCCGTGTCTAGGAGAGCTGCCGAGTCCAAGAAGCCAAAGCAGACTTACGTAGTCTATGCTCCTCCATACTTCGGGGGCCGCGAGCTGGGAACTACCATAGCGGCAGACCCAAACCATGTATTGGGCCGCGTTCTCCGCACTAGTCTCTATGCTCTTACAGATGACTTCTCCAAGCAGTATCTCCTGCTTAAGTTTAAGATAGTGAGATTGAAGGATAGTGTTGCTGAGACAATCTTCTATGGCCATGAGTATGGACGTGAGTTTCTACGCAGCCTGGTTAGGCGCGGAAGCACACGGATAGACGGTATCTTTGACGTCAATACGCGTGATGATTTCGCCATGCGCATAACTGCTACGGTTTTCACTATTGGAAGGGTTTCCACGAGCAGGCAGAAGGCGGTTAGGCGAGTGATGCGCGAAGTTATTGAAGACGCAGCAACACGGCTAACCCACGACCAACTGGCGCAGGAGATGGTTCTAGGAAAGACAGCATCAGACATCTTTAACGCCGCTAAGAAGATAGTACTCCCGCGCCATGTTGGGATTATAAAGTCTAAGGTGCTCAAACTACCCAGCTGGGTTTATGAGAGAAGTGTTGAGAGTCAGGCCGTTGAGGAAACTGCCCCAGCCAGCGGTTAACCTTTATACAGCGCGCCACATAGTATAATCTTGCCTAGCCATGCCTGAGTTTACGATTGACGAGCTTCGTAGGATGTTTCCGCATCTCTTTGACGAGATGCAGAGTAGGAGGATGGCTCTTAGGATTAGTGGTATGCGTTCAAGCCCTGAGGTGGCTGAGCGCGATGCTGAGACACCTCTCCCAACCGCTGTGGATTATTTGAGGCGCTGCGATAATGATGAAGAGGCTCGCGAGGTGATAAGATTCCTTAGGCAACGTGGTGAGATAAGCGACGAAGAGGCAGAGAGGCTGGAGAAGCAGCTCAAGGAGCATGGCGTAAGAAGCTTCGGCAGCAAGAAAGAGCCTGGCTATTACCTACAGAATCCACCACGTTAAGCTAACGCTAATACTATATCACCCAACTGCCTAATACATAAGCCTTAGCTAATGGTAGAAAATATTTACTACTAGGTGATATAGTGCTTTCAGATATAGGGTGATGTGCGCTGACAGAAGATAAGGAGGATGTGGAACGTTTAGCAAGAGCCTTCGCAGCGCTGGGAAACCCTGTGAGGCTTAGAATATTGCGCATACTCTCAACATCTGACAGGCCTCTCCACATTAAGGCAATAGCAAAGCTCACCAAAACACGCTATAACGCGGCCTATAAACATGTAAAGATGTTGGAAGAAGCTGGGCTGATTAACATCTTTGAGGTTGGGCGTTCGCGTGTTCTCTCCATTAGGTCGCCTCAGCTTGTTGAGCAGGTGTGGGATTTCGGGAAAAACTTTACCGAAAGGTGATAATAATATTCTAAAAATTGTCAATAATTTTAATCATAGAAAACTTAAATTAGCAGATGATTCCATTTATAGCCATGAATTTAGCAAAACAAGTTGCTGGAGCCTCAGCCCTAGCGGCGGCAGCCTATGCTATGGCGCTGATGAAGCTTGGGCTAAGCTTCCCCATACTCCCGTTCCTCAAGTTTGATTTTGCCGAGATACCTGACACGCTGAGCTTTCTCCTCTTCGGGTGGAAGATGGGGCTGCTCACAGCGGTAGCGCACTGGCTGGCTCTCCTCATAAACCTCTCCCAACTCACACTAGCACCACCAGGCGTCCCACAACTAATGAAACTCCTCGCAGTACTCTCAATGTTCGTAGGACTAGCAGCAGCCCAGAAACTATTCGCTAGGCTGCGTGATGAGAAGAAAAAAGCGATAGGCTACACCATACTGGGAGCTATAACGCGAACGCTCATAATGGCGCCCATAGTCTTCGCCCTCTACTACATACTCCTACCGACGGTCTATCTACCATTCGCCAAGAAGATGCTCACCGCAGCAGGTTTCGCTGTTGAAGGAGACTTCCTGATAGCTAGTATGATGACTCTGCTAACCAGTATATTCAACGCTCTACATGCAATACTGATAATCCCGATAAGCTACTCAATAAGAGCAGCGGTCGTGCGTGCAATCAGGCCCGTCGTCGCGCAGCCACAATAGAGATGACATCATGGGGCTTGAGCTTATAATCATCGCCAAGCCTCATTCCTGTTTTTGCGTCAATAGCGTATAGGAAGCTCTCGCCCAGCTCTGTGTGTATCTTATATGCTAGGTCGCGGGGTGTAGAGCCGCGCGGCACGAGATAAACATCGGGCAAGACATTACCCTGGTGGTCAGTCAGCTTATCTGGGTCTTCAACGGGGAAGACTGGTATGTAGCCCAGCTTCTCAACATAAGCCTTGTCTATCACTTGCTGCACTCCTGTCCCTCCCCAGGGCTTCAAGACGCGCTCGCGTATGTTTTCAAGCGCGCGGAGCTGCTGCGGTGTTAGCCGCTGGCTATCCACAATCTCAAAATCACTATCTCCAGGAACATATTTTATCAAGCCCTTCTCAGCAGCCAGCCTTAGAACTCGCTCAGCCTCTGCTGAGCATGGAACAACATCATAGCCAGCGTTCTTCAAACGGGCAACGCCGTCATGAGCTTGCTTCATATCCGCCTTATTTGCGGCAACAATTATCGGCTTAGTAGCTCGTCTTATCGCGGTGGCAAGCCTGTTCAGCTCCTCATCACCCCATCTAGTGGGACGCGCCTCGTCCAGACGTAGCTCATCAAGGACTGCGTGGATATGGTTCTCAGATACCCCCAGCCCTGAGAGCTTCCGCGCAAGCTCAGTCCTGAGATTTAACTGCCTAGCCTCAGCGCCGCGCGAGATACGCGGCCAGTCGCGCTTTATCAGACCTGCTATCCAAAGGTCTACCTCTCGTTCTACAATCTCAACATCAAGTAAGGGGTCGTGTGTTGATGGTTCCACAGGCGTTCCATCATCAGCAGTAGCGCCAGCAGCGTCGCATACAACGATGAGCGCAGACGCCTGCCTAATATCATCCAAGAACTGAAGACCAAGGCCACGCCCAGCGTGAGCGCCTGCAATAATCCCAGGGCAGTCTATAACCTGTATAGGTACGAGCCTTATACCATCTACGCATAAAGAGTTGCGTGGATTATCCTGCACACCCAAGCTCTTACATACGCATGGGGTTCGTAAGTGCGTTACGCCGACGTTGGGCTTGGTTGTCGTGAAGGGGTAGTTAGCCACCTCAACAGGAACTAAAGTAAGAGCTGAGAAAAACGTACTCTTGCCAACATTTGGTTTTCCAACTATTCCCGCAAGCTCCACAGTAGCCTATAACAAAACAGAACGTTAAGTATTTTGTCAATCTAGGTGTAATAGATTATTTCAAGAGTTTTGGGCTTAGGCTTAGGTTTGTGTCGTTCTTGATTGCTGGGTGGTGTGGGTCTACGGCTATCACCTCAAACCACTTGTATAGGCTGTCGTATGCGAGTGGATATGCGCCCAAGACGTGGAGGTTTGGATAGCGTTTTCTAACCTTATTGATGGCTTCCTCCTTCATGGTAACATTTACCTTGTGCTTTACTACGCCTATGGCTTTTGGCCTTCTTCCTGCTCTTGGCCTGGGTTTCTGGAACCCTCCCTTCCTGACCCGTACTCTTAGGACTACTACGCCCTGTTTGGCGCGGTAGCCTAGCTGCCGCGCCCTATCTATGCGCAGCGGCCTCTCAACCCTCACTATGGACTTCTCGCGCCTCCACCTCATTAGCCGCCTCTTCATCAACTCCCTAAGCTCTTCTGGCCGTTTCCTCCACATCTGTTGGAGCACGCTGTATAGCGACGTCAAGGCCTCCACTCTCCCTATGCTTCCATGACCCTCTTCCACCCGCCTCTTAAACCCTTATCCCGCCTCCCAGCCATGCATAAAGCCCTAAAACCCGCCTCTAGCTCCTCTCTAGGTGTTGGGAGCCGCTATGCTCAGTTTCAGACTCACGGCCCTCCGCGCCCGCGTCTTATGCTACTCAACGGAGAATCCAGCGAAGGTTAGGAAAGCGCTGAGCAACCTCCTAGGTGATACAAACCTACAACTCACATCAAAGAAGGTTGAGGGATACTATGGAGACCCCATATACATAATAGAATTCCGAACTAGTGATTCTGAGATTGCTGGTAGGGTTTTTTCAGGTCTCCTACGCGGGCTTGGGGGGCTTATGAGGCTAGCTATTGAGGAGGGGCTTGAGATGACTTCTAAAGAGCATGGAAGGATACATCTAAGACTGGATAAGCAGGCAGCGTACCAGGGTAGGTACGAGCTATGCGACGCTGATGCGGTAAAGCTGGAGTTTAGCTTTGAGGGAGACCCGCGCGAAGTGTTTGAAGAGGAGGGCCAGCAGCCCTGAGCAGGCGTTTCATAGACTTCTGGGTTAGGGCTAGAACTCTTGAAGACGCAGAGAGGCTATTAGAGAGACTCTCATCCCTAGGCTTCTCGGCCTGCTGCCTAGAGACTGGCATGGAAGGTAAAGAGTATAAAGAAGCGGCTGAGATGGGGGTAGCTCACAAGATAGAGGTTGTCCGCAAGCGGGTTGTAGAAGCGCGTAGCAGGATTGATGTACTCCAGGCCATGAGGAAGAAAAAACCAAGAGAGATTTACGCAGTAGCTCCAAAGACGCGCGAAGCTTTCTTGGTGGCTGCGCGAGATGAAAGGGTAGATACTATAATAATACACGAAGACCTAGCGGAGTTGGATAGGCATATTCTAAAAGTTCTCAAGAACTTCCTAGAACTACCGCTTGACACCATCTTCAAAGCGCTTGATGACGATAGTGTGCTTACCCGCTTGGTTAATATTCTCCAAGTGGTAGCTGCAGAGGAGCTTCCTCTAATCATATCAAGTGGTGCATCTCTGCCTGAGCGTACACGCTCACCACGCCAGCTCGCAGCCATACTTGCCGCTCTTGGAATAGAGCAGGTAAAGAGCCTTGACGCAGTATCTAGCATACCTGGACAAATACTAGATAGGAGGAGGGCAGTGAAGTGAGTGAGCGCGTCTTAAGACTTCGGCGGAGGTATGTGGCTGTTCGCTGCTACCCTAATGAGTTGCCGCCTGAGCAGTTATGGGAGGCGGTTAGGCTCATCTTTGTAAAACTATTCGGCGAGTTGGCGTTGGCCGAGTCGGGTTTACGAAGAGTTAAGAGTAGGCGCCATAAAGACTTGCTAATAATAGCGTGCTACCATTCATGGCTCCCTAAAGTCCTTGCAGCCATCACATTGGTAAAGAATATCAACGGGCTGGATGTCTCGCTGGATGTTATCACGGTCTCTGGAACTATAAGGGCGTTGAGGAGGAGAATAGTTGCCACGAGATGCTAGAATATTAGCCCTCTTCTTGGCTTGGGCTCTGGCTCTCTTGGCTCTCGCGCTCTCAGCTTACATACCTGGAGAGAATGAGCTTCTCCTCTTCATAAAACCACAGATTGCCCTCGCATTGGTGGCTCTCCCCCTAGCTCTCGGCAGCAGGGAATTGCGCAAAATTTTTCGCAGACCTGCTAAAAATGCGATAAAGAAGATAGTCCCAGTAATAATCACAGCCATTATCGCAGCACAACTCGTGGGAATATCCATACTCCTGCTATACCCACCAGACACATACTACCTGAACATCCTTACACAACTAGCGCCCAGCGATACGTGGGACTTAGCGGCCAAGCTGGTGCTCACATGGTTTATCGTGGCGCCTATTGAGGAAATATTCTTCAGAGGAGTAATCTATAACTGGCTTAGGCAGATTCTCCCATACCGCCCATCAGCGTTTCTCTCAAGCATCATATTTGCGGTGAGCCACCTAGACCCGTGGAGGTTTCTCTCAACAGTAATAATTGGATATGCGGCTGCGATGGCGCTTGAAAGAACTAAAACCATCATGGGTAGTATAATTGTGCATGGCTTGAACAATAGCGTGGCACTCGTCTTAGCTCTGTTTTGGTTTTATCCTTGAGCACGGCCGCAGTTGGGACAGAACTTTTCACTTTCCTCCATAACTTCGCCGCAGAACTTACACTTATAATGTTGCTCTGGGTTTTCACCAGGGTTCTCCTTCTCTAGAAGCTGTAGCTCTGCCTCGCGGCGTTTCTCAAATCTCCTAGCTATTATTATTGAGAGTTCAAGAAGCAAGACTAGGGGGAAGAAAAGGACGCTATTGCCGACGAGCCATCCGTCGGGGGTTATTAGAGCTATAATTATGTAGAGGCCACCATAGATG
>WAQC01000090.1 GCA_015520425.1 Candidatus Pelearchaeum sp. | reverse complement strand
TATAAGAGACAGCTATTATAGTTAAATATAAACATTATCCCCAAAAAACGCAGGCCAGACCAGCCTTGGACCAGAAAAACCGACTAGAAGCCCTACGGCGCGGGCATAAAAAGAAGAAAGGCGCCAAAAAGGTCTCGGAAGAGTATCTGGAAGCCATATACGAGCTGGCCAGACAGCAGAAGAAGGCTAGGCCGATAGACATCTCGCGAACGCTCAACGTTGCGCCCAGCACTGTGCGTAAGGTTTTGAACAGGCTGGTCCAGCAGGGTTACGTCGCATACGAGCCTTACAGGGAGCTGACACTCACAGAGCAGGGTGAGGAGCAGGTCTATAAACTCAAGAAACGACACGACACCCTAGCTAAGCTCTTAACAATACTCGGAATGGAGCCTATGGACGCTGAGGTGGAGGCAGAGCGCATAGAGCATAACCTAACAGAATACTCCACAGAGTTCTTCCAAGCTCTTCTGGAAGCGTTGGAAGAGAACCCAGAAGTATTAGCTATTCTCCGCAGTAAGATAAGTGAGCGGCTGGCTAGGGTAGTTAAACCCATGTAGATATGGCAGGCCAACTTTATCAATAACTATAACAACGACTATGCTGGTGGTTTTGTTTGGGTAAGACTGGAAGACAGATTGTAAAGGCAAACGTTGAGGAAGTAATCTCAGACCTTCTGAAGGCTTACGCCGACGAGTGGCTAGCACACTACCAATACTGGGTAACAGCCCAGTGGATTCGCGGAATTGACGCAGATACCCTAAGACCAATACTGCTGAAGCAGTCTGAAGACGAGCTGAAGCATGCTGAGAAGCTTGCGCGCAGGATAATCCAGCTAGGTGGAAGGCCTGTGTTGGACTTTAAAGACCTGCTAGCTGCTAGCGGCTGCGGCTACATACCGCCGCCCAACGACCCGACTGATATAAAGAAGGTTATAGAGGACGTTCTTAAAGCGGAGGAATGCGCCATAAAGTTCTACAGCAAGATGGTTGAGAAGTATAGAGAGACCGACGTAGTAACCCATGAACTCTTTGAGGAATTGCTTGAAGACGAGGTAGACGACGAGGAGGAGTGGGAGAAGATCCTCTCAAAGCTCTAAGCATCCTACCCTTATCCTTTCTTTTCAAACACAACGTAATAGAAGATTTTTGAATATTGCTTCTCTATGCGTATTTTAAACATCTCCCTAAGTAGGGCGAGCGTCTCATTCATGCTCTTCTCTAGGTGTTGTGGTGGGTGGGGAGAGTATTCTGCTCCCCCAGCGTCCCAGTCTAGCAGTATCCCCAGCCCCTCACGCTTCATAACCCTGCCAACCTCGCCCAACGCCTGACGCTTATCCAATACATGATGAAACGTTATCGCAGTGGTTACGTAGTCAAAGAACCCATCCTTAAACGGAAGCTCTTCTGCGCGTGCTCTCTTTAGGCTTAGCCTTCCAGAGATAATCTGCTCACGAAACCTGCTGGTAGCTGAGTCTATGGGTTGCTGCTCTGGGTCCACGCTCCATATCCTTGCGTTGCTTGGCGTGTTTTCTAGGAGGAGCTGTACGTTGGTTGTGAATCCCGTCCCTATGTCTAGTATTGTGCTATCAGGCTTTACTAGGAGCATTCGGTAGAGCTTGGCCAGCGTCTCCTGCCACATCCGATTATCTTCATGGGTTGCTATATATTGGGAGGGTTATGTATGTTGTTCGTATATTATCCTACGGCTATCGTTTATATTGAGGCGATATCCGTATGAGTTTTCGTGTTAATTATGCGGAGGGCAACGTTTTTATACGAATATAGTAGCCAGACCAGCTAGGTGTCCTGAAGGACTTGCGCCGCGAGCTGCTGGACTCAACGCTCCGCGAGGGAGAGCTCTTCAAGGTATTCAGTAGGGAGGTGAAGGTTAGGATAGCCGAGAAGCTGGCAGAGGCTGGGCTTAGGCGTGTGGAGCTTACGGTAGATTACCCGCCCAGAACAACCTACGAAGACGTAAAGCCAGTTGTTGATGTATTGCAGGACTATGGTGTCTTAACTGTTCTCCATGGCAGGGCTCATGACCAAGACATACGCGCCATGGCGCGTTATGGTGTTGAGGGCTGCGCCCTCTACCTCTCCCTAACGCAGTTGCATAGGGAGTTTAAGCTGCATGGTATCAGCTTGGACGAGGCTGTAAGACGGCTTGCCGACGCTATAGCGGCTGCGCGCGAGCTGGGGTTTAAATACGTCAGGGCGACGGTTGAAGATGCCTCACGCCTCTTTGTTGAAGAAGGCTGGCGCGGAATCCAGCTCATAGGCGAGACGATAGGCGTGCTTAAACGTGCTGGGGCTACGATAGTGAGCGTCCCAGACACGGCTGGGCTGCTAACACCAGGGAAAGCAGCAGAGTTCATAAAGAGCGTTAAGAAGGTCTCAGAACTCCCAATAGCGGCGCACTTCCACAACGACTATGGCATGGCCTCTGCCAACACGGTTGAAGCAGCGCTGGTAGGAGCTGACGAGCTTCACGTAACAGTTATGGGGATAGGGGATAGGAATGGGATAGCAGACCTATACGAGGTAGCCGCAACGCTGGAGGATGTTCATGGAATAGAAACTGGGATAGACAGAGACAAGCTCGGCCAGCTCTACCGCTTCTTCACACGCGCAACGGGTATTAAGCTATCTTGGAGACACCCGCTCTCGGACGAGGCTAGGAGAATCCGCGCTGGTGTGCACCAGTCTATGACTATAAAAAGGCCAGAGGGCTACATGCCCGCGAAGAAGCTGCAGCACGATTTTGGGGCGCTGCTCTACGAGATGAGCCCCTACGTGAGCCATAAGCTGGTCGCGGCCATATTGGGTGAGAACACGGTTGATGAGCAGCGTGTCAGGAGGCTTACCGAGGCTCTGGCGGTAGCTGCGAGGCAGGCTGGCTCCAGACCAAGCCTGGAGGAGCTTAGGGAGATTATAAAGCACGAGGCGGGGGTTGAGGTGAGCATAGGCCAGCTGGAGAGGTTCTTCGGCAGTGAGAGGGTGTATATCTTGGTGAAGCTAGACCCCCGCGCTCCCGCGCGAGAGATAGTGCGCGAGCTTATGGGCTGGGACGATATAGAGAGCGTTGACGAGGTCTACGGTGATGCTGACATGGTAATAACAGCCCAGATGTCGTATAGGCATGACAACGTCGTAAACAGGATAAGACAGCGTTTCGCTGAGGTTATAGAGGATATGAAGGTCTTGGTAACCGACTAGCCTGAAAAGGATTATATTAAGCCCTTGGGGGAGGCGGCTAGTAGGGAGGGGCAGGATGAAGATTCCATCACGAATAAACACTTACTGCCCGAAGTGTAATGCTCACACTGAGCATAGCGTGTCGCTGTATAAGAAGGGTAAGGAGAGGGCTCTGGCAATAGGCGCTAGACGCCACGAGAGGGAACTGCATGGCTACGGAGGCCAGAAATATCCGATACAGAGGAAGAAGGCCAAGACAACTGACAAGAAGACGCTCCTGCTCAAATGTACGAAATGCGGCCGCGTGGTTAACCGCGAGGGGATAAGGCTGAAGAAGCTGGAGATAGTGAGGTGATGAGCCACGTCTGAAACCGAGTGGAGCAAGCTAATACCGAAGCCCACCAGCAAGTTCCTAGTCGTGATATGCAACGAGTGTAATAACAGGCAGATTGTCTTTGACTCCGCCAAGATACAGGTAAAATGTAATGTCTGCGGCGCCGTGCTGGCACAGCCATCTGGCGGAAAGGCGATAATAACGGGAAAGGTTGTAGAAGCTTATGACTGAACAGGCTACGCGCCTCCCTGAGATAGGGGAGCTAGTGGTAGGCAAGGTAATGCGCATAGACCGCTTCGGCGCTTATCTAGTCCTAGAAGACTACCCTGGAGTGGAGGCGTTCGTACATATATCAGAGATATCGCTCAAATGGGTTAGGAATATACGCGACTATCTTAGAGAGGGGCAGAGGAACGTCTTTAAGGTAATCAGGATAAACCCAAAGGCTTTACAGGTTGATGTATCTCTTAGGAGGGTTTCGCAGAGGGAGCGGACTGATAAGATACTTGCTTGGAAGAGGAAGCAGAAAGTTGCTAAGATACTCTCAACGTTGAGGGAGCGTGCTGGGATTAGTGATGAAGAGGTTGCCGAGCTGATTAAGAAGCCACTCGGCGATGAGGTGGATAAGATATATGATGTGTTTGAGAAGATTTCGGAAGGCGAGCCCACGAGTAGTTTCCTCCCCAACCTTCCAGAGAAGATAACGCAGGAGCTTGAGGGGCTCGTTAGGCAGGAGATAAAGCATAAGATAGCAATCATACAAGGAGACCTAGTTATGACATGTAACGGGAGGAATGGTGCTGAGGCAATAAGAACAACAGCCCGCGAGGTTGAGGGGCTGGCAGGTAAGAAGGAGGAAATAAGCATAACTGTGAAAGGCTCCCCGCACTATCTGCTGCGCATAAAGGCGGCAGACCAGGAGAGAGCTGAAGAGTTGCTGGAAGAAGTTTTGAGAAAGGCTGAAGAGTTGATGAAGGGATTTGGGGGGAGCGTTGAGTTTAAGCGCGGCTAAATAGGCCGCCTCATGCTTTCTATCTTCTCTATCTTGAACTGGAGCGACCTGCGCCTAACAATCATGGCCTTACCCTCCTGCTTGGCGTATTTCGCGTTGACCTCAACATCCATGGGCAGCGGCTCCTGTGTCGTCTCAACCTCAAGAACCCTAGCGTCAGGTGGGAACTCGGCTAACCTACCCTTCCCAAGCTTAACCTCCATACCAATCTGCTCAAATCCTCCCAACGTCCTTGGAGGCTCCTCAAGAACAGTAACGCGGTATCGTAGTATGTTCTTGGCGCGTTCAGAACGGGTTTTGGAGGCCTGCTTAGTAGATGTTACAGACATTACATACACCGCTTAACATTCTTTCCGCCTACTTATTAAGCATACACCTGAATAATTAACGCTTCATTACCAAGACTGAAGATGCTTGCATTAGGTCTCCCCATGCTTGGCACAGCCCAACCTCCACGTCCCGCCTCACCTGACGCCTACCTGCTTCGCCTCTTAGCTGCCAGAATATCTCGCAGACCTTCATCATGCCAGCCGCAGCTATCGGGTTTCCAACACCCAGAAGACCGCCTGAGGGATTCACAGGCAGGTCTCCATCACGCTCGGTAACGCCGTCCTCCAACAGCTTGGGAGCCTCACCGCGGCCGCATAGCTGAAGCCCCTCCATATGATGCAGCTCCTTATAGGTAAACGGGTCGTAAACCTCGGCCACGTGCACCTGCTTACGCGGGTTCTCTATTCCAGCCATCTTATACGCCTGCTTGGCCGCCTTCTCAAGGTAGAGCGGATACTTGAGGTCGCGGTTGGTCCAGTAAGCGGTGTCTAAGTTCCAGCCTACGCCAGCTATCCATACAGGGTTGTCGGTCAGCTTCTTAGCTACCCGCTCAGATGCTAGGATAACCGCAGCGGCGCCATCGCTGGGAGGGCTTACATCAAGCCTATTAACAGGCCAGGCTATCACCTCGGAATTCAGCACGTCATCAACCGTTATGTTTCCAGCAAGCTGGGCGCATGGATGGTCTAGGGCGTTCCTCTTATTCTTCACAGCCACCCGCGCTATCTGCTCCTTCCTAATACCATAGGAATGCATGTAGCGATTCATCTCCAGCGCGAATATCCAGAGCAGGTTTACCCCCAGCGGCCTCTCCAGCGAGTGGTGGAATATCGTCCAGAACGCTTTCTGGGGGTGCGGCTGGTGTGGCGACATCTTCTCCTCAGCAACGCATAGGCATATGTCTGATAGTCCAGAAGCCACGTGCCACCATCCAGCTATTGGTGTGAATACTCCAGTAGCGCCGCCTATGAATACCCTTACGTGAGGCTTCTTGATGGCTCCAGCGCCCTCCAGCAGGTATTCGCTCTTCATGTGAATCCCATCAAAAGCATCGGGCGCCGTTCCTGTAACTACCGTATCAACGTCCTTTAGGGTTATTCCAGCGGAGTCCAGCGCCATCTTCGCCGCCTCGTATGAGAGCTCGCGCCCCTCTTCTAGAAGCCTGCGCCTGAAGAGTGTTATGCCAGCTCCTATAACAGCAACCCTACGCTTCGCAGCCATGAACAGCCCCTCAATACCTTCTAAAAACTACTTGATAAGCCCTTTCTCCTTAGCGCGCTTCATCACGTTCCGCACAACTTCAACAGCATCCATCAGGCGCTTCCTCTCATCATCGGTCAATAACTGCATCTCAACAGCAAGGGGAGAGTCAACCAATAGCTTGAGGTTTATCATAGCATTACCTATGCTGGAGCGGAGGACTTCAAGCTTATGCTCCTCCGACCACTTCCCAGGCCTTATCAAGGACATCTCCTCTAGCTATTGTTCTCCTTTAAGAGTTCCCGAAGCACCACTATGTGGATAATATTAGCGTGGTGCATGAAGCAGTTATAGGCGGGCTGCATGAGAGGACTGCGCAGGTCTCGGCGTCGTCAAGCTGCGCTGCCCCTGCCTGGCCTCTTAGCTGCATAACGGCCTCATACACGCGTGCTGCTCCAGTAGCTTCCAGGAGGTCGCCCATTCCAAGGGAGCCGCCTGAAACATTAACGGGTATCTGCGTCTCAAAACCGCGCCTCCCTTTGCCGCCTATCCCAAGAGCCTCAACCGCCTGTAGCTGCTTGAAGCTCACCCTATCCTCCACCTCCGCAAAATCCAGCTGACGCGCTGGGCGTGTTATCCTAGCCATCTTCAAAGCCTTCGCAGCAGCCACTCGCATATAATCAAAGCCCGCTGGATTACGGTTCTCCACCATCAGCGTTTCCGAACACCAGCCGACGCCAGTGATGTAGATTGGCGTATCTGTAATCCTCCTAGCTTTTCTCGCGCTTGCTAGTATGAAGACGATAGCGCCGTCAGAGGGCTGGGCGAAGTCAAGCTCGCTCAGGGGGCTGTATGTCTCGGGCCTAGCTAAAGCCTCTTCCACTGAGATGTCAGCACCATAAGGCGCTCTAGGGTTCTTGAGCGCGTTCCTCTTATTCTCAGATACTACACGCGCCAGGGCTTCCCTACCGAGGCCGCGTTCCTCAAGGTACCGCCTAGCCTCAAGAGCAGCTAGAGCAGGAACGCTCAAACCCAGCTGGCGGTGATAGAGCGGGTCCAGCGCAAGCTCATAAACCTCCGCGAGGCTCTTCACCTCCGATGGCTTCCCATGAGCTGCCACAACAGCAACATCAAAAACGCCAGTAGCTATCTGCATGTAGGCATTAGCCAAGCCCTGAATCCCGTCTCCAGAGACGGTGCATATTGTTCTGAGGGCAGCACCCAGCTGGTCTGGGCTATATTCGCTGGTTATGCTATACCCCTCCCAGAAGTCCTGCTGACAGTGGATAAACGTATCCACATCGCGGCGCGGGTTTAGGCTAGTCTCCGCAAAAGCCCGCGAGGCGGCCTCAAAGTCCAACTCCCTAAAATCCATCTCGTCTATACGCTGCCTATAGCCGACCTGCCCAACACCTACGATAGCTACCTTCCCGCTCAACACCCGCGAATTATGTTAGGTGTTTATTATCTCTTAACCGAGGGGAAAGTTATTTTTGTAAGCATACATTCCTCGGCTTGTCGTGTAGGTGTAATGCCAGCCAACATAATAATGGTCTTCATACTGGCCGCTGCCTCAGCCTCGTTGGGTGCTTTGATAGGCGCTGGCGGCGGGTTCATCTTCGTCCCGATAATGCTCTACCTAGGCTACCCACCGCAACAAGCGGTGAGCACGAGCCTAGTTATGGTCTTCTTCAACGCCCTGTCATCGTCCTCAGTCTATTACCGCCAGAAGAGGCTTAACATCACAAGAGCGGCCAGCCTAGGCGTCTTAACCCTACCAGGAGCTGTAATAGGTGGATATACGCTCACATACCTGAGCGCAGGAACATACAGGCTCATCTTCGGCGCTTTCCTCGCGTCTGTAGCTCTGTATATGGTGGTGAGGAGCGGGCATAGGTCTTCCGCAGTGTCTAGAGCTGATGAGGTGGATAAGGCGCCGAGGATAAAGCTCGGCTACCCACTAGCCGCTGCCATAGGGTTTGTATCCAGCATGTTTGGAGTTGGGGGAGGTATCCTCCTAGTCCCCGCATTCATACACATCATAAACCTACCCACACACATAGCAACAGCCACAAGCCAGTTCATAACAGCCTTCTCATCAGGCTTCGGCTTCACCACAATAACATCCCTAGGCGGCGCTGATGTGGCGCTACTGCCAGCAGCCGCCCTAGCTGGAGTAGCGGGCGGCCAAGCAGGAGCCAGAATAAGCAAGCGCGTGAGAGCTCGCATCATAGAGATAATCGCGGGGCTAGCGCTCCTCATAGTGGCGGCCAACCTAATAACAGGCTCACTCACCGCCTAGACTTACGCGAGCCAGAGAGGCAGTCAGGACAAACGCAGTCCCTAGCTAGGCGTGAGAGCTCCCGCCTCCTCTCCTCAGAAACCTCAACAGAAGCACACCAACAATAGCCATCATACAACCCACACTCAAAACTACAGCCACAAACCCCACACACAACCCTACGCGGCACAACAATAGCAACACAAAAGAGAAGATTATAAACATGGACCGGCGGGGATTTGAACCCCGGACCTCCCGCGTGCGAGGCGGGCGATCTTCCGCTGATCTACCGGCCCTCTCCTTTTTGTGGTGTTGTTTAGCTGGTCTTAACTGTTGCGGTTGTAAGTCTTAATATTGTGTTGGGTTTGGTTATGGCTGGGTGTTTGGTGGGCTTTGGGTATAGACTTGGCTAGTAGGGATGTTTATGAGAGGTTGCTGGATATGGCATTGGAGAGGGTTTCTAAGACCGTGGCCAGGGCTGGTGATAGGGCGTTGGAGCTTAGGCCGACGCTCATACAGGGTGGTAGGAATATTGTCTTAACGAACTTGGGGCAGATAGCGAAGACGCTTAACCGCGAGCCTGAGCATCTTGCTAGGTTCATCTTGAAGGAGACTGGTAGGGCTGGGGCTGTGGAGGATGACAGGCTCAACATTCAGGGTAGGATAACGCCAGAGGAGGTGCGCAAGCTCCTAGAGCTTTACATAAAGGAGTTTGTCAAATGCCCCATCTGTGGAGGTATAGATACTAAGCTGGTGAGCGAGAAGCGGTTTAGGTTTGTTGTCTGCGAGGTCTGCGGCGCTAAGAACCCCGTACGCAGGATATAGGGGAGTCAATATTTTTATTCGCTGAAGCTGTTAAGGGATGTAAGACGGAGATGGCTGAGGAGCGGTGCTGGGTTAAGGTGCATCACTCAAGAACAGGCGAGGTTGTCGTAGCTATCTGCGACAGCGAGCTACTCGGCAGACGCCTAAAGCTCTCAGAAGGCGTTTACGTGGATGTCAGCAAGTCCTTCTACGGCGGAATGCTGCTAGACGCGGATGAGCTGGACAAATACATCAAGCAGGGAACTATAGTCAATCTCTTGGGTGAGCGCGCCGTCAATGTTGCCGTGAAGATGGGCCTGGTTAGGGAGAGCGCAATAGTAATGATAGACGGCGTACCTCACATCCAAATATTCCTCTAGCTCCTCATTATCCCTTGAGTTGAGGCTATCAGAGCTTCAGAAACGTGTTCTTGAGTTTGAGAGGGCGCGGGGCTGGGATAAGTTTAGAGAGTCGCTGATATACGCGCATCTCATAGAGGAGATAACAGAGGTTGGTAGGTTTATCCTTGAACGCGAGGGGTATAAACTACAAGAGCTTGGGCATGCCCCAACAAATGGAGACGTGGCTAGCGAATTTGCTCAGGCGTTGAGCCTCTTCATACAGCTGGCGAATAGGTTTAACGTGGATTTGGAGAAGGCTGTTGAGGAGGAGATGAGCAGGATGGAGAGGAGATTTCCAGCCGAGGAGTGGAGGCGTAGGCTAGACTCGCGGTAGTAGTCTTATTTCTTCTTCCTTCCCAGTCTCATGTGAGCCTCTGCGAGGTGGTGCGCGGCTAGCGCTGAGAGTAGGCTAAGCTCACCCGCCAGCACGGTTGCCGCCACTATCTCGGCGAATTTCAGCGCGTTTGTTCCAGAGGGCTCCCCCCCACCAGCCACGCCGATTATCTCAAGAGCTTTCCTCTGCGTTGGGAGAACCGTACCCCCGCCAATGGTGCCAACCTCAAGGGTTGGCAACGTTATTGAGATGTAGAGGTCTCCATCATCAAGCTCCTCGCAGTAGGTTATGCAGTGCGAGCTATCAACGACCTGAGCCAAGTCTTGTCCCGTAGCTAGGAAGAGCGCTGCTATCACGTTAGCTACATGCGCGTTGAACCCGCCCAACACGCCTGCCCTACCGCTTCCCAGATACAGCTTACGCAGCACAACCTCGGTTATCCTCTCAGGTGTTGTCTTGAGCTTCTTCTCCACGGTCTCGCGGCTCACTACTGCCTCCGCAACCACCGACTTCCCGCGGCCTAGAATCCAGTTTATCGCAGCCGCCTTCTTATCCGTGCATAGATTACTGCTTAGGGAGATGTTCTCAACCCATGGAAGCCTCTCATGGATAAACTGCGAAACCTCGTCGGTTGCCTTCACTATCATATTCATCCCCATAGCATCCCCAGATGATGCTTCAAACCTCAGGAAAACAGTCCTCCCCACAACATACGGCCTTATCCGCAGAAGCTTCCCATGTCTTGTCGTGGATTCAAAGACTTCCTTAATCTTGCCGAAGTTATCCTCAACCCATTCTATGAACTCCACCGCCTTCTCCAGGCTTGGTGTTTTGAAGACGGGGGCTCTCGTTATTTTATCATCCAGCACCTTTACTACCGCTCCTCCAGACTCGGTTATCGCCGAGGCTCCCCTATTCACTGAAGCGACCAAAGCTCCCTCGGTTGTTGCCAGAGGTATGAGATACTCGCCAGAAGCATAGTCTCCCCGCACCTTTAGCGGCCCAGCAACACCCATGGGCACCTTAACGCAGCCTATTGTGTTCTCGCAGTTTCGCCCAACCACCTCGTTGAAGTCTATAACGTTATCATCCAGCGGCGATAGGTCGGTATGCGCTATCTCCTCTACTGCCCTCCTCCTAACACGCGTAGCTGTGTTGCTGTCTTTTACATGCTTCTCAACTTCATGAAGCTTTACCTCTCCCCTTACGATACGTTTTACCAGCTCGTCAATCTCTGTTAGCGTCATCCGCAGCACCGTCTCCCTTTCCTAGTGGGTTAGTGCATCTAGATTAAGTTAGTTTCCCCGCTTGGAGGAGCGTTAAACCAGCCGCGAGGGCTGCGTAGCTAGCTGTCTGGGGGTCTTCCGCTCCAGCTATTATTATCACATCCTCCTCGCCTGGTTTAAACTCTCGTGAGATGTCCTCGGCTAGCTTCGGCTGCTCGCTTGTTATGTTGCTCTCTGGCGGCATGAGGAGCTTTCCGTCTCTGAATATGAAGATAAGGGCTGCGTCTGCGCCAGCTTTTACTGCTGCGTCGCGCTCTTCCACCCCGCTCCTAACCGCCTCGCCCAAGCCTCTAACCACGACTCCAGCAGCATGCCTAGCTTTTATCGGAAGCTCAAACCCGACAAGACGGGGGCCGAATAGCTGCGACGAAAGCGCGTCATAAAGCTCGCGGCCTACCTCACTAAGCCCATAACCGCCTCTGCTCATGCTCACAAGACCTAGACGACGTAGCCGCTGGAGAACCGTCCTTATAGAGCCCTCACCAAGCCCCATACTCTCGGAAAGCCTCTTCCTCCCCAGGGGGCCGCGCTCGCCCAGTATCAGGAGGGCATACAGGAGGTGCTGGGGTTTGAACGCTGGCGCTGGGCCCTTGGGGCTTATCGTGCTGAGCGTCTCAAGAAGTTGCTTTATCCCGCTGGAGCCGCGCAATATCAACCACCGCAGGGCTACATTCAAGAATTGGTGTTAGCCAGTTCTTAAGCAGGAAGGGAGAGCGCTCTGAGAATCCATGAGCGCGGGCTTGTGTCCAAGTCATCTACCTCCTGGCCAACCCCGACGAAGATTAGGGGCTTGCCCGTTATCTGCGTTATGGAGATGGCCGAACCCCCCTTCGCGTCAGCATCCAGCTTGGCCAGGATAACGTAGTCAATCCCGACATACTCGTTGAACTTGCGCGCCTGCTCAGCGGCCACATTACCAGAGAGAGCATCACCGACATAAATCACGAAATCAGGCCGCGTAACCCTCTTTATCTTCCTCATCTCCTCAAGTAGCCCCTCGTCAACCTCCGTCCTGCCAGCGGTGTCTATGAGCACTACAGGTATTCTCCTAGCTTCGGCGCTTCTTATCGCGTCTACCGCAACCGCCGCTGGGTCTGCTCCGTAGTGCTGGCTGACAACCCAGAAGCCATACCTCTCGGCTAGGCTTCGTAGCTGCTCAATCGCCCCAGCCCTGAAGGTGTCTGAGCAGGCTATGACCGAGGAGAACCCATTCTTACGCAGGTAGTTGGCTATCTTAACCACAGTAGTCGTCTTACCCCCGCCGTTGGGGCCTACGAAGAGTATGACCGTAGCCTTACCTTTACGTTGGTTCTCCCGAACCCTCTCCACAATCTCGCTAGGATTGGATTCCAAAACCAAGCCTTGGATGGTCTTTGAGATGGCTTCCCTAATCAAATCACTAGAATTACCAAACCTGGGGACTTTAATCTGTCTTAGCTCGTTCTTGAGTGAGTTGGCTATTTTGTCTATAACCTCCAGCGCCACGTCATTAGCTGCTAAATGTAGCTCTAGCTGCGATATGGCTTCGTCAATATCCTTCTCTGATAGGCTTGTGGTCTTTATCCTCTCCGCGAGGCCTGCGAAGGTCTTTCTCAATCCCTCCAACATAACTATCTTCCTTGCTGCTGTTGCTGCTGCCTAGCTACTACGGTCTCTAGGAACTGCCGAAGCTCATACGCCCTCGCCACGTATTCATCAAGCCTCTTAGTCGTCTCTTCCCTCAGCTTCCTAAGCTCCTCCGTCCTTCTTATGATTAGCTGCTGGCTCTCGTCAAGGGACTTAACAAGAATAACACCAGCCCCAACATTTACATGGATGTTCTCCACATTCACCAGCTCGCCCTTCACGAAGCTCCCAGCACCTATTGGGATTAGGATTGATAAGGAGCCCCCGTTCTTCTTTATCTCCTCAACGAGTTTTAGCGTCCTCTCATGCTCATCCACGGCGCTGTCCAGCGTCATAACCCTGGCCTGCAAGTCTGAGATTAGGCGCTCTAGTAGCTGGAGCTCGGCCAGGGCTCTGTTCAGCTGCTCTTGAGAAGCCACGCTAGTCCACCTACCCGCTCTCACGTACCATCTTCGTTAATAACCATTATGCTAGGGGCCGAAGGCTCGTGAGATTGCCAGAAGCTCTGGGCCTGTTGTTCTTGAGCCGACTATGGCGCCCCTCGTGTTTGCCAAGACGCCGCTGCGCACGAATTTCACGCCGTCATTAACGGTTCCTGGTGATGGCTCTACTTTCAGCACGTCGCGTATGAGCTGGGCGTCTTCCTCTTCCATATCAACATGAACCAAGGCTCCTCCGTTTGTAGCCACTGCGACGGAGCCGACATAGCTGCGCGAGGCTATCTCAGCCTTAACCACCTCCACGCCCAGAGTCTCCTCTATCTGCCTAACCTCACCCCTACTCAGGACAGGGCTAAGTATAGCACCATGGTCATTACAGAGTACCAGATTTCCTATCGCAGTGAGCCTAGAGTTTAGGACTGTAACCCTGATTTCTGGGAGGCTCTTCCTTATCTGCTCAACCTCTTCGTCAAGGGCTAGGCTTGTGAGTATTATTCCATTGGAGTTGGCTGCTGCGAAGGGTGAGATGAGCGTGCTGCCTGCCAGAACTGTTGGTACGGCTTTCACGCCTAGGGCTTCTTCGTAGAAGCGCATTTTACGCGGCAAGACTATACGGGAAATTATGAGGTATCTATCGGTTGCTAGGCCGAAGAGACCAACCTCAGCAGAGCCTCTTACAGAGTCTAGATGAATCGCCATGCCACCTACTCTTCCTTCTCCTCCACGGCCTCGCCCTCAAGCCTCACGTAAACCGTGTCCTCCTCCTTCTCAAGCACGACCTTTATCCTACGGGGTGGATGCCTAATTCCCCGCTCCCATATCTTCTGGGCTACTGCGGGGGATATCTTAACGTAGGGGGCCTTGCCATGCCTCCTGGCGAAGGCGCGCAGTATATTCATGGCTACCTTGGCTCTCCGCGCGGGAGCAGCCTTCCAAGCATCCCGCAACGGGACTACAAGGGTCTTGGAGTTCTCGCTCATCTTAAAGCCCTAGTGAAAGCGGTTTTTACCGCCTCTCTTTAAGGATTTAGGGCTTAATACGGCTCCGCCTCCATGAACGCCGCCTGTTGGAGAACCTGACACGCCGCTTCGTCCGCGCTATAACCCACGTCGGAACTGGCCAAGCCCTCCTAGCAGCCTTCGCAAGCCGTTTTTTGAGAGAGAAAGTCCTAGACATAACCGCCCACACCTTTGTCGCACCAGTAAGACAATACGCCGAGATTTTAATGGTTACTACTACGTGAGGACTCCATTATGGCCTGGGGATGACTCTTTAAATCGTGGTCTGGGAGGTTTGGCCGATGGGAGTGAGAAACGGGCTTGCAGACGCATGGGGAGGGGCCTACGCCTAGGACGTTCATCCGTGAGGTGGTTTTAGAGAACTTCATGTCGCATGAATATTCTAGAATCCCGTTTACGCGGGGGCTGAACGTCATAGTAGGCCCCAACGGCGCTGGTAAGTCATCTATACTGCTGGGAATCTCTGTAGCGTTGGGGCAGAGCTATACAGAGCGGGGCGAGAGGCTTAGCGACCTTGTTAAACGCGGCAGCGAGGCAGCCCGCGTGGCGGTCGTTCTGGATAACACGCCGATAAACGGAAAACGCCCAATACCCCAATACTCAACAGACACCGTAACAATCACGCGGTTCCTCAAGAAGAACGGCGACTACTGGCAATACATAAACAACAGGTTTAAGCCAAAGGCTGAGGTTGAGCATTTTCTAAGCCAGATAGGGATTAACCCGAATAATATGCTGATAATAATGCACCAGAACATGATTGAGCAGTTCGTTGTGCGTGATAGCCGTGAGAAGCTTCTGCTTATTGAGGAGGCTGTAGGGGCTAGCGGGCTTAGGCAGAGGATTCGCGAGGCCGAGTCTAAGCTCGCCGCGCTGGCTGCGGAGGAGAAGGTTCTGAGGAAGACCTTGGATGATGCGCGCGCTGCTGTGGAATTCTGGCGCGAGGAGTATGAGAAGCTCACAATACTTAGGCGGCTCAACCAGCGTAAGGACGAGCTGGAGCGCGAGTATCTGTGGGCGTTGGTGAATGAGGCGAAGAAATCGCGTGAGCGTGTTGAGTCCAAGATTCGGGGAATCCAGCAACAGTTGGAGGAGACAGCCCGCGAGGCTGAGGAGACAGACCTGAAGGTTAGGGGGGTGAGGGAGAAGATAACAAGCCTCTTTGACGCAGCGCTCTCAGGCGGCGGAGACCTACGTGGAGAGCTTGCCGCATTGCTTGATGAGCTGATAGACAGCGCATCCCTAAGCGGAGCGCTTAGGCAGAAGCTTAAGATGGCTGAGCAGGAGCTGAAGAGCCTCCGCTATGAGCTGCTCCAGATAGAGAAGGAGCTTCAGGAACGTATAGAGAATGCCGAGAAACGCGGCCCGCGCGTAGAGACCTCTAGACGCCACCAAGAGATATACGAGGACATAAAGTCGGTGATGATACAGATAGCTGGAATGGGTAAGGTAACGCCAGAGGCGGAGGACATGTTTCTGCTCGCGGAGTCTAAGTATCGCGAGACGGAGCTTAAGGCTGGGGAGGTGTCTGAGAACGTTAGACGCGCTCTTGAGGAGGTGGAGTACCGTAAGGAGGTCTGGAGGAAGTTTCTACGTGATTTGATAGCTGATGTGGAGCCCCAGTATGATAGCATTCTAAGCAAGGTAGGTGGTCATGGAAGGATTGAGTTGAAGAACCTAGACGACATAGATAGGGCTTCTATAGAGCTATACGCTGGCTTCAGGGGCGCCGAGCCCACGCTCCTGGATGGGCATAGCCAGAGCGGCGGTGAGCGTATAGTTGCTACGATGGCTTTCCTACTGGCTCTTCAGCGGCATGTGAAGTCGCCGTTCAGGGCTGTGGATGAGTTTGACGTGCATCTAGACCCGCTGAACCGTGAGCGCATAATAAATCTCCTCACGGCAACAGCACGAGAAGATATGTCGGCGCAGTACATCATCATAACGCCTGGGAAGGTCTCCTTCACCGAGGATATGAACGTGGTCGTGGTGCAGAACGTCTCTGGACGCTCAGCGGTAGGCGTTGGCAAGGCTGAGAAGGTGGTTGCAGATGCCTAACAAGCAGAGAACCATAACGCGGGAAGAGCTGCTTAGAATAATACAGCTATGCGAATCCATAGAGAAGTCTGGAATAGACCCCTTCACGGTTAATGTTAGGGAGTTGCTTCAGAAGCTGCGCTCAATCCTTGAGTCCTCCAAGGATTTGGAGACAGTAGTCCTGGATGCGGAGACACTCTATAGGGTTGCGCTGGTTATCGCCTTACAGCATAGATGGCTTCTGGAGAAGGCGTCAAACCTGTTCGTGGATACCCAGATTATAGCTACTAGAATACTAGCCGCCGATAAACGTGCTTTGGCGAGCTGTCTAGCTAGGAGCTGGCGGCCTATAGTGAGTGGGGAGCAGCTCACGAAGAAGATGTTCATAGCTGGTCTTGAGTATTTCCTGAGCCTGCCGCCCAGGGCTGGGCATGAGCGGAAGCTACTGCTGGGAGCTGGCGAGGAGCTTCAGATAGATGAGGAAGCGCTGCTTGACAGGTTCCGACAGCGTGATGTCCTTGAGAGCGAGATAATGAACATGCATAGGGAGCTTCTGGAGCGGCGCGAGGAGGATGGCGGTCTGGATTATTGGTCTTTCATCTCTCTTGAGGGCGATGGACGGCGTGTTGAGAGGGCTTATGTCCTCGCGTTCATAGTTAGTGAGGGGCTGGCTGAGATAAAGAGGAATCCTATAACTGGCGAGGTGCGCATCTACCCGTTGGAGAGCAAGGTTGAGAGGAGCAACCCAACATCCCTAGCTATAGCTGTGAGAGGTAGGGAAGGGCTTTGAGCGTTGGGGAGTCTGAGCAGAGTAAGGCTGGCCGTAAGCTCGCCATAGCTACTGCGATGCTCCTCTTCTCCAGCCACCGCCTACCTGGGGTTAGGGGATATGAGCTACGCCGCCGCCTCGGAAAAAACTACCTAAAGATAATAGACACACTCAACCATAGGCTAAGCCCACTGGGCCTTAGGGTTAAGGTTGTCTTTGAGGAGGGTAATGACCAGCCGTCGGATGAAGATTTTGACAGGGCGCGTTTCTTCATAACCCTCAGCGAGCCTCTGTCTCTCTCAGACATAGTTGCGGCTGGCTGGAGGATTGACGACCTAGCCATACTCTCGGCGACGCTTGCTTATCTCTTCTCGCGGGGTGGGAAGGCGCATCAGAACGAGGTTATGGAGCTTCTGGAGACCAAGTTCCCCAAGTGGCGTATAGAGGCTGCGATGGAGCGCTTCACCAGACGCGGCTACCTACACAAGGACGAGGACAACATGATATACATAGGCTGGAGAGCGTTCGCGGAGGTTGACCAGAAAGAGCTGGTTAAGGCGATAACCGAGATAAGCCCAGGGCTGTCTGAGACAAGCCAAGACTCTAGTGAAACATCTTCTGGAGAGCCTCCTTCTCCCTCTCCATAATAAGCTCAACAAGCCTAACCCCAAGCGAGCTCTCTTTCTCAAGTATCTCCTCAGCGGTTTTCGTGTTTATGTATTTGCTCGCCAATACGAATGCTGCTGCCTTGCCATACTTCTCTACGAGCTTCGCTGTCTTCACCGCTTCGCGCCGCAGTTCTTTCTCTTTCCTGTTTATCGGCTTCCCGCGCCTCGCTACTAGGCCATAAACCTCCTCCTGCTCCGCTTTTAGCGCTCCTAGTGCGCGTGAGCCGCAGACTGGGCATGTGGGGGTGTTGCTGATGTCCTTAACAGCCAAACGCTCCAAATACTCAAAGCAAGAGGTGCATACCAACGTTAGCGGCTCGTTGTTAAGCCTCCCTCTAACAGCGTTAGCAACAAGCCTGTGTATCCTATCCGAAGATATAACGTCAATATCATACTCATGGCGTTGTAGCGTTAGCCTAGCGAGTGGAGACGGGCTCTCGGCGAGCCGTGTTATATGCAGAGCAACTAGGCCCTCTTCAATCTTCTTAAGGAGCCTTACAGCGGACTCGCTATCAAAGTCTTCAAACAAGGTGTATTTGAGAGCCTCCTCATATACCGCGGTTCCTTTCAACGTCTCAACCAGCTTCTCGGCGCTTATGTCAAGTATGCTTGCTTCTTTGCTTATCACACCCATCTTACGCGCTGCATGAACAAGCCTGCGCTTAAAGAGGCTTGAAGCCTCAACAGCAGACCTTACATAGCCCTGGAAATCGCCTACGGCAAGCTCGTGGAGCAGCTCTCTAACCATCTCGGCGTTTATATGCCTAGACTTGAAGATAATACGGTAAGCATCTTGCTGCAAACCTATGGGGGCGCCTACCCTTCTTGAGAGCTCATAACCCACTACACGCGCTATCGTCCTATTAGCGCGTAGGCCGCCGTGTATGTGTAGGATGACGTAGTCGTATGTCTCCTCTATTAAGACGCTCTTATCGCTTGGCACGGGTATTCCAAGCTTGATATGCTCCCTAACTTCACGTAGGCTCTTTTCCAAGAGAGTAGCGTCGGTCTTATACTCGCGGGCAAGTTCTTTCAATATCGTATCCTCATCACCCCTGCTGTATGCTTCGGCGTATATCCTCCTTATCCTGCCCACCTCCTCCGCCACCTCTAGGGGGACTGGTATCTCGTCCCCAACCCAAGATGGGACTGCGCCCTCTAGGCTATCCAGCGGCGAGACGTAGATTCTCTCGCCAGCAGCGTGGATTATCTCCCAAGCCTTTCCCATCAAGATGAACCTAGAACCAGGCTCACCATGCTCGGCCACGAACTCCTCATCAAGTATCCCAACAGGCTCTCCAGTGGACTCGGAGACGACCAGGTATTGCCTCTCCTCTGGAATCATTGAAAGGTTCCCAAAATAGTAGTTATACAGCTCAGACTGCCTAGCTGGCCGTGTTATTGTCCTGCTCTCTCCTTGCCAGCCAGCTATCTCTATACTGCTCATGTGTTGAACAACCTTAGTAACATCTTCCTCGCTCAGCTCCTCAAAGCAGTATGAGCGTCTGAATATTCGTAGAACATCATCTACAGTTATGCTTCCCCGCTCTATCAGTAGCCCCGCTATCTGATGCATGAGTACATCGTAGCTATTTTTAGGAGTCCTCACCTGCTCTATCTCATCATTATAGGCGCGGCGCGCTATTACGAGAGCTTCTAGAGCGTCATCCGAGTCCATGACTATTACGACTCCCTTGGCTAGGCCGCCTATCCTATGGCCGCTTCTACCGACGCGCTGGACGAGGCGCGTAACCTCGCGCGGCGAGTTGTACTGTATGCACAGCTCTATACGCCCAACATCAATACCCATCTCCAGTGATGATGTGCATACTACGCCTATCAGCTTCCCAGTCTTAAGAGCCTGCTCAGCGCCTATCCTCGTCGGCCTGGCCAGAGAGCCGTGATGAATGCCTATTGAGACATTCTCATCCCATGCCCTAAACCTGTTAGTTAGAATCTCTGCCAATGGTCTTGTGTTTGTGAAGATTAGTGTTGATTCATGCTCCTCTACTAGGCGGCGTATTGTGCTTAGCCTGGCCGCCACATCGGGTAGTATTGAGAGCTGCTCTGCCAGTGTGTAGTCGCCGCTGCTCGGCTCTGGATAAGCTACCTGTATGGAGAGGCTTCGCGCAACAGGCACGCGGACAATCTCACACTTCCTCCCAACACCAACTAAGAAACGCGCCACAATCTCAGGACTCCCCACAGTGGCGGAGAGGCCTATCCTCTGATAGGGTTTTCCAACAATCTCCTCAAGCCTCTCCAAACCTAACGAGAGCTGCGCACCCCGCTTATCTGTAGCGAGCTCATGAACCTCATCCACAACCACATACTCAACGAACCTGAGATATTGTCGGAATATCCTGGCCGTGAGCAGTATCTGGAGCGTCTCTGGGGTTGTTATCAGTATATCTGGGGGCTGGAGCGTCTGTATCCGCCTCTCACGCGCTAGTGTGTCGCCGTGTCTTATGGCTACGCTCATGTCAAGCCTACTAGCCCACCACTCTATCCTGTCCGAGAGGTCGCGGTTAAGCGCCCTCAGGGGGGTTATGTAGAGAAGCCTAACCCCACGCCGCTCACCGCTCAGCACCATCCTGCTCAACGCGGGCAGGAGAGCGGCTTCAGTCTTCCCAGTCCCAGTAGGAGCCATGAGCAGCAGGTTATCGCCGCGTAAGATTATGGGTATGCTCTCAATCTGGGGCTCCGTCAATACGTTAAACTTCTCGCTAAACGCGTCCCTCACAGGCTTAGCCAGCATCTCAAGAACCTGCTGGCTTCTCAGCCTAGTCCAGTCATCCATAACAGCCACCAACTACAGCGCCGCTAGCTCTCAATCTCCTCCAACTTCCTTCCACACATAGGGCAGTATATCGCCTCGCTTGGAACAACGCTCCCGCATTCTGGGCAGCTCTTCTGCGGAGGCACCTCCTCCCCAGCGCCGATTTCTTCCTGCTGAACAGCTCTGGGACGGAGTAGAAACCCGCCACCTGCTGCTATGACCACTGTGAGCGCGGATAACATCACCCTAAAAACCACTATATCCTGCTGCGCTAGTGGGTTCCATAACAGTAATCCCTGTGTGAATGCTATCCCATGGCCCGCGAGCGAGCCTATCCCAGCACCCACCGCCGCGGCTAGGGCCTCACGCACCAGCACGCCAGCCACGATGCCTGCTAATGCTGTTGAGAGCAGGGCTAGCGCAGGGTTTTGGCCCGATAATCCCTCAGCGTAGGAAAGCGCCGCTACTATGGCTAGCGAGGCCAAAGCCGCTGCCACCAGCCTAGCGGACTGCCGCATCCAGCTCACGCAGCCTTCCAGACAGCAAAATCCTAAGCTCAGCTTAAAAATATTATTAAAGGCTCTAAGAGAAGCCCTACAACCGTATTGACTACGAAATTTCCATACCAAACGCTTGTTTCATCATCTGCCGCATTATGACCAACCGCTGAATATCGTTAGTCCCCTCGTATGTCTTGAATATCTGGACATCCCTGAGGAATCTCTCCACCATTCCCTCCACCGCTACTCCCATGCCGCCATGAACGGTTATCGCCTTTAACGCAGCTTTCTCCGCCGCCTCTGTTGCGAAGAGCTTGGCCATAGAGGCTGCGAAGACGGCTTCTGGCCTTTCCTGCGTGGCTAGGTGAGACGCCCAGTATAGCATGAGCCTAGCAGCCTCAAGGTAAGTGAGCATCTCGCTGATATGGAACTGCACTGCCTGGAAGCCTAGGAGAGGTCTTTCAAACGCGCGCCTCTGCATGGTGTATTGGAGGCTTTTCTCAAACGCAGCCTGGGCTACGCCGACAGCCTGCGCAGCAACACCAAGCCTCCCATGGTCGTATGTCTCCATAGCTATCTTGAAGCCCATTCCCTCCTCGCCCACGCGATTCTCATCAGGCACATAGACGTTGTCTAGTATGACCTCGCATGGATGGCTTCCGCGTATTCCGACAACCTCTATCTTCTCACCAACCCTAAAGCCCTCAGTACCGCGCTCCACTATGAAGAACGTAAGCCCCTTCCAACGCTCCTTCTTACTTGGAGGCGGCGACGTCCTAGCGAGGACTATGAAGTAGTCAGCCTTATCCGCTCCTGATATGAAGTATTTACGTCCATTTATCACCCATCCGCCATCCTTCTCCTTTGCGGTTGTCTCAATAGCTGCCACATCGCTTCCAGCCCCAGGCTCCGTCGTAGCATGAGCGGCGTGCTTCTCACCGCGCGCTAGAGGTATGACATACTTACGACGCTGCTCCTCGGTGCCGAACTTGAGAACTGGAAATGTGAAGAGTCCATGGACAAGCGTGGCAACGGTGAATGCTGGGCATATGCGCGAGACCTCCTCCACGTATATGCTGTTGTATATCAGGTCTGTTCCCTGGCCGCCGTATTCTTCTGGTATTCCAAGCCCGAAGTATCCCAGCTCGGCGGCTTTCTTCAGGAGCTGCTGCGGAATCTGGTTAGTCCGCTCTATCTCCCTCAAATGCGGCTCCAACTCACGCTCAGCAAACTCCCTAACAGTTTTACGGAAAAGCTCATGTTCAGACTTCAGCTCAACCCTGAAGTCCTCAATACTGCTAAACGGAAAGACCAACTATATACACCCCACCACATCTTACTACTCTCCTATTAATAAGCACTGAGAAGAGACCACGCCCTCCTCTTCCCCAATATTTTCTCCAAAAGACGAATATCCCTTGGTGTGTCTATATCAAGCGCAGTACCAAGCGAAATGTATGTTTTAGTGGTTTTTCCACGAGAGCTGAAGGCGTGTAGATGCGCGTCAAAGCTCCCATGGCCATACATGAATCTAAGCTCATCAAAGACGCCTTTAAGGGCTATTATATTTGTCCCCGATAGATGTAGGTCTGGCGCTATCACTACATCACAGTAATCAAGGATACGCATTATGGTGGAGATATCAGAGCTACTGAGTAGTGGTAGGTCTGAGAAGACTACGGATAGCCTAGTATCGGCGTCGGGGCTGAGATATCTAACAGCCTCTTCCACTGACTTATTAAGAGAAGCCGCATAGTCAATTATTGTTTTACACCTTCTTCTACGGCATATCTCTAAGACACGCCTATCGCTGGAGAGTATAATGCATTCCAGCCCTGCTCCCTTACATGCTTTTATGACTTTGCTAAGCATGCTAAGCACTATGCGCCGCCGCTTGGCGGGAGAGAGCACCTTACTAAGTCTAGTCTTGCTAAGCTCCAGGTTTTTCACAGGTATTAGAGCTATTCTCCGCATTTCACAGCCCCAAAAGCTCCAAGCAGGTCTGCGCCAGCCTCTTCTTATCCTCAAGAGACCTCATCAGGGTATTGGTTATATGTACATCAACGCCCATGCTCTGTACTTTTTCACGAAGTTCCGCATCTTGCGCATCCATCACATATATGTTTAGAAAGTCTTTGTAAAGCTCTGCGACGCCCGCAGCTGAGACCTCAATCCCAAGCCCACGCATCATTCTGTCTGCTGGCCCCTTGACGGTAGCGCCGCCGATTATGGGGCTTATTGCGAGAACTTTTCCAGAAGTTTTGCGTAGAGCTTCCCTAACCCCAGGAACCGCGAGTATTGTGCCTATGCTCACTATAGGGTTGCTCGGACATATTATTACACCCTCCGCACCGAGTATAGACTCTATGACTCCTGAAGCTGGCCTAGCTCTATCAGAGCCAACATAAACAACGTCCAAGACCTCATCACTTGCTCCACGTTCAACAAAATAGCGTTGAAATGGAAGCAAGCCCGCTGGCGTCTTTATATGCGTCTTTACAGGGTCGTCGCTCATCGGGATAATCTTATGCCTCACGCCCAGCTTCGCGGCTATCTCTGCGGTTACCTGGCTTAGTGTAGCCCCATCCCTGAGCCTCCAAGTCCTGTAGATGTGTATGGCCATATCGCGGTCTCCAAGCTTAAACCACGTCTCGCACCCAAGCCTTGCGAGCATGTCAAGACACGCGAAGGTATCGCCACGAATTCCCCATCCACGCTCCCTCTCAACAATCCCCGCCAGCGTGTAAGTTATGATATCTATATCTGGGGAGACGTGAAGGCCGAAGAACTCTTCATCATCTCCCGTATTAACTATTACGGTAAGCTCCTCGCCATGTTCATCTACTATTTTGTCAAGCCCTTCTAAGAGACGTGCAGCCCCTACTCCTCCAGCTAGGCATGTTATCAAATCCTCTCACCCCAAGTGTTAAGGAAACATACCTCACCAAGGGGTTTGCGGCTCGCCTCGCGCTGTCCCCCAGGTAGGCCTATCTCAATCAACGCCTGAGGCTCAACCTCCCTAGGTATCCCCAAGACTCTGCGCACCGCCTCCTGCGCAAAGAGTGGAGAGCACCTCCAGCAAGCTCCGAGGCCATACGCATGTAGGGCGAGGAGCATGTTCTGTATAGCCGCAGCTACCGACTGGACACCCATAACATACTCGTATCTCTGCCGTCTCTCGTCTGGATAGACATCCATATCCTCCATAGTTAGACACGCTATAACTAGAATGGAAGCTCTACGAGTCCTTTCAGACGCATGTTCTATTATCTTCTCAATCTTCTCCTCCTCTAGGCCGTCTTTGGAGAGGTCGCGCCGCCATTCTTCCTCCATGGCTTCTAGGAGTTTTTCTTTTATCTCCTCACTTGTTATTATGATGAAGCGCCATGGCTGTGAGTTATGCGCGTTGGCGGCATAGGTGGCCGCCTCTAGGGCTTTCTTTACATACTCCAAAGGCACATCACCACGCTTAAGAAGCTTTGAGCTTCTCCTACTCTTGAGGAAGTCAATCACAGCCCCCGCTTCGCAGACCATACCAATAGACCTTTGTAGCCGTCTATTTATAGCGAGAGAAGTTAAGGAGAAGTAAGATGGTTGAGGTATGGCTTAAGTACGGCAAGACAGAGGTATTCGCAGACCTCCCCAGCGAAGCCAACATAACAATAATACAGAATGAAATTACTGGAAGACGGTTCGGCGAGGACGTAAAACGATTAGTAGAAGAGAATGAACATCTAATTAACCGAGACAATAAAGTTGTCATGTTCGTTGATTATGTAGCTGGTCTTGAAGGGCTTGATGAGCTCATACAAGACACTATAAACATCTTTATGACATTAGAGAAGCGTCTAGAGTTGGTTATTTCAGGTTGGCGCTATTATTCTGATAAGGTTGAGAAAGAGCTTGCTGCAAACGTGGCTCATATCGCCAAGCATTTCCCAAATGTAGATAGGATTATCACATTACGCGAATATGATGCTGGAAAGTATGGGAAGAACGCTAAGGTTATAGTTGCACCAAAGATTATGTGGGGCTACACTACGATAGGGGCGGAGCACTTCAAAAAGCAAATACCAAACCTTAACGAGGATGTTCTCATAATAGAGGCCAACGCAGCACGAGGTGAAATTAAATCAATAAACATGGAAACCGACGAAGAACATGATGGAGCTATCGTCTATCTTGAGGAGAAGCCAGATGTCATAATCCTCTGTGGTGATGGGTATCCAACAGATAATAATCTATACTCATGTATGCATATCCCTGCGTCGCTATATGGTGTAGCGGAAGACTGTGTAATAATCTTCGTTGCCGAATGTAGTGGGGGGCTTGGCCCAGGCTCGTTTATCCAGTCGTTGGTAAGCCGTCATAATAACGTGGAAAGCGGTGATATGGTTCTTGAGCGCTGGTTTAAGCTTGTTGATGTTAGTAAGGTTTGTATGGTTACCGCTCTTCCCGCAACGTATGTGGAGAAGCTTCTCGGTGCTAGGCATTCTGATGTCGTTGATGATGCGCTTACCTACGCTTGGAGGGTGAAGGGTAGGGAGAGCAGGGTTGTAGCTATTCCACAGGTTCTTGGGACGCGTTTGGCGATAAAATCTTAAGCCACGCGCGTCAGCGGGACGTAGGAGAGTATTAGCATGGCTATAACGCCTATCATGGCCAGCTTCCTTCCGCGTGAGAGTGGCGACACCTCATCTAGTGGCGCTATGTCAGGCGCTCTATGCATCAGCAGTATTATTAGTAGAGCCATGAAGAAATATCCAGTTATCGCGAGGATTCCTAACGCGATGTATGAGGCTATTATGTGCTGGCGGCGTGATAGGAAGCTGCGGAATATCCTGCCCCCATCCAGCTGCCATATGGGGAGTAAATTAAGCGCGGTTACCACCATTCCCAGCCATGCTGCGAAGCCGACGCTCATGAAGAATGGGACAGAATCAGGGTTTCCATAGAGCATCCTAATCAGGTGGAATATGAGAGGCGGGCTGTAGAATACCGCCCCCTCCTCAACAGCAGAGCTTATCACGGTCAGATACTGCTCAGCGGGAATCCATACTGCAGTCTGGAAAGCGAGAAACGTAACCAGCACTCCAACCATGAACCCCGCGACAGGCCCACTAACACCTATGTCAAACATATCATCACGATTCACCAACGGGTCTCTCTGGAAAATCACGGCACCAAAGGTCGGGATAAATCCTGGAAGTCCAGGTATGAAGTATGGAGGGCTGGCTGATATCTTGTCAATCCAAGCAGATATCTTATGGCCCATCTCATGTATGAAGACTATGGAGAATATCGCTATTGTGAATAGTAGTGATTGGATTATTATCTCGGATATTCCATATTGTATCTGTAGGAGCTTGTATATGGGGCTTGAGGAACGTAGATACCCGTCTGCGCCGACGGTAGCTATCGTGGCCGTCATCATCAGTATTGGTATTCTCATAGAGCCCTTCTTTGGCCTGCTGTAGGGATACACCTTAATCTGAACTCCCTGCTCAGTTTTCTTTGCAGTAGGAAGGTATCCAAGCTCCCGCATCATGAGAGCCGCTTCCTTAAACCTCTCCTTTATCCAAGTATCCTCAATATCAAAAGTAAGAACCCCCGCATCATAATATAGGTCCCTAACCCTAAAGTTGCTGGTGATTATCCTCTTTATCTCCTCTAGACGCGGCTCATAGACGCTTGACGCACTAAACACACCCCCATATAACACGCGCCGAGGTAAAAGGATTATCTTTAGTCTCTTGGAAAGGCTTATAATAACCTAGTTTGCATTAACAAATCCAAGCTGGGTTATGGAGACGCTCATACACGGCGATAATAAGCTGGCGGTAGAATATCGTAATGCGCGGTTTGAAGACCTGCTTCAAGTAATGAATATAAACAGGATATGCCTGCCTGAAAACTACACGTATAGCTTCTTTGAGTCTATATTACGGGATTATCCCGCCGCATTTTGGGTGGCTATCCATAACGGCCGAGTTATTGGCTATGTGATGTGTAGGATTGAAAGGATATTCTCAAAGTTTGAGACGCTGCGCGTAAAGAAGGCTGGGAACGTGGTCTCTGTGGCCGTGCTTCCAGAATATAGAAGACGGGGCATAGCATTTGAGCTTATGAGGAGAACACTTGACTCTCTTAGGGATGTGTATAAGTGTGATGAGAGCTATCTTGAGGTTAGGGTAAGCAACGAGCAGGCTATACGGCTTTACCAGAAACTAGGATATAAGATACACGAGAGGAGTAAATCCTACTACATGGATGGCGAAGATGCATACGTCATGATACGCCGCCTCAGGTAGGTATTATCCTTCCCACAAGCTTGGCAGCTTCCTCCAAGTCCTTATGACTATCTATGCTAATCCACTCCACACCTTCGTAAGGAATAGCCCTAAGCATACCATCCTTAGCTAGTGATGGAAACGTCGTCTTCTCAATATCACCATTCTCAGGCAAGTACTGAAATACCGACGGCCTAAAAGCATAAACCCCCGCGTTAATATAATGTTGGGGAAGCCGAGGCTTTTCAGTAAATTTCAGAATTCTTCCACTCTGTTTGTCAAATTCTATAATTCCAAAAGGTGATGGAAGATGAACCAACGCTATACAACCGACTACATCCTTCTCATCAAGCATGGGAAGAAGCCTGCGCGGGTCTAGGTTTGTAAGTATATCACCATTAATCACTATGAACTTATCTTCATTTGAAAGCAGGTGTTCAGCATTCTTCAAAGCGCCTCCAGTCCCTAGAGGCTCGTCCTCAATAGCATATCCTATCTTAACACCGAGCTTATGACCGCTCCCAATCTCATCAACAATCTTCTCCTTTAGATAGCCAGCACATACCACTATCTCATCTATTCCGTAGTGTTTTAGCCATTCAATCTGCCATTCTATTATTGGTCTTTCAGAAACCTTGAGAAGCGGCTTAGGCACAGAGTCGGTGAGCGGTCTTAAACGCTTCCCATAGCCACCAGCTAGTATAACGCCCTTCAAACCACCCCACCATCTAACCTAAACTCCGTAGTAGTGTGTCTTTGGATTATTTAGCTTATCGCGCAACCCTTACACGAGTCCCTTCTCGCGTGTCCTCAACTATCAGACCCAGCTCCGATAAACGACTCCTTATCCTATCGCTCAGGTCGTACATACCCCTACGGCGGAGCTCCGCTCTAACCTCAACCAAGATATTGAGCAGTTTCTCCACATCTGCGGCGAGTTTCGGGGGCTTATAGTCCAGAAGCAGGCCAATAGAATTACATAAATCAAGAATATTACTGGATATGCGCTGGAGTACTTGACTGGAGATTTTGCTACGCTTACTTATGAACGAGTTAGAAAGTCTCACAAGTTCATACAACTGTGACAACGCCTGTGGAGTGTTAAAATCGTCAGCCATGGCTTGTATAAATCCCTGTCTAGCTGCCTCAATTTTGCTAATAAATTCCCTCTCCTCAGAATCAATATCCCCGTAATCTTTCGCCTCTGCTAGTAGGCTATTTACATGGTCAAGAAGTCCTCTTATTCGCATAATATTCTCTAAGGCCTGCCTCATTGAGTTCTCACTATAGTCTAGCGGGCTTCTATAATGTGATGAGAGTACGAAGAGCCGTATTGTGTCTGCGTCATAGTTTTGGAGCGCTTGGCGTATGGTTATGAAATTACCCAGCGACTTATGCATCCCGCGCCCACCCACGGTGAGCTCGCCAGTATGTAGCCAATACTTGACGAAGGGCTTCTTACCTGTGAAGCTCTCTGATTGGGCTATCTCATTTTCGTGGTGTGGGAAAACTAGCTCCTGTCCTCCTCCATGAATGTCTATCTGCTCTCCTAGATACTTCATGCTCATAACGGAGCATTCTATATGCCATCCTGGGAATCCCCTGCCCCAGGGGCTTGGCCATGAGAGCGGATAGCCAGGAGGAGCCTCCTTCCAAAGAGCAAAGTCAGCCGAGTTTCTCTTACGCGGGTCGGGTTCTATCCTATGTCTATCCAGCTCCTCCCGCCTTATCCCAGATAACTTACCATAATCATCAACTTTCATCACATCAAAGTAAACGCTACCATCAACGCGGTATGCATACCCCCTGGAAATAAGTCCCTGAACCATCTCAATAATCTCAACAATATGCATACT
>WAQC01000089.1 GCA_015520425.1 Candidatus Pelearchaeum sp. | reverse complement strand
CATAACGGAGCATTCTATATGCCATCCTGGGAATCCCCTGCCCCAGGGGCTTGGCCATGAGAGCGGGTAGCCAGGAGGAGCCTCCTTCCAAAGAGCAAAGTCGGCCGAGTTTCTCTTACGCGGGTCGGGTTCTATCCTATGTCTATCCAGCTCCTCCCGCCTTATCCCAGATAGCTTACCATAATCCTCAATTTTCATCACATCAAAGTAAACGCTACCATCAACGCGGTATGCATACCCCCTGGAAATAAGCCCCTGAACCATCTCAATAATCTCAACAATATGCATACTCGCGCGTGGCTGTATGTTAGGCCTTCTTATGTTGAGCATATCCATATCCTTAAAGAATTCCATCATATACTTGTCAGCCACCTCCATAGGATGTTTTCTCTCACGCGTTGCTCCATGTATCATCCGGTCTTCGCCTGTCTCCCTGAGATGACCTACGTCCGTGATATTTCTCACGTAGGTTACGCGGTAGCCCACGCTCTCTAAGAACCGTATGATGGCGTCAAACGCTATGTACGTCCTGGCATGCCCTAGGTGGGCTGAGTCATAGACCGTCGGGCCGCATACATACATCTTTACATGCCTCTCTTCGTGTGGCTGGAATATCTCCAGCCTGCGTGATGCGGTGTTGTAGACCATTATTTTTGGCGGGTCTGCGCAGAGCGGCAACTTGCTTCTCCCTCTGGCTTCGCTGATTTACCTGTCAAGTCCCTTTTATTAGGTGTCGGTGCTGTTTCACCATACCGTAAAGTTTATTAACCTCTTCATCCATCAATAAACTGAAAGAAAAGCCTTATAGGTGAGTGTTGAAGGTGCACTATATCTCAAATATATGGATTTCGGGGTGATGTAAAAAATGGTGAAGAAAAGCTGGAAAGATACGGTCTTCTGCCCAGAATGCGGAAATGAAATGCTAGTAACAGACCCGCGCACAGGCGAAGTTAGCTGTCCAGTGTGTGGATATGTCGTACAGGAACGAGACGTTGACATGGGTCCTGAGTGGAGGAGTATAGATGAGGAGGAGGAGAGTAGGAGTAGGGTTGGAGCTCCTCTCTCAATAATGTATAGAGACCACGGCCTCTCAACAGTTATTGAGAAGATTGACGAAGACGCCGCTGGTAGGAAACTATCTAAAGAAGCACGCGAGAAGATGATGAGGCTAAAGAAGCTTGACGCAACCTCTCAGGTAAACTCCTCAGAAACAAGAAACCTGCAACAGGCCGTTAACATACTCCAGATATATGTGGATAAGCTACACCTATCACAGCCCGTTGCTGAGAGGTCTATGCTCATCTATAGAAAAGCGCTGAAGGCAGGCCTTGTAAGGGGTAGGTCTATACGTTCCATAATGGCGGCCGCAGCCTATGCTGCGTGTAGAATGATGGGAACTCCGCGCGACCTCCGCGAGTTTGAACGCGCGTTCCCAGTCGTAAAGAGAAAGACAATAGCGCAGGGATATAGGCTGCTGCTAAAACATCTAGGGCTCAAAGTGCCAGTAGCGGACCCATCAATATACCTAAACAAGATAGCGTCAAAGGTTGGCTTGGACCAGCGTACTGTTCAGGAGGCGTTACGAATTCTTAATGAGGCCGCCAAGAAGGGCGCTACTGTGGGTAAGGACCCTGTAGGTATCGCTGCTGCCGCGCTATACATGGCTTGCCAGGAGACGACTCAGAACCTAACGCAGAAGGACATAGCTAGAGCTGCTGGCGTTACCGAGGTAACGGTCAGAAACAGGTTTAAGGGCTTGAAGGATATTTTGGAGGGTGCTACTCAGGAGGTCAGCCACTAAAACTCGTCTCCCCTCTCTCCTATCTTTTTAGAGCACCTCTATATTTTCCTCAGAAAGACCCAATGATACTAGCAAGTCTTTCACTCTATCGCGATGGTCGCCTTGGAGTAGTATTAAGCCATCCTTAACAGCCCCACCGCATGCGAGAGCTGTCTTTAGACGTGAAGCCATCTCCTGTAGGTCCTTCTTAGTGCCATTAAGCCCCTCTATTACCGTTAGTGGTCTGTTCCACTTGCGTGTTTCTAGACGGACTTTTACTCGTTGTTGCTCCCTACTTATGGTGCCGCAAACGCAGATTGATTGTGGTAATCCGCATGTAGGGCATATCTCACCCATTATTGTCTCTCCAACCGATTTTATGGTGTGTATTTCTTGAGATTTAAACATTAATGGGTTATCTGGGGCTGGTTGGTCGCTCCCCCGCCTCGTAGGCCTTCTTCCGCTCCTCGTACTCCTCTCTGGTTGATATTTGTTTTGCTGGAATGCCTGCTACAACAGCGCGCGGCTGTACGTCGCGGGTTACCACCGCACCAGCGGCCACTACCGCGTCTTCCCCAACCACCACACCAGCAAGAATGACCGCACCACACCCAATTACAGCACCACGCTCTATGACCGTTTTTACAAGCCGCCGTGACAGGGGGTATAGGTCGTTAGTAACTCTGACACAGGGGCCCAGGAACACCCTCTCCTCAACTTCTGTGAGATGAGGTAAATACACTTGCGACTGTATATTCACATCCCTCCCTACTTGTACCGCGCCGTCCAGCTGTGTCCCGCTACCAATTCTGGAATATTCCCCAACATTACTGCCAGACCTTATCAGCACATTATGCCCCAGCTCTATTCTATTCCCCAGTTTGACATCTTCATAGAGGATGCATCCACTCCTGACTATACAGCCCTCACCTATTAATGCGCCTGAGCTGATAGAGTCAAGCTCATCAATCCTCAGCACGCCCTTATCCCTGCCAAGCAACGATAGTAGCTTCTGTCTAGATGGATAGCCTACAATGGCCCCGTTATCAACTAGGGACTCTGAGCCAATCTTGCTCGGCCCTAGTATTACGGCGCCTTCCAGTACCTTCCCATGGAGCTCTGCCTTGCTGGAGATGTAGGGCTTCACGGCAAGATACGGCTAATATGAGGCTTTTAATCGTTCCTTAACCTGGCCTGGGCAGGGGATATGCTGAGTAGAGGGAAACGAGCACTGTTGGAGGAGCTGCTGGAGATAGTGTTAGCATCAGTGAATCCTTCGCTCGTGCGCGACGAAGTAGGCTGGGAGCTCGCGCATCTCATACGCGAGAGAAAGCTCCATACTGAAAGGGGGTATAGGACTGTTCTAAAAGCTGCAATGAGCTGCGAGCCAGAAAAGACGAAGAAGATACTGAGGAGGTATAGGCGGGTTGGGCGCAGGTAATGTGAGGTTTTCGGTAGAGATAGTTCCACGCGACCCTCTATGGAGGACATGCATCTACGCTATGATGGTGGATAGGCTTGGGTTTGACACTATATGGCTAAGCGACCACTTCTTTAACCGTAACGTATTCCTAACAACCGCAGTTATAGCGAAGTGGACATCAAGATGCCTTCTCGGCCCTGCTGTGGTTAATCCTTATGTGATTCATCCAGCCATAATAGCACAGTCAATCGCTACGTTGGAGGAGATAGCGCCTAAACGTCTTATCATGGCAATAGGAGCTGGAGACGAGACCTCGCTGGCCAGGCTATGCATAAAGCGCGAGAATCCCGTTGATAGGGTTAGAGAATCTATACACGCCATACGAAGACTTTTAGCGGGAGAAGAGCTCACCTCACATGATAGTATTCTCTGTTTTTCTTCCGCAAAGTTGGAGACTAAGACGGCTGGTGATGTACCAATCTATGTCGGCGCGCAGGGAAAGCGTATGTTGATTATGTCAGCATCCCATGCTGATGGGGTTTTGATAAACTGGACTGATTTGGACAGGCTTAGCGAAGCTATCAAAACGATAAAGCCCATAATCTCATCTCGGAAAGGTTTTGACATAGGAGCGCATCTCATAATATCAATACATGAAGACATAGCGAAGGCACGTAAGACTGCAATCCCATTTGCGGCCTACCTCATGGCTGGCTCAAACAACGCCCTATTAAGTGAGATAGGCGTATCTGATGAGGAGCGAAACTTGGTACGGCGCTTGCTCATTAGCGGAGATTGGGACAGACTATACAGCGTGGCCAGGGATGAGTGGATAAGAGTATTTAGCTTCTACGGGACTATGGTGGAGCTTCGCGATTTTATAGACGAACTCCTTAACCAAGGATTCACACATATAGTCTTCGGCGGGCCTTGGGGACCGCGCCCCAGGTCTGCGCTGCTAAGCATAGCTAAGTTAGTTAGCGAGCTTAAGCCAAATATGGGTAGGGATTAATTAAGTGGTTCTAAATCCCCTCATGAGGAAGCCCTTGGAGCTGGCCCAACACCAGAAAAATGAAGGACTGGATAGGCTGGCAGCCCTGCTGCTAGAGCTAAATCCCAAAACCCCAGAAGAAGCACAGCGTCTAAAGATAATTCTCGCAAAAGAATTGCAGCTCAAAAAGATACCCAGCAACACGGAGATTCTCTCAACTATAAGCGGTGAAAATCGGGAGAAGCTCTCCACTCTGCTGAGAAAGAAGCTAGTGAAGACGATATCTGGCGTAGCAGTGATAACGGTTGTAGCGCCAGTATATGCATGTCCTCATGGAAGATGTATATACTGTCCAGGCGGTATAGTTGAGGGAACTCCACAGAGTTATACTGGTAATGAGGAGGCTGTGAAAGCGGCTCTACGGGTTATGTACGACCCCTATATGCAGGTTAGGCAGAAGATAAAACAACTACGGGAGATGGGGCATCCTGTAGATAAGGTTGAGCTCATAATAATCGGTGGAACCTTCACAGCCATGCCTCTTGAATTCCAGAGAACCTTCATAAAACGTTGCCTAGACGCCCTAAACGAGTACGACGCCCCAGACCTAGACACTGCTTTAGAATATGCTGAGAAAGCCCCCATCAGAGTATCTGGTATGCTTGTTGAGACTAAACCCGACTGGGGAAAGGCTGAACACGGTAATATAATGCTAGAGATGGGTGTAACGCGTGTTGAGCTCGGCGTACAAGCCCTTGACGACGAGATATACAGGATAACAAACCGCGGCCATACTCTAGATGACGTTATCCAGGCAACCGCAGACCTCAAAGACCTGGCCTTCAAGGTCGGCTACCACATAATGCCCAATCTACCAGGCTCAACGCTAGAGAAGGACTATGAAATGTTTAAACAACTCTTCGCGGATGACCGCTTTAGACCAGACCACCTAAAGATTTATCCCACCCTCGTCCTACCGCGAACTGGGCTTTACAAGCTTTGGCGAGAAGGTAAATACACGCCGTATAGCGATGAGGAGCTTATCAAGCTCTTAGCAAGATGCCTAGCTAATGTACCGCGATATGTCAGGGTTCAGCGCATACAACGCGAAATACCGTTAAGCACAACTGTTGATGGGAACAAGATTCCAAATCTTAGGCAGGCGGTTGAAGAATACATGGAGAAACAAGGCATGAAATGCGAGTGTATAAGATGTAGAGAGATAGGTCATAAAATGAGACGTGAGAAATTTACGCCAGACTATTCTAGAACAGCCCTCAACAGAATATATTACGAAGCTTCAGGAGGCGTTGAATGCTTTATATCAATAGACGAGACAAAACATGATGCGCTCATAGGATTCATACGTGTTAGAATTCCGTCTAGAACTCTTAGACCTGAGCTAAAGAGGGCCGCGTTGGTTAGAGAGCTGCATGTCTATGGGCACTTAACTCCAGTAGGGATGAAGCCCGACCTCTTCTCACAACAGCACCGTGGTTATGGTAGGCAGCTTTTGGCGGAAGCTGAGAGAATAGCGCGTGAGGAGTTTAGCATGAGGAAGCTGGTCGTGATAAGTGGCGTCGGAGTGAGAGAATACTACTACAAAAACGGATATAGGAGAGACGGCCCCTACGTAAGCAAGCTACTCTAGCTCGGTGCTTACACTAATGAACAAACCTTCCCTCCTCGCCGAAATGGTCGCAGCCGCAATAATGGTTTTCGCCATCTCATACCTAATACACCATCCCAGCATAAACCCGCGTATTTACTCGGATATAGTCGCATTCTGGACTCAGAGACCAGACTTGGCAGCGGGAAAGCTACCGTATATTGATTATCCATTTGAGTATCCTCCCTTGGCTGGCTTCTTCACATACTCATGCGCTGTTCTAGGAGGAGGACTCGTCGGATACTATGACTGCATGTCTTCAATCATCTTCATCTTTACCTTAGGTGTTGTATTTGTTATAGTTAAGCTGGCCGAGGGGAGGGAAAATAAGGTATTCTATCCATATTTCCTCCTAGCGCCCAGCATGATACTCTACCTAGTCTATAACTTTGATATAATGCTCTCATTCTTCATAATGCTGGCACTATTACTTCACTTCAAATCAAAACACCTTCTAGCAGGTGTAGCTATAGGTCTAGGAGTGATAACAAAGCTAATGAGCTTTTTACTGCTCCCAGTACTGCTTCGTGGAATAGATAACAGGTCTAGACTAAAGATGTTGCTACCAGCTCTCTTGATACCCCTCTCAGTCAACGGCGCACTGGCTATGATTAACTATGAAGTATGGGTCAGGGTATTTGCGCATCACATAGAGTGGGGGCTGGAGAATAGTTGGCTGGTAAACCTCTTTCAAGACCCCAATACATGGGATACTGCAAAGTTATTCTCTCTCATCTTGGCGGGCTATTTCCTACTACGGATTTACATGCTCCCAGACATGGATAAGACCATTCATGTTCTCTTGGTTCTTCAGGTGTGGCTCTTAACAACCTACGTCTATACACCGCAGATGAATCTCTGGCTTCTACCCTTTTATGCCCTAATAGGGCCTGGACTTCCACTATTCTATGCTTTTGAGCTCGCAAATGCAGGGATAATCTTAACCTGGTTCATCGCAGATAATCCAACAAGTGCTTTCTCGCCGCCACAGATTATGAGTACGCTTCGTGCAGTTATGCTGCTCCTCCTAACACTCCATATAGCTGCACGCGCCAACATTCTAGGCCGTCGTGCCACGTTATTAATAAATCGGGTAACGGGTGTTGCGGCCTGAGAGCTAGCAAGCTAGTAGAGAAGTTGAATGAAACAATACTTAACCGTAGAATATACCCAATCATACTCGCCGTCTTCATCCTATCTCTCAAACTGATGATAATTTACACTCCATCACCTACACTTCCTCCCGAAGAATGTACATATCCTCCTGAGAGTGGTGGTTTTCCCAGCGGCTGTGGTTTTGTCTTTGACGAAGCGCATTACGTCCCTGCTGCACGCCGTCTAATGATGGGTGAGGCTGTTAATAACGAGCATCCGCCTCTTGCCAAGTTCCTAATAGTTGCTGGTATCCTGATATTTGGGGACAATCCCCTTGGATGGAGGATATTCTCGGTCATATCATTCTCCATATCTGTTGCTCTCATCGCATACTTGGCATGGGAGCTAACTAGAAGGAGGATAGTGATGTATCTAGCTCCTCTATTATTCGGAATGGACGTGATGTCATTCAATATAGGTCAGATAGCTATGCTTGACTCTCCAGCCCTGGTATTCCTGCTGGCGGGAACGCTCCTCTTTCTCAAAGAACGCTACATACCCGCGGCTGTGTTGCTGGCTTTAGCCTCGCTAAGTAAGACCGCTACACTCTTTGCAGTGGCAGGACTTCTATTCTTCAAATTCGTACAAGAATACAATAGGCGACGAAGCCTACGAGAAGCGTATATTTCTTGGACTAGAATATTTGAACGGATGGCTATAGTGGGAATCGCTATATCACTAGCTGGGATGGCGGCATACGACTACGCCTATGGAGCGTTTGCGACACCTTTTGAGCATCTGGATTACATGCTGAATTATCATAGCCAGCTTAAGTATAGATGCAATGAATTTAACCTGCCATTCAACTGTGTGGTTCGCGAGGTGAAGTCTGAGCAGGTCGTAACAACTATAGTTGACCTGCCTATGAGCTGGACACTTCCCATCTTCTCCTTCCAGCCAGCGGCATACCACGTAGTAACAGTCAGCGACGGCGTGGATGAGTGGCACCCAATAGCCTACTGGGGAATCTACAGCCCATTATGGTGGACTACGTGGATAGCTATACTTGCCATGGGCTACCAGCTTTTTGAGGGCATAAGACTTAGAAGAGACGTTAAGTTAGAAGCTTTCACATTAAGTTGGATAATATTCAACTATGGAATATACTTCATTCTAGGATACATTATGACACGATGGGTATACACGTTTTACTTTATTTTGACCCTTCCAGCTATAGCCATAGCTATTCCATATATATTGGCGGACAAGGGATTTCCTAGAACTGTTCTCTATGCCCTTACAATAGCCCAGATAACTTGGTTCTTCATATTCTTCCCCGTGAAAAGCGACCTCCACATAGCAATACTAAAGCTGCTCAACCTACCTAGGTGATGCGCATGTTCTCCATTGATGATATTAGGGAAGCTATAAAGCGTAAATCTATGTTGATAATAGTGGGGCGCTGTAGGGTTGAGTATGAGGGAAGAGCCGCCTCACATCTCGGAGAAGGAGAACGGCTAGTTATAATCAAAGAAGACGGAAGCATCTTGGTCCATAGACCTGTGGGATATGAGCCAGTAAACTGGAATCCACCAAACTCAAAGCTGGACATATCGGAGGAGGATGGGGAGCTGGTGATAACGGCTATGCGTTCTGGCGAAAGGCTGGAGATTAGGTTAAGCGAGATTAAACACCTCGCTTCTTTTGACCTTGTTGATGACGCCGAATTTGAGATGTACGCTAGCGAGGCTGAGATGAAAAAGGCAGTTCTCGCAGACCCTTCCCTGATAGAGTATGGCTTTAAGCCTGTAGAGGATG
>WAQC01000088.1 GCA_015520425.1 Candidatus Pelearchaeum sp. | reverse complement strand
TAGCGGAAAAAATAATTAGGCTTCTAGAAGATCCTGAGAAGCGTTTGCAGATAGCAGCTAAGGCTTATGAAATTGTTGCTGAGAAATTTACGCGTGAGGCGGCTGTTAGGCGCTATGCGGAAACTTATTTACGTATTGTAGAAGGGCTTAGAGTGCGATGATTTATGCGCATATTGACGTTTATCAAGCGTTTAGGTGGATTGAAGGAGCCTGCTTTGGAGTCTGAGTTTTATGAGGAGATGTTGCAAATAGCAGAAAGAGTTGAGAAGATAATCATAGCTAGTGATAGTATTGATTTAGATGATTATGATCGGAATAAAATAGGGATATATAATTGTAGAACTATTAAAATAAAGAAATTATATGGTATTAGTAAGATTATTGCGTATGTTTGGGCTGTTATTAGAAATCGTAATAGTATTGATTTAGTTTATGTTAGGACGTTTAGTCCTCCTGAGTCTATAGCGTTGTGGTGTGCGCGCAGAATTTTTAGGATAAGGTCGGTTCTTTTAATTCCTGGTACGTGGCTTTTTGAGCCTTCTACGTTGAAAAATCGTCTTTTTCGTTGGATTTTTTGTCGTGCTGTTTATGCGGCTGATAGGATAGTTTTATATTCTCCTCTTATGATAGATAATATAAGGAGATATTTTCCCAGGTTTGATGAGCGTAGGGTTAGATATGTTCATAATGGTGTTAATGTTAGGCGTTTTAGGCCTGATTTGGCTGGGTATAATTATGTTAATTTGAGTAGTGGTGATGTATTATTATTTGTTGGAAGGATATCTAGGCGTAAGGGTGTTGTTGAGCTTGTGAATGCATTTAATATTATAGCTAGGGAGTATGGTTCTGCTGTCTTGGTTTTAGCTGGGGCTGGTGATGAAGAATATGAGTCTAGGCTTAAGCGGCTTGTTAAAGAGCTCAAACTGGAGGGGCGTGTGGTTTTTTTGGGTCCTGTTCCTAATAGTGATGTTCCTTCTTTGATGGTTTCTTCTTATGTTTTTGTTTATTATACGCTTGGTGGTGAGGGGATTCCGCGTGCTATTCTTGAGGCTATGGCGTGTGGTGTGCCTGTTGTTGCTACGCGCGTGGCTGGTATTCCTGAGGCTGTCAGGGATGGGGAGACGGGTTATGTGGTGGATGTTGGTGATACTGAGCTTTTCGCCAGGAGGGTTTTAGAACTACTTAGGGATAGAGAGCTTAGGAATAGGATGGGAAAGGCTGCTAGGGAGCTCGTGGAGCGTGAATTTAGCTATGATGTTGTGATTCCGAAGTTGGTTGATGTTATGCGTGAGTGTGTGGAGTCGTGAGGGTGTTGTTTTCTGCTTCTGGTGGTAGGGTTGGTGGCGCTACGATGGCTTTGCTTCATTTGGCTTTGGGTTTTTCTGGTTTGGGTGTTGAGCCTGTTCTTTTGACTACTCCTCCTTTGGCTGGGTATCGGAGGCTGTATCGTCGGTTGGCTGGTTGTGGTGTGGTTTTGGTTGTTTCTAGGTGGCGTTGGCGTGGTTTGGTTTATTGGTTGTGGCTGGCTTTTGCTGCGGTCTTGGCTGTTAAGCGGCTGAGGGTGGATATGATTCATTGTCATGGGACTAAGGAGGCTGCTGTGCTTGGTTTGGTTGGCCGTCTTTTGGGGAGGCGTGTTGTTTATACTGTTGAGGGAGACCCTTTGATGGAGGTTTATTATGCTGATAAGAGGCCTGGGCTGCTTGTTAGGGTTTTGCTTGCGGGTGCTTGGTTTGTTGGTCTTAGGCTTGCTAGTGTGGTTGTTGGTTGTAGTAGGTGGATGGCTGAGACTCTGCGGCGTAGGTATGGCGTTAAGGCGCTTTGGGTTTGGAATCCTATAGATTATGGCCGCTTCAGCTCCGCTGATGATAGGGGGCTACATGGCGAGAATATCGCGGTTGTTGCGCGTTTTGAGAGAGTTAAGGGTATTAAGACGCTTATCCGCGCTTTCTCTAGGGTTTATAGAGCTAGGCCAGGTAGCAGGCTTGTGTTGGTTGGTGATGGTGTTGAGCGCGATGAGCTTGAAGCCTATGCGCGGGAGCTAGGCCTTGGTGGGAGCATTGTCTTTATGGGTTTTCGCGATGATGTTGAGAGGGTACTTGCTGATTCGTGTTGTTTGGTTATGCCCTCGCTTTATGAGCCGTTTGGGATGGCTGCGGCAGAAGCTCAGGCTGCTGGTAGGCCTGTTATAGCGTCAGCGACGGGTGGGCTTGTGGAGATTGTGAAGGATGGTGAGACTGGGTTTCTCTTTAGGCCTGCCGACTGGCTTCAGCTGTCTGAGAAGCTTCAGAAGATACTTGACGACCCCGCGCTACGCGAGCGTATGGGCGCTGCCGCTAGGCTTAATGCGCGGCGCTTCGCTCCTGAAGAGATAGCGAGGCGCTACCTCTCCATATACAGGATGCTCCTAACCAAATAGCCTTCTGTTATGTTGTATGCTGTTCATAGTCGCTTATTAGCTTGCTTACTTTCTCTAAGACCTCTCTTGCCATGTTAAATGCTTCTTTTGCCTCTTCTCTTGTGAAGAGCATGTCTGCTGGGGTTGTGGATAGCTCATCGCCGTACATGGCGGGTTCTCTCTTCTCTGCCAAGGTTCTACTGATTTTCGCCATCTTTTCCACTTCAAACCATGTTGGAAACCTGTCTGCGAATCTTAGAAGCACGTTACTTACATCGTGTTTCTTTGGGTATTCTATTCCGACGAGTCTCAGCGCGCCTTTTAGAGCTAGTTCCACGCATTCTTGTGAGCTTCTGATGGCGTAGGCTGGGCTTCCTTCGTGGTATTCTCTCTTTGCGGTCTCCAATCTGCGGGTGGCCTGATTTACTAATGCTCTCGCAATTTTGATGTTGTTCATATTTCTATGACCTCTCCGAAGCGGAGGGTGGGTTTGAGAACCCATACCCACTCGTTGTCAGATAGCATTATCCGTCTCGCGTGTAGCTTCTTTAGGTTTTGCTTAGCCTCTCTAGCTACTCTAAGGTATGTTCCATCATCCATTAGGACTATTCCATCTATTAGTGTGTCTAATATGATTGGTGGATGTTCTGCTAATGTGTGAGGTGATATTGGGTAGAAGGAGATGTGGGTGTCTATTCCATGCTCCTCAAGCCATCGTATCTCTCTTGATACTTTGGGTGATTCTTCTATTTCCACGAGTTTCTCCAGCGACTGGCCGAGGGAGTTGAATCCCTCTACTACGACGAGGAGGTCTATATCGCTGTCTATTCTCGCGTCTCCACGCGCAACCGAGCCGAAGAGTATGATGCTCTTAATCCAAGAATGTTTATGTGCTTCTGCGCAGAATAATCCTAGGAGCCTCGCGTATCTCTGCTGTGGAATCTTATCAAGCCCCTTTATCACGCCATCTACGGCTAGGGTATATGCTTCTGGCTCGGCGAGCCTGTAAAATCTTCTACGCCCTCTACCCTCGTGTAAGAATATACAGGCGCTCCGTCGCATTCGGCTTAGAGCCACTCTGGCAGCCACATCACTCCTAACCAGTCTCTCAACATCTTTAACAGTGAATATATCTTCACCAAAGCGGGAGTATAGCCTGCAATAGAGCCTACCCAACCATCTTGGGAGCCAGCCGACCATTACGTTACTTAATAGGTAACGCACCTATATAAGCCTCCTAAGCCACGGCTTACGGATAGATTACCCACAGCTTCTCCATATTTGCTGCCTGCTCACTATCTTTTAATATGGCTAACTTACTGCCAGAGGCGGCCTTGATAATAGTAACAGGCGCTTTCGGCTTTATCGGTAGTCATCTCGTTGAGGGGTTGCTGGATAGGGGTGAGGAGGTTATCGCGCTGAGCCAGCCCGCTCCCCCTGAGAATAACTATGCGTATATTGCGCGTCATCCTAATGCGCGTAGGATGCGTGTTGTCTTGGCTGATGTCCGCGACCTAGATGCGATGAAGGAGCTCTTCAAGGCGGGCCAGCCTGAGGTTGTTTATCACCTCGCCGCCATGGCCTCGCATAGGCTGAGCATGAACGAGCCATACCAGTATCTAAACGCCAACATACCCTCTGTCATGAGCGTTCTTGAGGCAGCGCGCCTCACCGAGCCCAGCCCCAAGATAGTCTTCACCTCCAGCAGCAGCATCTACGGCGACAACAAGCCGCCACTCAACGAGAACATGGAGCCCAAGCCCAAGGGGCCTTACGCTGTTAGCAAGGTTCTTGGCGAGAGGCTATGCAAGCTGTATAACGAGGCTTATGGCTTGGACTGCCCTATAATAAGGTACTTTAATGTTGTTGGCGAGCGTTGTCGTAGCAATATTGTTTTTAGGGTTTTTGCTGAGAGGATTGTGCGTGGTCTTCCTGTTGAGGTTAATGGCAGGTGGTTTGACGGCGAGTTCAGGCCTGCTGAGAGGGACTTTACCTATGTGAGCGACGCTGTTGAGGGAACTATTTTGGTTGGTGAGAAGACGGGTGGATGCGAGGTATTTAACATAGGTTTCGGCAGGCCTGTGAGCGTTATGCGCATAGCTGAGCTACTGATGGAGTATCTTGGGAGGAGGAGCGAGATGGTCTTTAGGGAGCTTAAGCCCCACGAGGCTCTGATAAGCTACTCCGACAACACGAAGGCGCGGAGCGTGCTTGGCTGGTCGCCGCGCGTGGATATAGACGAGATGGCGCGCAAGTATGC
>WAQC01000087.1 GCA_015520425.1 Candidatus Pelearchaeum sp. | reverse complement strand
ACTCCATAGACCTCCTCATCATAAGCGGCCTGGTTATCTCGCTACTCACAGCCTTGGTAATTGGGATGCTCTGCGTACGACACACGAGGATATACTTCATGATACTCACGTTCGCCCTCTCCGAGGTTATTCACGCTATAATCCATAGAATCTTTGGCGCCGCTGGGCTTCCAGTTCCAGTACCAATATCAAGGCTCCACGAAAGCACGCTCCTCTGGATGACGTTCCAAGGGGCTAACAGGCTGGAATTCCTACGCGGCGTATATTACTACTACATACTCGTATGGTTCGCGCTTGTTGTCTTCATATACTGGGTTCTGGTGAACTCGCCCTTCGGCAAGACGCTACAGGCGGTTAGGGATAATGAGGAGCGAGCTACTAGTGTTGGGGTTTCTGTGAGGCGGATACGGCTCCTAGCATTCATGGTCTCTGGAGCGTTCACAGGCCTTGCGGGCGCTCTCTGGGCGCCGCTGACTGGGCTGGTTGACCCACATATGATACACTGGGATATTTCTGGCGAGTATGTCTTCTATGCCTTGTTGGGTGGTGTTAATACGTTTGTTGGCCCTATTGTCGGCGCGTTTATCTTAACTTCCTTGAAGGATGCTGTACTCTCTATTACAACCTATTGGCGTTTCTTGATGGGTGCCATACTCGTTTTGCTTGTCTTGATTATTCCACGTGGAGTTGTAGGCGAGATACTCGCGCTGGTGAGCCGACCAACAGGCGATAGTGCTGCGCTGCAACAGACCAAGCCGCTCGGCGGCCTGGCGTATATAAAGAAACTCCTAATTGGGGGTGATTTGAGGAATGGCGTATGAGATTGCTATAATATACGTTATTAGTATAATATTTTACGCGTCGGTGCTGTTCCTAGTCTCGTCTGGGCTCAACCTAATCTATGGGGTTATGCGTATCCTAAACTTGGCTCATGGCGGATTGTATGCTTTTGGAGCTTATGTTGGTGCTTGGTTTATTGCGGTAGTTGTTGGTGGCCAGAGTCCGTTTTTGCTCTTTCTAGCGCCGCTGGCTGGTGCTGCCATAGCTGCGTTGCTTGGGCTCTTCATAGAGCCCTCGCTCCTAAAACCAATATACGGGAGGCGTGAGGAGTATCAGCTTCTCCTCACTTTCGGGGTTCTCCTAATGCTTGAGGACGGGCTTAGAGCTATCTGGGGCTCAGCGCCCCTGACAGCCAGGGCGCCTTTCGTGCTTATGGGTAACGTGAATTTGCTAGGCTATTCGTATCCGCTCTATAACTTGGTTGTGGTTGCTGTAAGCCTCCTAACTGCGTTGGCTCTATGGTTTTACATAAACAAGACGCGAAACGGTGTTATAATGCGCGCAGCCTCAACGGATAGAGAGATGGCGGCCGCGCTTGGGGTTGATGTTAAACGCGTGTATCTACAGACATTCGTCATAGCCAGCTTCATAGCAGGCCTGGCTGGAGCGCTCATAGTCCCAACCACCACTGCGGTTCTGGGTATGAGTGTGGAAGCCCTAGTACTGGCTTTCGTCGTGATAGTCATAGGGGGCCTAGGAAGCCTGAAGGGCGCTTTCTTCGGCTCGCTCCTAGTTGGCGCTGCGAGGATTGTCGGCATAAACTACTTCCCACAAGTAGAGCTGGTTCTACTCTATGCGGTGGCCTCAATAATCCTGATAACCAGGCCAAAAGGGTTGTTCGGTAGATAGCTACATAGGACTGGATGGTGTTCGTCAAAAATTTTAATTACGCTGGTAATATGGGTTAGGTGAGGAACATCCCTTGTCTTCACAATCTAAGCTGGCCAGAAGAGAATTCATAAAATACGCGGTAGCCGCGGGGGCTGGGCTAGCGGTTGGAAGGCTCTCAGCAAGCTATCCCACAGCGCCAGCACAGACTCACGAAGCCTCGGGAAAAGAGGAGACCATACCTGAGGAGAATGTCAAGGTAGGTGTTCAGACTTTCTTCAGCGGGCCAGGAGCGGTTGTGGGGGAGTGCCTATACAAGGGCGCTGTCCTGGCGGCTGAGCAGATAAACCAGCGCGGAGGAATACTGGGGAAGAGGAAGATAGAGATAGTAGCGCGAGACGAGGCAGGGGTTGAGCAGACGGTCAAAGAGTTCAGAAGACTAGCGATAAACGATAAGGTAGACTACTACGTGGGCGCTATTGAGAGTGTCAATACGATAGCCCTAGGCCCAGAGGCGGAGTCGCTTGGGTTGCTTACTATATTTGTTGATGGCGGGACTGAGAGGCTCTTTGAGGAGATACTCGCCAAGCCGCGTGTCGTTTTCAGAACATCAAACATAGATACTGTTGATGCTTTTACTACCATGAACGCTGTTGCTCACTGGTTTTCCGACGCCAAGAGGGTTGCGCAGATTTATCCCGACGATGTTTATGGGCAGCTTACGCATGAGGTTGTGGAGGCTTCTCTTAAGAAGCTCTTACCAGAGGCTGAATCTGTCTATACTGGCTGGCCTCCCCTCTTCACAACAGACTACTCGCCGCATATAACGAAGCTCTTGGAGACGAAGCCTGATGTCTTGGTTATAGGCTTGTGGGGTGGTGATTTCCTCACCTTCTACAAGCAGGCCTTGGCTTATGGTGTGTTTAAGGAGACGCGCCTAGTCTCCACCTATGGCTTTTCAGCCCCTCCGCATTACTTCGGTAAAGACCTGCCCGAAGGCTCAATCATGGGCGCTCACGCCAACTACTACTTCCTCTACCCGCCTTGGGAGAGGAGTGAGCGCAACAGGGAGTTTAACAGGGCTTACTATGATATGTGGAATGAGTATCCAGGGACTCACGCGGAGCTGGCTTACTCATCCATGATGGCTCTGGTTCAGGCGATAGAGAGGGCGTACAGCATAGCTGGTAGCTGGCCAGACGTTGGGGAGGTCGCGGAAGCTCTTGCGGGCTCTATGGTAGAGGCACCTGGAGGCTACCTCTACTATAGGCGCGAAGACCACCAGGCTGTTAGAAACCCGCCTATAGGCAGGGCGGTGAATAAGGAAGAATGGCCGTTCCCAGTCTGGGATATTGATGACGTCCTCCAGCTGCCCGCTGAGCGTTACATACCTCCCCCAGGTGTGAAGATGGTTGATTGGATTAAGATGCTCTAGAAGAAGGGTGATTATGGTTGAGCTTGCTTAGGCTCCTGCTGGCCGTCCTCGTAATCGCCATGCTCGTATCAACATACGTTGAGGGAGTTATGGCTGGGCATGAAAACCCCTTCCAGCAGTCATACTACCCCCATGAGGTAAGGTTCTTCAAAATTGATAACCCAGACGAGGTTCCGCGCCTCATAGCGGAGACCAGCGACACGCCTGTGGTTAAGGGGCTTCACCTATACCTAGCTCCAGTGAGCGTTGATGATGTAAAAGAGGCGCGGCGAGTAGGTCCCGCAAAATCGCTCAAGACGTTAGGTAGCATATACACGGTTCTCTTAAATCCCGTAGATGATGGGCGAAACCCGTTCGCGTCTAAGAAGTTTAGACAGGCATTCGTGAGGTTCCTGATAGACCGCGAAGCACTAGCCACTGGTCTGGGAGACGCTGAGCCGCTCTATATACCAATAACAAGATACCACCCAGACTATCGTTTCGTCATAGACATAGACCAGCGGATTAGAGGACAGTGGAAACCCAACGAGGCTATGGTTAAGCAGGCTCTCGCAGATTATCTAGAGAGCGTGGGAGGCTCTGTTGAAGGCGGCAGAATAACAATAGAGGGAAGCGAGGCCGTCCTAGCTGTAGCGGGCATAGAGGGAGATGCGATAGCTGGAGTGATAGTCAAGCAGTTGGCGGAAAAGCTTGAGAAGCTGGGCTTCAAGGTCAAGACCATAAGCATGGAAGCAAGCCCAACGAGGCTTAGAGACTTGGAAGAGTATCAAGGCGTTAATATTGTCGTAGAGAGGCTTGACCTGCTTGACTATATCTCTGAGAGGCTCCGCAATGTGAATGGAATATACGTGGGGCTTGACGCCTATGATGATGCGCGCCTAGCTGCTCATATCTACCTCAAGCCAGGAGGCGCTGATGACGAGGCAAGTAGGGCAGCGCAAAAACTGCTCAGCGGAGACTATAGTGGATGGCAGGAGAGGATGAATCTCATAAGGACGCTCATACTAGGTGGGATAGACGAATCAGTAAGGACCCCCGTCATGCTAACCTATCAGCACTACCTCTACAACGACGATTATGACCAAGGCGTGGAGAACATGGCGCGAAGCCCGATAACAGGGCCTTTCAGCGACGTATTCTACAGAACCGTGAAGCTCCGCCTCTTCCCATGGAACGGCTGGCTACTCGTGGGGCTTGATGTTGAGAGAAGCTCTGCCTATAACCCAGTCCTAGGCTTCACCGACAAGTGGGGCAGGAACCTATGGATGATGCTCTCAGACTCCGCCTCGGTCTTCCAGCCGTATAACGGCTCGTGGGAGGTTAACCGAGTGGTCTGGATGGAGGTTGAGTCCCCCGATGATGGAGTTAAAGTCCCCAGCGACGCGCTCACTATAAACGGAGACGGCAGGCTTGTGGAGGTAGGCGAAGGAGTTAAGGCAAAAACACGAATACTATACCGCGTACTCCTCAGCCACTTCCACCACGACGAGTATATGAGCGTAGCCGACATAATCTACCCATACATCTTCCTCAAGGAGTGGACAAGAAAATCATCAGAGAACGACGCAGCATATGATGCTGAGCTGGCAAGCCTAATGGGCGAGAAGATAAGCAACCTAGTAGCGTTTAGGGTTGTGAATATAACGGAGAAGCCCATAGTAATCCCAGGCTCGTACAACGGGACTGGCCTCATACCCTGGGTTGAGGTCTATCTCAACTACAGGCACGGTGATAAGACGGTTCTGGCCTCATACATGCCGCCTTGGTCCACCGTTCCCTGGGAGTTGCTGGTCTTGATGGAGGAGGTTGTCAAGGCTGGCGGGGCGGCCTTCTCCAAGAGCGAGGCCGAGAGACGTGGAGTTCCGTGGCTAGACTTGGTTAGAGGGCCCAGCATAGCCTTGTTGGAGCAGGAGCTGGAGAGGCTCAGCAAAGCCAACTACATACCCCCAGCCCTAGCAGGGCTGGTCAAACCAGAGGAGGCGGCCAAACGATGGAGCGCCCTAAAGAAATGGTACGAGCAGCACGGCCACTTCCTAGTGACGAACGGCCCCTACTACCTATCCAGCTCAAACGCGACGATGGACGTAATCACCGTAACGCGCATGCCAACATACCCGCTTGGGGTCGGCTCATACGACTACCTAAGCATACCGCGATACACTAAGATAACGTCAGAGTCGTCCAGCGGGGTGCTGGTCGTCAAGAAGGGTGAAGGGCTCCGCCTAAACATAAGCGTTGAGGTGGAGGAGATTATGCGCTTTGCCAGAAACTTCACCAAGAAGTGGAGGCCATCATACATGGCTGATGTGATGTACTTCATAGCCGACGAAGATGGTCGTGTCAATTATGTGGGGCTAGCCGAGAGGGGAGGCGAGAAGGGCGAGTTCATAATAAGAATATCGCCAGACATCACCTCACAGCTTAGCGCGGGAAACTATACGATGAACATAGTTACTACAGCCAGATACAAGTACTTCTCGTGGCCAGAGACGGTTAATCTTATGCTCCCATATCTTAAGAGTGTGCCCCTCAAGGTGGTGGGTGGTGAGGAGGCGGCCTCCAGCGGGGCTGGAGAGCGGCGTGCGGGGCTTGAGTTTGGGGCTATGGCGCTCCTAGCATCGTTCCTCGCTGCTATCCTCATAGTATTGATACGCCGCGCTAGTAGGGCTCGCCATACATAGGATACGAGCCTGGCTGGCCTATGAATCCCTGACGAGACCACTCCACGCTCTTCTCAGTCATCTTGGGCCTCTCGTGCCATGGGCGCTTGGCTGCCCAGACAACCTCATCAATCCTAAGTATTGTGCAGGCAATCTCAACAGCAGCCTTCCATGCCGTCTCCCGAACCTTCAGCGGGTCAACTATGCCTGCCGCGAGCATGTCCTTCACCTTCCCATCCCTAACGTCAATGCCGTAGGATATGCCGTTACTCTCCTGCGCGTGTCTTATGTCGGAGATTATGCTTATCGCGTCAAGGCCGGCGTTCTGCGCTAGTATTCGCGGTATCCGCTCCAGCGCGTCTGCGAACGCATTTACCGCCATCTGCTCCTTGCTCTTGAGTGTGAGCGCGTATCTACGTAGCGAACGCGCGGCGGCCATCTCTGCTGCGCCACCTCCAGCAACTACCCTGCTGTTCTCAACGATGGCTGCGATGTTTCTCAGGGCGTCTTTAACCCTGTTCTTAATCTCCTCAACCCACTTGTATATGCCTCCCCGCAGCATTATGGATACCGCCCCTGGGTTTTCGCATCCCTCAACGAATACCCAGGTCTCAGCCCCTATGTCGCGTTCTTCCACAAGCTTGGCATAGCCCAGGTGCTCTGGAGTAACTTCCCATGCGCTTACCGCAATCTTGGCGTGGGTTGCCTTGGCCAGCATCTCAAAATCCCGCCTATGAACCTCGCGTACAGCCATGATGCCGCGCATCCCGAAGAAGTAGAGCGCCCTATCGTCAATCCCCTTCTGGCAGAAAACAACGTTAGCGCCTGCCGAGCTTATTCTATCCACCATCTCCTCAAGTATGCGGCTCTCCTCCTCCACGAACCCGCGCATCAACGCGGGGCTGTTTATCCTAAGCTCAGACCAGTTCTTAGTCTTCTCAATCCTGATGGACTTATCCACCAAGGCTATACGGGCATTCTCCACCCTCCTAGGGAGGGTTGGGTGCTTAAGCTGCCTCTCCACAATAACCCCATCTATGAGAACAGAGTCTAGAATTGTTCCACCCGTCTTTATCACCAGTTGTATGTCCTCGCTGGGCTCTAGACGCCTCACGCCATCTTTAGCGCTCATGACTTTTATCACAGCCTCCGCAGTGAGGTCTGCTAGGTGCTCAGCACCGCTCCAGAGAAGCTGCTTATCCAGCGACGTTCTAGCGACTGAGCGGAGAACCGTCTTATCCAGATAATCAACAGGTACTGATTGAGACCTTAAGGTGTCTAGGGCGTGTGAGAGTGCCTTCTTGTATCCTGAGACGATTATGCTGGGGTGTATCCGTTCATGAAAGAGCTTGACCGCGTTATCCAGCAGGGCTCCAGCGAGAACCACAGCCGTGGTAACGCCATCACCGACCTCAGCGTCAATCGCCTTAGCCATCTCCACAATAATCTTAGCAGCGGGATTATCAGTCTCAAACTTCTTAAGAATAGTAACACCATCCCCAGATATTACGAGCGTATCCAGCATGTCTGTAAGAACTTTATGCATGCCTTTAGGGCCTAGAGTTGTCTGGAGCATCTCTGCCATGAGTGTAGCGACGGTTATGTTATGCTTCCACGTAGCCCTGCCTTTGGTCCTCCTAGCGCCCTTTGCGAGAACTCTAGGCCCTGCCCTCAGAGAACGCTCATAGTGGGTCTGCTCAATAGATGTCATGGAACCCCTCTGCCTGTCTTAAAATGTGGGGCTTGGATAAATGTTTAACAAGTTCTTAAGATAGGCTGCCTAGATTCTACTGGGGAGAGGCGTAATAGGTTGCGCATAGCCAGCTACGCCAAGATTCTCGCCATAACTATACTAGTAATCTTGCTTTTCATATTCCCGCCCCTCACGGGCCCCGTGTGGCTCACTTTCTTCAGCTTTGCCTTCGTTATAGCGATAGCATGCCTCGGGCTTAACCTGGTTGTCGGGCATACTGGATTGCTCTCACTGGGACATGCGGCATACTTCGGGATAGGTGGATACACCGTTGCGCTGCTGATGTTCTGGTACAACATACGCGGCATGGAGATACTGTTGCTTAGTGCTGTGGGCATAGCGACGCTGGTTGCCCTAGCAGTAGGGTATGTGGCGTCTAGACTAAGTAAGATGTACTTCGCCGTCTTCACCCTAGCGATAACGCAGGTCGTATGGTCATTACTCGTCAGAAACTTTGACATAACTGGAGGAGCATCTGGAATTTATGTGAGGAAGCCCATAATGTTCGGCCAAGACCTCGCCGCTCTCACAAGGCTGGATATACTCTCACAAATCTATTACTACTACATAGCCTTCTGGCTTCTCTTCACGCTGGTGGTTAGCTGGTTTATAATAAACTCCCCACTGGGGCTGGCTCTGAGGTGCATTAGGGAGAATCCTGAGAGAACAGATTTCATAGGCATCTCTGTAGCTAGGTATAAGTGGGGCATATTCACGGTCTCGGGGGCGTTCTGCGGCCTAGCTGGTGCTCTCTTCGCGGTGCTCAACGGCGTAATCCACCCAGGGTTCTCAGACTGGTTCTACTCCCTCCGCCTCATACTACCAATAATACTAGGAGGCATGCGCTACATACTAGGCCCAGTAGTCGGCATACTCGTCTTCAACATCCTTGAGATGCTGGCGATAAACACACTCTTGACATGGAAGATAATGGCTGGCGTTATGATAATCATAATAGCGTTCTTCATACCCGAGGGGGTTATGGGAGTTATGTATAGGTTATATGATGTGTTGAAGGCTAGTATATTGAAGGGGGCTGATATGTGAAAATTTATAATCACGCTAACGCAGAGCCCTAACGATAGGCATGGCGCGGCCAGATATGGAGTTTTTTGACACCGACACAATACCATGGAACAAGATAGCAGACGGAATCTACGAGAAGATACTCAGCAAAGACGAGGAGACAGGAGCATACACTAGATTGTTGAAGTTTGAGCCAGGCGCGGAGATACCCAACGTATTGACGCATGACTTCTTTGAGGAGGTCTATATAGTCAAGGGCGTCTTGATAGATAAGCGCCTAAACAAGACGTTCACCGAGGGCATGTATGCCTTTAGAAATCCTGGCATGGAGCACGGCCCCTTCGTAAGCCCGACTGGCTGTATTACCTTTGAGATTAGGTATTATGGGATGAAGGGGAAGGATGAGAAGTAGTTGAGTAAGCGGGTTGCTCTTAGGCTCTATTCCGTGAGAGGTGGGGAGCGGCGAGTAGAGGTTGATGTGGAGCGCGTAGTGTGCGCTGGCTTCTCTGGAAGAAACCAGGAGGCTGTGCGCAAGCATATAGAGGAGCTCCGCGAGCTTGGTGTCCCAACGCCAGATAAGACGCCAACCTACTACCTCGTGGCGCCATACCTGCTCTTCACAGATGAGGAGCGGGGAATCTACGAGGTGAAGGGAGAAGAAACCTCAGCGGAGGTGGAGTTCGCAACAATCCTAGGAGAAAAGACCTACATAACAGTCGGAAGTGACCACACAGATAGATGGCTTGAGAAAGTCAGCATAGAGAGGGCAAAGCATACATGCCCAAAGATAATCTCAAGCGCTGTATGGGATTATGAAGAGGTAAAAGACCACTGGGATAGCATATCCCTGCGGTGCTTCGTTAAGGAGAGTAGCGGGTGGCGCGTTTATCAGGATGGAAGCCTAGCGCAGCTCCTACCACTTGACACGCTGATAAGAGAGTTCAACATAGGCAGAGGTTCTGTCCTCTTCTCAGGAACAATCCCAACGGTAGGAGGTAAGATAATCTATGGACGGGAATACAGGCTGGAGCTTGACGACCAAGTCTTGGGCAGGAAGATAACGCTCACCTACACGGTATCCCCAATATGGCCATAACGTAATTAATGGTGCGCGTGGTATGCGCGGGGCCTCCGAAGCGTTAGAATGGCGGCTAAGAGAACGCGACCTCCGCCTCCTAACAGGAAGGGGGAGATACATAAACGACATCAAGCTCCCCGACATGCTATACTGCACAGTCGTTGGGAGCAGGTATCCACACGCAAAAATAAAACGTATAGACGTGAGTAAAGCCCTCGCGCTCAACGGCGTTGTAGCAGTATTGACTGGAGACATGGTTAAAGACATGATGAAGCCCCTGCCTCCAGCAGCGGACTATAGAGCATTCGGATGGCACTGGCGGCTCGTGGAGACGTACCCACTAGCGGTGGATAAGGTTAGGTTTGTGGGCGAGCCAGTTGTGGCGATAGCGGCGGTTGACGAATACACCGCAACAGACGCGGCGGAGCTCGTTGAGATAGAGTATGAGCCCCTCAAGCCAGTTATTAATCCGCTTGAAGCCATGAAGCCAGAGTCGCCGCTCCTCTATGAGGAGTGGGGCGACAACATACAGGCACACATAAGGTTTAGGTTCGGTGATGTAGCCTCAGCATTCGCCAAGGCTGACAGGATAGTTAAGGTCAGGTGGCGAGAGGCGCGTCAGTCTGGCTTCCCAATAGAGCCGCGCGGAATAGTAGCGCAGTACAACGCTGGCGAGAAGACGATAACAGTCTGGAGCTCAACCCAATCCCCAGCGCTTGGGCAGCTATACATAGCGAAAGCCCTAGGCATGCCGACGAATAGCGTGAGAGTCTTCGCGCCAGACATAGGAGGGGGCTTCGGCAACAAGCTACACTGGTGGCTAGACTTGATACCTTGCCTCCTCTCCATGAAGACTGGGAAGCCCGTCAAGCTCTTTGAGACACGCTACCAGAACTTCCTATCCCAGCCCCATCAGCGCGATGTGGTGTGGAACGCCGAGGCAGCGGTGAGAAACGATGGAAAGATACTAGCGCTAAGGGCGTTGCTCGTGATAGACTACGGTGTTGAGGGCACTAACAAGGGGACAGGAGCGCCATCTATAGTCCCAGCATCGCTATCCACACCCAACGCCTACAAGCTTGAAGCAGTGGATATAGATGCATACGGCGTCGTGACCAACAAGTCGTTTTACTGCGCGTATAGGGGGTATGGTAAGGATAAGGGAGTCAAGCTGATGGAGCGCGTGATGCAGAGGGTAAGCGTAGAGCTGGGCATACCGCCTGAGGAGGTGAGGTTTAGAAACTTCATCCAGCCCAGCGAGTTTCCATACAAGCAGGTAACAGGCTACGTATTTGATAGTGGTAACTATCCAGAAACCCTGCGCAAGGCGCTTGAGCTGGTGGATATAGGCTGGTGGAGGAAGAGGCAGGAGGAGCTACGTAGAGAAGGCAGGTATATCGGCATAGGCGTTGTATTCGCAGTAGAGCCAGCTGGGGCTGCTATACCAAACTCATTCTACAGCGGCTATGAGAGCGCCCGCGTGAGCATAACAGCAGACGGGAGCGTTGAGGTGTATACGGGGATGCTGGACATAGGCCAGGGCTCCTCGGTAGCGATAGCCCAAGCGGTTTCGGAGACCCTGGGCGTTCCCATAAGCTGGGTCAAGGTCTTCAGCGGCTCAAGCGACTACCTAGGCTCAGGCACGTACGCGAGCAGAGGCGCCGTATACGGCGTGGGAGCGGTGATAAAAGCGTCAAAAATACTACGCGAGAGGCTCGCGCGAATAATGGCGCACTTATGGGACGCGAGACCAGAGGATGTGGAGATAGCTAATGGAGAGCTGGTGCTAAGGCCAGACCCAGAGAGGAGGATAAGGCTGGACGAGCTGGCCCAAAAGTTATACCACTTCCCAGGCCAGCATAGGCTGCTGAGCGAGGAGCTTCTCCGCGAGGGCGTGGTGCCGCTTGACGTAACGGTATCGTGGTTTAGTCCAATAACATCAAGAGATCCGACAGCAACCTACACTACAGTATCATGCTCCGCAGATATAGCGGTGGTTGAGGTTGATGCCGAGACGGGCGAGGTTAAGATTCTCAAATACGTAACAGTGCATGACGCTGGGCGCGTGATAAATCATCAGATTGTTGAGGGCCAGGTCGTGGGGGGTGTTGCGCAGGGTATTGGGGGAGCGCTCTATGAGGAGCTAATCTACAACGAGGACGGACTGCTGACAACCGCTAGTT
>WAQC01000086.1 GCA_015520425.1 Candidatus Pelearchaeum sp. | reverse complement strand
CTGCAACAGCGGCCACGACGATGATAACAACCACAGCGATTGCTGCGGCTTTTGATAAACCAGAAACATTATTTCCCGCTCTCAAGTATGGGTCGCGTAGTAACTCTACTCAACGCCTATAAATTTTCTTTTTGAGTGTAATATAGCAAGCGCAAATTTTTTAAATAATTACGAGAATTTTTGCGTGAGTAGAATTAATGGATTCTGACCGCCCTTGGCTGAAGTACTGGCCTCGTGATGTTCCACAACGTATGTCATATAGTGTTGTGGCTTTGCATGATAGGTTGAGGGATTCTGCGCGTAAGTATCCTTGGAGGACCGCCATCTATTATGAGGGTGTTGAGCTGAGCTATGAGCAGTTGGATAGGGCCAGCGATAGGGTTGCGGCTGCTTTATCTGGGCTAGGTGTGGTGAAGGGTGATAGGGTAGCTCTCTACCTGCCCAATTCTCCCCAATTTGTCATATGCCTCTACGGAGCACTTAAGGCAGGGGCTATCGTAGTTCCCTGCAACCCAGCATACAAGGAGGCGGAGCTTAACTACCAGCTTAAGGATTCTGGAGCGAAAATACTCATAGCATTCAACACGTTGATTGACATCGCTAAGCGGGCTGCTAAGGATACTGCGGTGGAGAGGATAATCATAACAGGGTATGAGGATGTTTTGCCAGCTATACATCTAGCGCTTAGGGATGTGGCTATAGAGAGGCCAGGAGATGAAGAGCTTATCAGGCTTGCCGACCTTATAGCAGAGAGCAAGAACGGCGCTCCTGATGTTGTTATAGACCCTAGGGAGGATGTGGCGTTTCTCTGCTATACTGGCGGAACTACAGGCACGCCCAAGGGCGTTATGCTTACCCACTATAACTGCGTCGTGAATAATACTCAGAAGATTATGACGTGGAAGCTTAAAGAGGCTGGGGAGACTCTGCTAATCTATCTACCACTCTCACACATATACGGCCTCAACTGGTGCCTTAACACAGGCATAGCCCTGGCCGCTAAGATAGTCATACAGGAGCGCTTCAGCATTAGGGAGACGCTGGAAGCTATAGAGAAACATCGCGTAACAATCTTCTATGGTGTTCCCCCAGTCTATAGCGCGCTCTCGCGCTATCCTGAGCTTAAGCGTTATGACCTCTCGTCAGTCCGTATATGGATGTCCGCGGCTGCGCCTTTGCTTCCTGAGGTGAGGCGCCAGTTTAAGATGCTCACTGGTATTGATGTTATTGAGTGCTGGGGTCTTACCGAGGCTGCTCCATGCCTCACATTCACGCCTCTGGGAATAGGCGAGGTGAAGCCCAACCTCATAGGAATACCAACCATAGACACGGAGGTTGCGGTGGTTGATGTGGAGTCTAGAAAGAGGCTAGGCCCTAACGAGGTTGGAGAACTCGTAGCACGCGGGCCGCAGGTCATGAAGGGCTATTGGAACAAGCCTGAAGAAACTAAAGAAGCGCTCCGCGATGGGTGGCTGAGGACTGGAGACCTTGGATTTATGTCTGAAGATGGCTTATTCTACTTCGTTGATAGGGTTAAGGACCTGATTAACGTTGGTGGCTTTAAAGTCTGGCCAGCGGAGGTTGAGAACACCCTACTAACACACCCAGCGGTTGTTGATGCGGCGGTGATAGCCGAGCGGGACGATTATTATGGCGAGGTGCCAAAAGCATTCGTGGTAGTCAGAGACGATTATAGGGGGAAAGTAAGTGAGGAGGAGCTTATAGCCTATTGCAAGGAGCGGCTGGCCAGCTTCAAAGCACCTAAGCGTGTTGTGTTTGTTGATGCGATACCTAAAACCCCTTCTGGGAAGACTTTGCGCCGCCTATTGAGGGGTGGCTGATTATTCTGGTCTGAACGACAGTACCGCAAAGTCTCCTCTGGGTTTTATGGTAAATACTACCCGCTGCCCTATCCTTAGCTCGCCATACTTTGTATCAACTATTCTGGCGAGTAGCCGTATTCCTTCGTCAAGCTCTACCACTCCTATGATGTATGGTAGCTCATCCTCCATTCCTAGAGGTGCGCCGTCCATTACTTCTGTGAAGGCGTATAGCCTACCCTTTCCTGAGAGCTCTATCCAGTTTAGGTCTTCATTCATACAGTTGGGGCATACCATCCTAGGCGGCCAGTGCGTTAGGCTGCATTTACCGCAGTAGGTCGTTGTAAGCCTCCCCTCGCGGAGAGTCTCATAGAACTTCTTGAGCTTTGTCTCGCTTGGGTTCGGCTCAAGCTTGAAGATGTGGGGAGTGGTCATCTACGTTGCTCTCCTGTATATTCCAACTACATGATTGACGGCGAAGCCTCCTAGGTTGTGCGTTAGCCCTATCTCCGCGCCGCCGACCTGTCGTTTTCCAGCCTCTCCCTGGAGCTGGAATACTATCTCAACTGCCTGCGCAACCCCTGTAGCGCCTATAGGATGGCCCTTAGCCTTCAGCCCACCGCTGGTATTTACCGCTACGCGCCCACCTATATCGGACTGCCCATCCTCAACAAACCTACCCCCCATACCCTTCTCACAGAACCCAAGCTCCTCATACTCAACAATCTCAGCGATAGTAAAGCAGTCATGAACCTCAGCCACATCAATATCCCCTGGGCCTACGCCCGCTGCTCTATATGCCTGCGATACGGCTTCCCTCATAGCGGGCCATGTGGTTAGGCTCTCCAGGCTTGAGACAGTATTGCCCGACGTTGATTGCGCTATAGCTTCTATGATTATCGGCGTATCATTATATCTACGCGCCCTCTCAGCGGCCGTTAGTATCACGCATGCCGCGCCGTCGCAGATTGGTGAGCAGTCGTAGAGCTTTAGCGGCCTTGATATTACTGGCGAGTCAGCATATTCTTGTATAGTTATTCTTTTTCTGAACATGGCCTTCGGGTTCATCTCGCCGTTTTTGTGGTTCTTGAGAGCCACGTATCCCATCTGCTCCTCGGTTGTTCCATATTCGTGCATGTGTCTCTGCGCTACCAGCGCAAAGCCTGCGGGAGCATTTATTCCGTGTATGCTCTCCCACTCCCTATCAGCGACTATGGAGAGGCTCGTCATGACTTCCTCACGAGGGGCTGCGTGCATCTTCTCAACACCCAAAACCAGCACGTTCTCCGCGTATCCTCCAGCTATCATCGCAGAGGCCAGCCTTAGAGCTACCCCACCTGAGGAGCAGGCAGCCTCAACGCGCACAGCCCCTCTGGAAGGTTTTACACCCAGATACTCAGCTATCAGAGGCGAGACATTACTCTGAACTACTAGCCGCTCAGGCTGCGCACACGAAACAAACACTGCATCAATATCTCTAGGTTCTATGTTTTTAGCATGTTTAAACGCCTCAACCGCGGCCTCGGCGGCGAGTTCCCTTAATGAGACATCACCACGTTTACCGAACTTGCTTAGGCCAGCTCCAACAATAGCGGCTTTATTCAAGCCATTCTCTAAAAATCCTAATTGCTCCTTGAGTTAAATAAATTATTTTTGGTGTATTTTCTCGCGGCTACATTTTTGGTGTTTTCTTTATCTTTCCAAGCCCAGCGGGCTCTAGGTTGAAGACTATCGTCTTGAGTATCGTCATCTCGTCTATTGAGTAGCCTATACCTTCACGTCCTATTCCAGAGTCTTTTACTCCGCCGAATGGGAAGTATCCAACACCATGGCGCGGTAGGTCGTTTATAGTTACCTCGCCAACCTGTAGGCGCTTGGCTATCTTCCACATGCGGTAGAAGTTGTTTGTGAAGACGCATGAGTCAAGACCATATCTTGATTTGGATGATATCTCTATCGCCTCATCCTCGCTGTTTATCCTTATTATGGTTATGACTGGGCCGAAGGTCTCCTCCCAAGCTATGCGCGCTTCTAGCGGAACGTGGTCCAGTAGTGTTGGCTCAAAGTAGCAGCCGTTCATCTTTCCTCCTCTAAGGAGCTTGGCGCCTTTAGCAACAGCATCCTGAACCAGCTCATTCACATGCTCCGCTGCTCTCTTGTTTATTAGGGGGCCCATGGATACTGCTGGGTCGCGCGGGTCTCCAGCCTTCCAAGCGTCCATCTCCTTGAGTACCTTCTTGACGAACTCGTCCGCCACGTTTGACTGTACTGTTATAGCGCTTATCGCGTCGCATCGCTGTCCAGCGTTCTTGAGCGAGCCCTCAACACATTTCTTGGCAGCCAGGTCTAGGTCTGCGTCATCCAGCACTATGGCTAGCGCCTTACCCCCAAGCTCCAAGTGTAGCTGCTTTATCGTCGCGAGCCTATTGAGTTCGCGGCCAACCTCCGTGCTACCCGTGAATGAAATCATGCCAACCTTCTCGCTTGTTGCTAGCCTGCTCGCAATCCTCCCAGGCCCTGTTACGACGTTTATGCAGCCTGGCGGGATTCCAGCCTCCTCTAGGATTCGCGCGAAGAGTAGCTGGCTAAGCGGGTCTTCGCTCGCTGGTTTCACCACCACGCTGTTGCCAGCCAGTAGTGCTGGGATTATCTTTGCGGCGGGTATGAAGAGGGGATAGTTGAATGGGCCTATTGCGCCTACTACGCCCACTGGCTCGCGGATTACCAGCGCTATCTTGCCCATCGTGTCTTCTGACCAGTCTCCTGGTATGTATTCTCCGAAGATTTTGCGCGCCTCTTCCATGGTCATGCGCATACGCTCTATGGTTGCCTTCACCTCCCCAGCCGCATCCTTACGCGGCTTCCCAGCTTCTAGCATGAGGGTTTGGATGAAGTCTTCCTGCTTCTCGCTCATTAGGTCTGCCGCCTCCCTGAATATCTCTATCCTCTCTATAGCAGCAACCTCGCGGATTCTCCTCTGATTTGCGCGGGCGGCATCTATTGCAGCATCCATATCGGCTTCGCTTCCCTTCGGGACACGTGCTATGACGCTGTCGTCAATCGGGGTATCAACTATGAACGTCTCGCCGCTTGAGGCTGGTTTCCACTCCCCATCAACATACAGCCTGAATACGGGGACACCATCCGCCCCAAGCTCGTATATATGGTCAAAGAAGCCGCTTAGCTTAAGCTCAGGCTTTCCATAACTAGGATTAGGCCCTATTCCAGACATTCTCAACCACACCCATCAGCCAAGGCTTTGAAGATTAGATAGAGCGCTATATTAATGGTGTTTGCCAGATTCGGCTTAAGTTTCTTTAATGTAGGTGAGGTGGGTTTAAGAAAAGGGGAATGTGGCAGGCTTTATAGAGGTGGAAGACTGTTACGAGGGTGCTACGCGATGCGTGTTGAGCTGCTAGGTCATCTTAGGTCAACCGCGGGCAGCGGCTCAATAGAGCTTAAGCTGGGCGATAAAGTGAAGCTTAACGAAGCTCTCAAGATGCTTCCAGAGGAGCTACGCCGCCATATTATTGACGAGCATGGGAAGATACTTCCAGGACTCTTGATACTCGTTAATGGGGTTGATGTACGCACGGTCGGGAGGCTGGATATAGAGGTGAGCGATGATGACCTCCTAACTCTAATACCAGCGATACATGGAGGAGCGTTGTAGTGAGGCTCTATAGATTCCGCGACACATACGTGGCGTTCACGCTTCTCAAAGGCTTCAATAGCGAGTATCTGGATGACGTAGCAGCCCTGCTGGATTCCCTCAGCGGCATTGTGAAGCCAGCCGAGGTGCAGCTCTTTGACGCGGATAGGGTTGTTGATGAGGAGCATGTGGAGGCCGCCATAGTTAATGCTGTCCTCTCCTACAACAGCCCACTCCGCGTGGCTAGAAGCCTTAAGGTGGAGTTTCTCCTCAAGCTGGCTGCGACAGACCAGATAAGCGAGGCACTAAAGCGCGTTGGCTTGAGCAGCTCAACCAGGCGCGTGGCGGTTTGCATATTTGGCAGCGATGTTGAGCATCTCCTCAAATCATGCGATAACGTCGCTAAGAGGCTAAAGGGAGAGGAGGCAGATTTTAGCGATGTGAATAGCAGGCTGGACGAGCTTATGCAGACCTACGATATAAAAGCTGGAGAGCTGGAGAACGTGCAGGCAGAATCAACCCCAGACGCGTTGAAGAAGCTGCTCATACAGCGTATGGCTACGAGCAGGCTATAACTTAGCCACGCGAGCCTTTACTCCAGCCTGCTCCAAAATCTTCTCCAGCTCCTCCACGCTTATAGCCCCCTCCCTAACAACCTCCAGCGAGTTATCGCGTAGTCTTACAACTGTTGAGGGCGCAGCATAGCGTGTCTTTCCAGCGGCTATCAACGCATCAACCTCGTGCGCGAGTTCTTCAGCAATCTCCGTATCGCTGGCTGGTGGTGGGGCGCCGCTTATGTTGGCGCTGGTTCCGAGTAGGGGCGTCTCTGCGAGACGCATGACTTCCAGCGCGATAAGAGAGGCGGGGACGCGCACAGCAACATAATCCTGGCCAGCGGTTACCTCCCGCGGCAGCTCAGGCTTCTTCGGGAGTATGAGGGAGATGGGCCCAGGCCAGAGGAGCTGGGCTATTGCGAGCGCATGCTCGTCCAGCTTGCAGACCATCTCAACATCGCTTATGCTGGCGCATAGTACTGGCATGGGCTTCTTTTCGCGGCGTTTAATCTCGTAAACCCTCAGCACGGCCTCGCGGTTGAAGGGGTCGCAGCCAATTCCGTAGACGGTCTCCGTCGGATAGATTAGCACGCCGCCTTTTCTTAACGTGTCAGCCGCCTCTGAGAGCTCTCTAGGGCTTGTTCCCAGCCGCTTCATACCTACCCGACTAGCTTAGACACCGCATCAACTATCTTGTCGGCGTTCACCATATACTCCAGCTCCAGCTTAGCCGAGAACGGAACAGGCATGTCTGGCGAGTTGAGTCTAACTATCGGAGCGTCCAAATATTCCAGAGCCTCCTCAGCCACCCTCGCAGCTATCTCCGCCGAGAGGCCGCCTGTCTTGACGCTATCCTCAGCTATTACGAGTCTGTTAGTCTTCTTGACCGAGCTTATGATGGTCTCAGAGTCCATGGGCTGGGCTGTCATCAAGTCTATAACCTCTACGCTTATTCCACGCTCCTCAAGGCGCTGCGCCGCTTCTAACGCTTCCCTCACAACCCTAGAGACCGCGACAACCGTGATATCGTCCCCTCTCCTCTTCACATCAGCCTTCCCCAAGGGTATTAGATACTCCTCCTCAGGCACGTGCTCCTTATACCTGTGGTAGAGGAGGCCGCATTCAACGAAGAGGACTGGGTCGTCGTCCCGTATAGCTGACTTAAGCAACCCCTTCGCGTCGCGCGGCGTGGCTGGGAGAACCACCTTCAGGCCTGGCGACTGGAGGAACCACGCTGGGTAGAACTGGCTGTGCTGCGAGCCGTGCACCCTCCCTAGGCTATACTGAGTCCTCACGACGAGAGGAACCTTAAGCTGGCCACCGCTCATGAAGCGGAGCTTAGCCGCGTGGGTGACAAGCTGGTCTGTCGTTATGGTGAGGAAGTCCATGTACATTATCTCCGCGACTGGTCTTAGCCCCATCAGCGCGGCACCTACCGCAGCGCCGACTATGGCGGCCTCGGATATTGGCGTGTCTATCACCCTGTTGGGGCCGAATTCTTCTAGGAGCCCTTTCGTGACCTTATAGACACCCCCAGCCACGGCCACGTCTTCCCCGAAGATTATCACGCGCTCATCGCGGCGCATCTCCTCTCTGAGAGCCTCGTTCAAGGCTTCCGCAAACGAGAGCTCGCGCGCCATATTGCATCACGTTGAGTAGATGAATTGCTTGAGCTGCTCAAACGGTAGTATGGGCGCGTTCATGGCTTCCTCAACAACCCTGTCCAGCTCAGCCTCAACCTCCGCCTCTATATTCTTCAGCAGATTGTCATCAGCTATTCCCAGCTCCTTCAGGTTCTTGCTGAACCTCTCTATAGGGTCGCGGCGCATCCATTCTTCAACTTCTTCGCGCGGCCTGTACCAAGCCGTGTCATAGACCCCGTGCCCCTTCTTGCGGTATGTTACGCACTCCATAAACACTGGGCCATCTCCTCGGCGTAGCTTCTCAACTATCTTCACGGTAGTTGAGTATACGGCTATCACGTCGTTTCCATCAACTCTGTATGATGGGATGCCGTAGCAGGCTGCTCTCGCAGCTATGCTCTCGCCGGCGAATGTTTTTGTTATTGGTGTGAATTCGGCGTATTGGTTGTTCTCGCATACGAATAGCGTTGGTGTGCGCCAGGTGGCTGCTAGGTTGAGCCCTTCGTGGAACGCTCCTGTATTCACGGCTCCATCGCCGAAGAATGCTACGATTACCCGCTTCTCGCCGAGCTGCTTTACCGCAAGCCCCATCCCCACCGCTATCGGTATCCCGCTCCCCACTATCGCCGTAGCTACGGGAATGCCATGCTCTACACTTATCGCAGCGTGCATAGAGCCGCCAAGCCCCTTGCACGTTCCCGTAGCCTTGCCCATGATTTCTGCTAGGACAGCAACCATGGGGACGTCGCGTGCTATTGCATGACCATGGCCGCGATACGTGGATACCACCACATCACTCTTAGCCAGCGCCTCAGCCACTCCAACAGCTATCGCCTCCTCACCAAGGTAAAGATGGCTCGGGCCTGTTATCTTCCCCTCAAAGAAGAGCTTCTCAACCCGCTCCTCAAACCGTCTAATCTCCACCATCTTCCTGAGCATTCTCAGGAGCTTATCGCGTCCGAGGCCGAGCTCTGCGTATTTGGAGGGTGGAAGCTCGCCCACAACCTCAACTATAGCCATGATTGTTTCAGTGGTGCTGGGCTGAGCGTTGATAATAAGTTTCCGTCTTATGCGCTCTGCTTCTCGGCTACCTTGGCCTTATTAACAATTATTGTGGTGAGGTGGTTTAGGTGGCATGGTGGGCCGTCAACCATCCATAGATACTCTGGGTAGAGGCATGTTCTTCCGTCTTCTGTCTTATGTGCGCATTTCACAGGTGTTCCCCTCTCCACGCGGCTCCATTTATTATTTCCGCATACTGGGCAGGGGTTATCACCGTTTCTCAGGTAGATGTGCTGCTCAGCCTCGTTGCCGCACATGGCCCAGACACCCAGCTCATGCCCCCTGGAGCAGCGTGGAAAATCAACACGGAGAAGAGTGTAGGAAACAAGCTCGCCGCAGACATTACACTTAATCATATGCACGTCACCCTCCCTCTCTACCGTATTCCCTACTTCTTTATTACTGCTTATAGACCCTTGTGAGCCACCGCTCGTAGCGTTTCTCCATACCCCTAACCACACGCGCATACATATCCATCAGTTGCTTCGTTATCTTTCCTGGGTTTCCGTCGCCTATCTTACGGCCATCAACCTCCAGTATTGGCTGAACCTCTGCTGCTGTTCCCGTGAAGAAGAGCTCGTCGGCCGTGTATAGCTCGCTCCTCCCTATCGGGCGTTCCACGACCTCATACCCCATGTCGCGGGCCAGCGTCATAACAGTATCACGCGTTATTCCTTCCAGGATGCTGGACGAGACTGGCGGCGTGTTTATCACGCCGTTCTTGACCAGGAATAGGTTCTCGCCAGCCCCCTCGCTCACATACCCCTGCTGGTCAAGCAGTATGGCCTCGTCATAGCCCATACTCCTAGCCTCGCGCGTGGCGAGGATTGAATTAACATAATTTGAGGCGGCCTTGGCGCGTGCTGGGAGAGAGTTATCTGGAATCCTCCTCCAGGAAGAGACATGAACACGCAGCCCCACCTTCTCAAAATAGCTATGGAAAGGAACCGCGATTATAGCTGTGCGCACGGGATTCTTGACGAAATCAAGCCCGATGCTACCCTCACCGACGAAGATAATCGGCCTAATGTAGACCGATGTGCGGAACTTATTCTCGCGAAGCGTCCTAACAGTTATGTCAACCAACTCATCTACCGTGTAGCGGTTTTTGATTTGTAGAATCTTCGCCGAGTCCACCAGCCTCTTCATGTGCTCGCGGAGTCTGAAGATGTATAGCTCGTCTTCGTGGTAGTATGCTCTTATTCCCTCAAACACCGCCGAGCCGTAGTGTAGGGCGTGTGTCATTATGTGGATTTTCGCATCCTTCCAGGGGACGAACTCCCCATCAATCCAAACAAGCTCAGGAGTTTCGCTCAAGGCTCTAACCGTTCATGCGCGTTGATGGGGATTTAAATATTCAGCGGCGGCTTACGAGCCCATCAGAATCTACAGCAAGCAGAACCTGCTCTAGGAACTGTGCTTCTGGAAGAGCGCCCTCAAACGATATAACATCGTTTATCACCACCTTAGGGACAGCCATAACCTGATACCTATTGGCAAGATAAGGGAATTCTAAGGACTCTATCATATCCGCTGTTATATTCTCGTTCTCCAGCGCCATCTGGTGGGCTGTCCTCACGGCTCTTGGACAGTATGGGCATGTTGGGGTTACGAATACCTGTATATGTACGGGTTTTGTGATGCTCTTTAGCTTCTCTTTAGTTGCTTGCGATAGGCGGGAGCTTCCGCGCGATACGTCTACTATATCTTCTAGTAGTGATGCGAACTCGTAGCCGCTTGGAATCCCGAAATACCTTATCCCGTATTCGCGTTTTCCGAAGATTAGGAGGGCTGGAATCTTATCAACGCCCCATCGCTTAGCCTTCTCAGAATCTCGCTCAAAATCATAGACCTCCACCTTTATCTTATCAGTGAGAGCCGCAAGCTCCTCAACAAGCTCGCGCGTCATGTTACAATACTCGCATTCAAACTCCTGCGTGAAGACCACAAGCCTGACATCATTAACAAGCTCCTTTCCAAACTTTGACCTCACTATATTCTTCTCCTTTTCCCTTAAGACAACCATAGTTTATTTATCGTGTAAGTCTCTATATATAGTGTTTCGCGTATAATTTTGTCGTCAGACGTACTTGATGTGGAAGTAGGATAGCCTATTTGATATTTGATAAGGATGTTGAAGTGTGTTACTTTTCTTCATTCTGCTCACTGAATACAAATACCACCTATTTGTGGCCTGGTTGTATAGAAGGCGCTGTGATAGATGCGTGGTAGTGGATTGTTTTCTAGGAACAAAGGCCTGGCCGCTATATTTCTAGTCGTGTTTATAGACATGCTGGGCTTCGGCATAATAATACCAGTCCTACCCTACTATGCCGAGGCCTTCGGCGCAGACCCCACGTTGGTGGGGTTGCTGATAGCCTCATACTCAGCTGCCCAGCTCGTTGGAGCGCCATTCCTAGGCAGGTTCTCAGACAGGTATGGGAGGAAGCCTGTCATCATGTTCAGCATAGTTTTAGGCTTCCTGGGGTATATCTTCCTAGGGCTCGCCACATCCCTCTGGATTGTCTTTCTTAGCCGTATTATTGCAGGCATAGCTGGCGGCAACTTATCGGTAGCGCAGGCGTACATAGCAGACACGACAGATACTAGGGACCGAGCGCGTGGTATGGGTTTGATAGGTGCGTCGTTTGGCTTGGGATTTATACTAGGCCCAGCGATAGGCGGGACGCTCAGCGTCTATGGATTTACTACACCCTTCTACGCCGCCGCAGCCCTAGAGCTTGTGAATCTCTTAATGGTAGCTGCATGGCTCCGCGAGCCCTCAGGCATAGAGAGACGCGCACCAACCAGCAGACCGCTTCTCGGCATCTCCCCCCTGAAAGACCTACTCAAACACCCGATGGTGGGGAGGCTACTCCAGATAAGGCTACTCTACCTACTCGCATTCACGATGTTTGAGGCCATGTTCATACTTTATGCAGAGCACCGTTTCGGCCTAGATGCGCAACTCACAAGCTACCTGCTCGTCTATATTGGGCTTATAGTGGTGTTTGTTCAGGGCGTTCTGATAGGTAAGCTCACATCCCGTTTTAGCGAGTGGCAGCTAATCGTTGCTGGCCTCACGATGATAACCCTAGCGCTACTAGGCTGGGCGCTCACCAACAACCTGCTCATACTACTGGCCGTCTTAGCGCCTATGGCTATGTCTGCGGGGATACTCAACACGGTCATCAGCAGCGCTTTAAGCAAGGTCGTCGGCCGCGATGAAGTTGGGGAGGTCATGGGAATAAGCACCTCCATAGGTAGTTTGACGAGGATCGTAGGCCCAACAATAGGCGGCGTCGTCTTCCAACAGCTTGGAACAGGCGCTCCAGGCATAGCGGGGGCGGTTTTAACAGCAGCAACACTACCACTTGCTATACATGCAATGAATAGAAAATCTAGAAGGGAAGAGAAGTGAGGTATATGTTAAGAGGAGTGGCGGCTCATGTTTGCTTGATGGTCTCAGACTCTTTGGAGGTGTTATAGCTTGGAAATTAGGGATATAGTGAGAATTTCATGGACTAACATAACCTCGCATAAGCTCAGGTCTGTTCTCACGACTCTTGGTGTTATAATCGGCGTGGCGTCTGTCATAGCTGTGGTTACGATGGCCGCTGGATTTCAGGAGGCGTATATCAACAGGTTCTCCCAGATGTTCCTGCCAGACGCTTTTACTGTGCAGGTTGGGAAGGTTAGGCGCGGGTTTGAAGGCGGGATATACGGGGCAGACTTCCCCACATTTACGGAGCGCGATGTTGAAGCCATACGCAGCATAGCTGGAGTTAGGGAAGTATATCCAATCGGGGTGTTATACACAGACCCCATAGAGGGGGTTAAGTTCAGGGGAGAAGCAATAGGAATGGACGTAAGAAACATAAGGGTATTCGCGGTCCCGCCTGGCTATCTACCCCAGGATAGGATAAAGTGGGGTAGAGTTTTCAAAAACGAGAACGAGGCCGTCATAGGATATGACCTAGCCAAGGAGATAGCAGAAGAACTACGGAGCGCGGATAATGTTGAATCCGCTTTAAGGCGGAGAATTGAGCTTAAAATAGTCTCCGAAGACGGCTCGGAGACCCGCCGCTATACGGTTGTCGGGATACTCAAAGACCTACCTATGCTCAGCAGCGTTATACTACTGAACATTGATGGGAACTATGACATTAAACGACAGGTTCCAGGGAGGGGCGTGGATATGGTCTATCACGTCATAGAGGTTCGGGTCAACTCTGTCAGCCAGATAGGACAGGTGAAGGACGCGGTTCTAGAGTATCTTAACGATAGGTCCGATGCTGTTCGTTTCCTCAAGAGGGACGCGCCTAAACTTGAGTTTGTAATCATATCGCTGGAAGACTTGACAAACTTCGTGAGGGAGCAGATAGACATGTTCGCCAACTTCGTTACCATGATAGGCTCTATATCCCTGCTGGTCGGCTCCATCGGCATTTCCAACATCATGCTGGTTAACGTTACTGAGAGGACTCGCGAGATTGGTGTTCTACGCGCACTAGGAGCTAGGAGGAGTGTTATTCTACAACTTTTTCTGGTTGAGTCGGTTCTTATCGGCGTCGTAGGCGCTCTGCTCGGCGTAGCCTTCGGCATGATTCTGGGCTTGGTTTTCATCAGGCTGGGGCCTTTCGCAGCCCTAAACGCTCCTTTCGTCATCGTCCTTGACTGGATACCAATAGCTGTTGGTGTGGGGGCAGCAGTCGGAGCAGTGAGCGGCATCTACCCAGCGTGGAGAGCTGCGAAGACAGACCCAGTCCACGCCCTTAGACACGAGTAGATTAAGCAACCCTTAGAGCGTCTCCAAGCAGCTTGAGTGGATGGAAGACCTGTAGCCCAGTTCCCTGCTCCAACTGTATCTTGCAGACACTGCTCTCCGTAACTATGAAGTCCAGGTTATTGTCTTTGAACTGTTTGAATAGCTGCTCCCCTATGGCTAGTGAGAGCTCTATCCCAAGTGTTCCTTTCTTTAGGCCGAATGTTCCAGCCATTCCGCAGCACATGCCTGTTTCGCGTATCTCCACATCTAGGCCTGCCTCTCTCAGTAGAGCTATTGCGTATTTTCCATAGGATAATCCACGTTCATGGCATGGTATGTGGAAGCCCGCGCGGCCCGAGAGAGTCTTCTCAACAGCTATCTTACCCTGCTGAACGAGCATCCATAGATACTCTAGGGCTTCATAAGTCTTAGACGCAATAGCTAGGGATTCTTCGCTATTGTTGAGGAGCTTAGGATATGATTCTCTTAACGAGTACGTGGCTGTGGGCTCTATTGATATTATGTCGTAGCCATCCTTCACGTATGGGTATAGCTTTTCCACATTATAGCGGGCTACTTTCTCAGCTTCTTTCAAGTCTCCATAGAGTATGTATGGGTATCCGCTTGTCTTCTGCTCTGGAACCACAACCTCAACACCAGCCCTAGCCAGAGCTTCAACAAGCGTTATGGCTAGTTGCGGCTCAATATAGTTGGCGAAGAAATCAACGAAGAGCGCGACCTTCTTACCTGAGCCTCCAGCCCTTAGCCTATCAGCGTTCCGCCTATACCACTTCATAAACGTGTTTCTCTTGAACTCTGGAAGCGGCCTGTTGCGGTCTATTCCTGTCAGCTTCTCCATCAAGGCACGTACTAGGCCACGCCTCATTAACCAGTTCCAAAGTGGAGCTATACTGCTTAGTATGGGAGCGTAACTCTCGTAGCTTTCCAGTATTCTATTCACTTTTAGCTGGCCATGCTTCTCCACGTCCAGCTCCTTCACGCGGGCTATCATCATCGGTATGTCTATCTCTGCTGGGCATATCTCCTTGCATAGGCCGCATGATATGCAGAGGTGCGCGAACTTGGCCTTATCTAGGCCGTGGACGTTAGCTGTCCATGGTATTCCGATTGGGCCTGGGTAGATGTAGCCGAAGACATGGCCGCCTGACACGCTGTATGGTGCGCAGATGTTCATGCAGGCGCCGCAGCGGATGCAGTATAGAGCCTCCCTAAACCAACTATCTTCACGCATCCTAGACCTGCCGTTATCCAGTATTACGATATGCATCTCGCGGCCGTCGTCTCCAGCCAGTGGTGAGCGGCCAGCAATTATGGAGACGTAGGTTGTTGTTCTCTGGCCTGTTGCGCTTACCGCGTGGCCGCGGATTAGTGGTATGGCGTCCTCAACCCGTTCAACGATTTTCTCCATGCCCATTAGGACGATGTGTATCTTCGGTATGCTCGTTACCAGCCTCCCATTACCCTCGTTTGTCTCCAGGACTATAGCGCCGTTCTCCGCTATCGCCACGTTAGCTCCTGATACTCCCACATCGGCTGACAGGAAGATTCTTCTAAGAGTCTCCCTGACAAACTTCATTATCGCGCTAATATCGCCTTCTATAGCCTTCTGGTATGCGCGGGAGAAGAGCTCCGCAACCTCAGGCGTGGTCTTATGCACCGCTGGAAAGACTAGGTGGAATGGCTTCTCGCGCGCAACCTGCATTATCCACTCTCCTAAGTCGGTCTCATAAACCTCGTATCCCGCCTTCTCAAACGGCTCGTTAAACTCAATCTCCTCGCTTGTTAGTGATTTTGACTTGATTATCAGCCTAGCTTGCTTCTGCTTTAGTATGTTCATTATGTAGCTTATCGCGTCTGGGCCATCTCTAGCCACATAGACATGTGCTCCGCGTTTCTGCGCTTCCTCCATGAACCGCTCTAAGAGCTTATCAAGATTGTCTATGCTCCTCTCTTTTATCTTCCTTATCCCATGACGATACTCATTAAAGTCCGCGAACTCTTGCATGGTTCTAGCTCTTCCGTCGCGCCCGCGCTTCATCGCCGCATAAAGGGCGGCTGCCCTCTCTTTCTGGCCCAGCATATTCTTGAGCTGCTTAATCAAGGGCTCGTATGTCTCCAGCCCCATCAACACCACCTCCCTAGCCGAAGATTATTACATGAACCTGGTGGGGGCCGTGAACTCCCAGCACCAGCTTGAGCTCTATATCTCCCGTCCTGCTTGGGCCTCCGATTAGGGAGACGACGCAGCTCTGGCTTGAGCTTAGCGCATTTCTTATGAGCTGTGCAGAGTTTTCAAAAGTATCTATGATGTTTTGGCGTTGTAGTAGGCAGGCGTGTATTCCTGGCAGCGATGAGACCAGCCTATCTGCGTCGTCGTTGGTTATCTCTGCTATTGCTCCTATGTCTGCCACGGCGAAGCTGGCTAATGTTACCCCAGCCTCGGCGGAGTTTATGATTTCGTGGGCGTTCCCATCGCGTGGTTCTATAACCTTCATACCAACGCTGGCTAGGCTCTCCTTAATCCTCTCTCTAACCTGCTCGTTCATCCCAGCTACAGCGACACGCTTTACGTTCTGCTCTAGAAGGATGCTGGATAGTTTTGAGACAGCCTCATCCAGCGTCTCCGCTTCATAAACCCGCCCAGCCTGCTGTTCAAACCTGTCCTTAAATAACTGTATAATACTCTCTAGCTCTTTCATCAGCGAACCTTACACTTCTTCATGTAGGCTTTATACTTTGGTCAATGTAATTAAACGTAATTGAATACCCGAAAATGTTTGGATGAAAAAATCAGGCGTAGCTTGGCATAACCTCGCGCGCTAGGAAGTCCATGAGCTTATAGTCAAAGCCAGTGGGCCAGACTATCATGTATTGAAGCCCCAGCTCAGCCAGCTTTTCTATCCTCTCCAAGACCTTCCTCCTAGGCCCGACTATATACTCGTTGAGGATGTTGTCAAATGGGAGGTTTGAGATTAGTGAGAATGCTTTGCGCGCGGATTCGTAGTTTGTGTCGCTCTCGTCTGTCATGTGTATGAAGTTGAGGTGGGCAAATGTTATGTTGTCTGGGTTTCTCCCAGCCTCTTTGGCGTATGTCCGTATCTTCTCCCAGTCGCTCTTAATAAGCTCAGGCAGGGTTACCGCGCGTGCTATCCAGCCGTCGCCCTTTGTTCCTATTCTCTTTAGAACCCTGTCTGCCTTGACTTTATAGACATCCTCAGCCTTCCCCGCCGCGCTTCCGCCAGCTATCCAGATTGGTGGATGGGGCTTCTGGACAGGCCGAGGCTCAATTGTAATATCCTCAAACTGGTAGAACCTACCCTTAAACGAGACGTTCCTCTCAGTCCATAGCTTCCTTAGTATGTCTATGTACTCGTCTGAGCGTGCTCCTCTCTGGTTGTATGGGACGCCGCTTGCTTCAAACTCCTTCTCCCACCAGCCGTTGCCCACGCCTAGGATTACACGCCCCTTGGAGACCACGTCAAGCGTGGCCACCTCCTTGGCGAGTACCGCTGGAGTTCTGAGAGGGAGAACAAGTATAGCCGTGCCCAGCTTAATTTTCTCAGTGCTCGCGGCAACGGAGGCGAGGGATATGAGCGGGTCAAACCACGTGCACCTGTATATGGGGTTAGCTACTAGCAGGTGCTCTATAACCCATAGGGAGTCAAAGCCCAGCTCCTCAGCCTTTTGTGCGAACTTAACCAGCTCGCCTGTGTCTGGCACCTCATCGCCGCGCACGCCGCCGCAGAATGTCGGCAGAACTATACCAAACTTCATGTGTTGGCGTGGTTTTTCTATACTAATAAGAGTTTCAGCCGCGTCTGATGAGGCGTCTTACTCTCTCAGGCGTTAGCGGTATCTCCTCCACAGCAACACCGAAGGGTGTTAGGGCGTCTTCTACAGCGTTGGCTATAGCGGCGGTGCTGGAGTATGCTGGGCCTTCTGACATGCCCTTGGAGCCTAGCTCCGTGAATGGTGATGGTGTCTCCACATGGCTCATCTCCACGCTTGGCATTTCAAGCGCACTGGGCATTAGGTAGTCTGCGAAACTAGCGGTTGTCAGCAGTCCGTCCTCGTTGTAGATTAGCTCCTCATAGAGCGCTCCTCCAATACCCTGCGCAACGCCCCCCACGACCTGGCCCTCAACAATCTGATGGTTTATCACGCGCCCAGCGTCATGCACTGTTACGTATTTGAGAATCTTAACCTCGCCCGTCTCTGCATCAACCTCAACCACCGCTATGTCTGCGGAGCATGATACTGTAGTGTAGGTTGCTGTCGGGTCTCTTGATGTTATTGGGCTGAACCACGATACCGTTACGTCAAGCGGCACCACGCCCTCGCGGAGAAGCTCCTCGCTCAGCAGCCTATGCTGGCCTGGGAAGTGGTATAGCTTTTGGGCCAGCTCGTCCAGCCTTATCCTCCTCTCTGGGTCTGGCCTTAGCACCAGCTCTCCATTAGCTATCTCCACATCCTCTGGTCTCGCGTCCCATAAG
>WAQC01000085.1 GCA_015520425.1 Candidatus Pelearchaeum sp. | reverse complement strand
TTTTTCTACATCTCTAGTCTTATTTCAATAAGACATAAATACGATTCGTTTCAAACTCTTCAAAACAGGAGCTGCCATGCGTAAAGAGAAGATTCTGTTTGATAGGTCTCTTGTCCAGTTCATCGGAATTTCGCTTGCGCGTTCTATTGGTGTGCGTGCAGCGGCCAACTTGCTGGAGCAACTAGGTGAATACGAGGCGGAGAGACTGTATGAGTGTTCGGAGGAGGTTGAGGAAAGTGAGGGAGATATCTTAACAGTTTCGGAGCGATTATTGCGGGAATACTTGCTGGTCAGAGGCCAGTTTGGAAGCGAGTTGGCTGTTTTCAGAAGCCTCATCGGAGAACGCTCAGGAGTGCTCGTCCGCCTTAGTGGCTGGATACCCATTTCATTCCTCCTGAACGACGTGCCGCATAGTCATAAGAGAACGAGTGTTGGCTGCTGTTTCATAAAAGGGTTGCTACGCTCTCTCTTCAACAAGTACATGGAGAGTAGTGTAGAGGTCTGGGAGAGAACATGCATTCTCAACGGTGGTGAATATTGCGAGTTTGTAGTGATTCCAAAATGATAGGGGGTGTTTGGAGGTGGAGATATTGGCAGGCGAAGAGACCCCGTCTCGCGACCCGCTAGAAAAGAAGCTACGACAACTTGAGGAAGAGGTGAAGAGTCTTAGGGAGCCATTAGAGAGAACTCTCCTAGATGTGCGTGAGATTCTCGGAACGCTTGAAAATCCATTCACTTATGTCAGCGCGCTTCTGGGCTCAAATATTCCTGAGATAAAAGCACAACAGAGTAAAAAGCCCGATGTTGAACAGCATAAGGAAGAGGAAGCTCTCCAGCAGATAGAACCATTAAAACAGCATCATTATGAGCGGCCAGCGCCAATACAGCGTAGAACGGAAGGAAGAAGTCTAGGCAGGTTCCTAAATATAATGGCTGCCACGAATCTTATGATAGGACTCGTTGGCCGTGAGCAGGTCTTAAACATAGTAAATATGATGGCCTGGAAAGGATTGTTACCGAAGGATATAGCTGATGATGTTAAAGAAGCGCTGGAGCTCTCCGCCAGAAGTGATTTCGGAATTCAATACGAGTCGCTGGCCCCTAAGAGCTATGGTCTGGGTAATGTGCTGGTTGTTCTCTATCTACTGTCAAAAGTAGCGCATGAAGAAGACGACCCCCTGTTGCTTCTTCTTCTCACGGCGTTTGACAGGCTTCATGGCCTCTCAGGCCAGTCCAACATTCACGGCAAGTCTGGAGGGTTCTAGGGTATGCCGACAGGCTACGTGATAGCCGAGGCAATAATCCTGATAGCCGCTATAGTGGCTGCATCAGCGTTCTCCGCATCTGTATTCACCACGCTGGGAGACCTCGGCCAAGCGCACCGCGAAAAAATAGAACGTCTCAAGAAGGAGCTCTCAATAGACGCGGAGATAATATTCGCCACATCAACCTCTGGGAGTAGCGAGGTAAAAGCATGGGTAAAGAACACGGGAAGCTCAGACATACATCCAGAGCTAGTTAAGCTATCCGATGTCTTTCTAGGAAACCGAAGCATGCTGATAAGCATACCATACCAGGGAACATCGCTGGGCTGGACTTACATAGCTATGAACGACGTTGATAACGATGGTAGATGGGACCCAGGTGAGACTTTGCTCATAACGATAACACTTAACTTCACGTTGAGCGCTGGTGAGTACTTCGTTAGGTTCGTGGCCTATCTGGGCCAGAGGTCTGACTACTACTTCTCAATATAGCGTGCTCTGACATGTCGGGCTTCGCCACGATAGCTGCTGCGTGGCTTGTGGCCATGACACTTATCCCAGCCCTATTGCTATTCACAGCGGCGGGTAGCCTGCTTGTAGAATTACAGGAATCAACGATAGAGTCAGCAAAAATAGCATTAAGAAAAAACAATTACAAAGTGCTAAATGTAACGGTCATCCAGCCCCATGTTATCCAATTTTACGTGAAGAACGAAGGGCCATACACCCACAGAGCGGCCAACTTTAGATACGTTGATGTGATAATAACATACGTAAGAAAGGTTGATGGCGTTATCAGTAGTGTATGGCTGGCCTACGACCCAGGCAGGGCGAAACCAGAGGGATGGCGCATAACAGCGGTATATACCGATGGCTTTGCTGGCGAGATACTGGACCCCATAGACCTTGTTGATGGGTATTCTGGCGTTTGGAATGAGCGTGAAACAATAGAGGTTGAGGCGTGGCTTGACGATTTGATTGACGAGCAGTATCCAGTCTTGGTTCGTTTTGTGGGGGCTGAGTGGGTTGGCGGGTGACGCGGTTATACGGAGCTTCAACCCAGAGCTGGACAGGAAGGTCGGGGGAATACCAACACCATCCCTCTGCCTAATAGAAGGAGCAAACGACAGCGGAAAATCAGTAATCGCGATGCAGTACTGCTATGGCGCTCTAAGAAGCGGCTTTACAGTATATTACATAACCACAGAGACGAGTCTCAAAGGAATAATCTATGGGATGAGTAATCTATCCTGGGACGTAAAGCCATACTTCATTAACGGCAGTCTAAAGATAGGTGAGCTCCATGTCAAAACGCTTGACTGGGCGGATAATCTATCATCATTACTGCTAAACGTTATAACCTCATTCATGAAGCAGGAAAAGAAACATGATGTCTTCATACTAGACTCGCTCACATACCTCTTAACACACGCCGACACCAGGGAAATCCTAAACTTCCTAACACGGATAAGAAACATAGTTGATGAGGATGGGAAAACGGTCATAATAACAATCCACCAATACGCGGTAGACCAGGATATGTTTCTACGCCTCCGCTCAATATCTGACGCGCATCTTGTCCTCTCGGTCAAGGAGGTCGGCGAAAAGCTTGTCCGCGTTCTCCAAGTGATGAAGCTTAAAGGAGCCTCCAAGGGAGGTCTTACACTCTCGTTTGAGGTTGACCAAGCATTCGGGATAAAGGTTCTCCCGTTCTCACAGGCTAAAGCATGAGAGGAGGCGCTACGTATGGCGGTTCAGGCCTCCCAGCAAAGGTCTGCTGGCAGCGCGGACATAAGAAGAATAGCCTCGCGTTTCCCGCATCTCCAGAGGTACATCCTAGAATGGAGCCGCAAGACAGGCAGGCCCATAGAGTATCGCGAACAACTCTCCAGAGACCTACGACACCTAAAGAGCTTTAGCATAATCTACCCAGTGGGAGACCCAATCTTCATACACATCTACTCGCGCGAGGGTGAGCGCCCTTATTACAACGCGGTGACGCCGCAGGCTCCTCCAGAGGCGCGAGAGCTACTTACGCTGGTTGAAGAAGGGATGGCGGCGCTCATAGACGCTACCAAAACCTTCATAACAAAAGAGGAGCATGAACAGCTCCTCATAGAACTACTAGACCAAATCATAGTAGTTGACGACAGCCTAGAGCTATGGGAGTATAATGAAGCAAGACGCAAGGGTAAGCTTCTCGCAATATACGTGAACCAGGAAACGCTTGACGCGCTTCGTTTTGAGATGGTCATGGAGAAGGTCTATCTAGGCCCTCTTGAGCCGTTCATCCGCGACCAGTACATAGAGGATATATCGTGCGACGGCGTTGGGCCCGTGTTTGTTGAGCATAAAATCTTCGGAAGCTGCGAGACTAACGTTAGGTTTAACGACGCGGAGGAGCTTGATGGCTTTGTCTTAAGGCTCTCGGAGAGGGCTGGGAGGCCTGTAACGTATAGACGGCCCATAGTTGACGCTACCCTTCCAGATGGCTCGCGCATAAACATCGTGTTCGGCAGCGATATTAGTAGGCGGGGCTCAAACTTCACGATAAGAAAGTTCTCCGAGAAGCCTGTGAGCATAACGAGCCTGATACAGTGGGGCACGCTCAGCGCTCTTGAGGCTGCTTACCTCTGGCTACTGCTTGAGTATGGCTTTAGCATATGGTTCTGTGGGGAGACCGCTTCTGGGAAGACAACAGCCCTGAGAGCGGCCTGCGTCTTCATCAACCCGAAGGCCAAGATAATAAGCATAGAGGACACGCCTGAGATAATCGTCCCCCACGACAACTGGGTTAGGGAGGTTACCCGACAGGGTGAGCAGGGAGAGCCCAGCGTGGAGCTCTTTGACCTCCTCAAAGCGGCGCTTAGACAGAGGCCCAACTTCATCATAGTCGGCGAGATACGCGGAGCCGAAGCTGCTGTAGCGTTCCAAGCCATGCAGACAGGGCATCCAGTGCTGGCGACATTCCACGCAGGCTCCGTGGAGAAGGTTATACAACGCCTCACGGGAGACCCGATAAACATACCCAAGACCTACATAGACATACTCAACTGCGTCGTAATCCAGAGCGCTGTAAGGATACCGCGGACAGGAAAGGTTGAGCGCCGCATACTGAGCGTAAACGAGATGGCGGGCTACGACCCGAGCATGGATAGGTTTGACTTCATAGAGCTCTTCAGTTGGGACGCCGTTGATGATGTGCATGTTTTTAGGGGTGAGGGGAATAGCTTCCTCCTTGAGACTAAGATACTGACTCTCATGGGTTTTTCGCGCCGCGACGCGCGGCGGGTTTATGACGAGCTGGAGAGGAGGGCGTGGATTCTCCAACGTCTGGTTGAGCTGGGGATAACCGACTACGAGCAGGTTTGGAATGTTGTGAAGCTCTGCTACGATGAGGGCGTTGCTATGGTTGCCGAGCGCATTGAACGGGGCGAGAGCGTATGGCTCAGGCAGAAATAGGAGAACAAACCACAAGAACAAGGTTCCTCAAGCGGCTCTCCCTACACAGAAAGCTGTCAGAACTCTACCCAATAACACTACTCTACCTAACAAGCCTGGGAGCCTCGGGGATACCGCTCAAAACAGCTCTACGAATTCTAGGCCGCGAAAAGCTCCTGACGCCAGTCTCGCATCTATTCGCCAAAATACAGGTGATGGTTGAGAAGTGGGGATACTTGCAGACAAGCGCTCTTAGGTCTGCTGCCTCGGATAATATAGACCAAAATCACCGCGAGCTTCTTAACAGGCTTAGCCACGCTGCGCAGGCTGGCGTGGGCCTTGACGACTTTACGCGGATAGAGTTCCAGAAGTTCCTAGCGTCTTCCGAGGCTGAGTTTGAGAAGATGGTTGAGAAGCTTAAGAGGCTCGCCGAATCATATTCGGCGCTTCTCAGCTCCATGGGCTTCCTCTCGGTGGCGTTCCTACTTATGGCGATAATCTACGGCTCGCAGTACTCTTCCACCGTATTGAACATTTCCATCATAGCAGTAGTAGCGACACTAGCCAGCATGACGCTCCTCTTCCTAAGAAACAACATACGCAGGAGACTTATGCATAAAGAGCCGCATAGACCAGAGAAGCTGCATACGCTTGAGCGGCTCTCGCGCGTTGTCATAGCCTCATCCATGGCCGTGCTCATCATAATCCCACTAACACTACCCACCCCCAGTGATGCTGGGTTGTTGGTGAGGTCGTTAATACCTGGCCCCCTCTCAATGTTCATAGCCTCAATCCCCTTATTACTACATGGAATAGCTGGGAGGCGTTGGATTAGGCTGGTTATGGAGAGAGAAGCGTATATGCCGATGTTCTTCAAGAGCCTGGGCGACTACATAGCTGTTACAGGCTCGGCTGCTGGCGCGGCCAAGATGATGATGCTCAGCGACTATGGGCCGCTTAACGCTCTTATTAGGAATCTATATGCGCGGATAAGGATGGGAGTACCCCAGGCGTATGCGCTGAGGTTCTTCGGCGTGGAGACGCTCAGCGACCTCGCCTATAAATGCATGGCCGCCTATGGCGAGACACTGCGCGCAGGCGGTAGGCCAACAACAGCTGCGGAGGTCGTGAACGAATACCTAACAACGCAGCTCCTCCGTGATAAGAAGCGTAAGCAGGTGAGCGGGGCTCTCAAGGGGATGGTAATCCCGCTCCAGATGACGCTGGTAGCCATATTCGGCCTAATGAACTCCCTCATGAGCATATTCAACGAAATCTCAGCCCTTGTCTCGCAGTTCCTCCAGCTCATAACGCCAATCTCACCAACATTAACAACCCTCTACTTCTACTGGATAGCCGTTGCTGTAGCCGTCATAAGCGCCCTAAACATCTACCTCTCAGACGGCGATGCCATATTCACATTCACGTTCCACGCAGGTGTCTTGTTGCTGGTCAGCGGAATAACGTATCTCGGCGTAGCAGCTCTCAGCGGCTTTGTGCTTGAGGCATTCGCATCAATAGGGCGTCAGCTCTCAAGCTTGGTGAGCACATGACACATATAGGGGCGAAGACCGCCGTAATACCGCCGCAGACTAGCGATATTCTAGCATGGCTTCTAGCCACCGCCGCGGTAATGGCCC
>WAQC01000084.1 GCA_015520425.1 Candidatus Pelearchaeum sp. | reverse complement strand
GTATTTTAATTTATATCGTATTTTCTTCAAGATTTTATTTTGATTTTTAAGATTTAATTAAAGAATTTTAAAGCTCTTGTAGAACCCTCTCCAATGCGTATAGCGTAGCCGTGATATTCGTAATTCTCGCCTGATAACCCATATGACCTATGCGCAGCACTTTGCCCTTCGTCTCCTTATAGCCGCCGCCTATCAGCACGCCGAACTCTTCAACCATCTTCTCAACTATCCTAGCTTCATCAAGCCGTTCAGGTATCCTGAAAGCAGTTACAGTGTTGGAAGAGTATTCTTCGCGTTTAGGCCAGAGTGATAACCCAATACGTTTAAGCCCCCTACGGCAATGCTCGGCAACAATCCTATGCCTCTCATGAATATTACTAAGTCCCTCCTCCAACATATCTTCTAACGCTGCGTTAAGAGCGAAAATCTCCGCGGTAAATGGTGTAAATGGAAATCTCCGCTCTCGCCACGCCTCTCTATAATCAAGCAGACTAAGGTAGGAGTTTCTAATCGGCTCGCGTCTATGTTCAATGGCTTCCCACGCATCGGGGCTTATTGAGAGCATGGTCAGCCCAGGTGGGGCGCTGATACACTTCTGCGAAGCGCAAATACAGATGTCTATCCCCCACTCGTCAGGCCTCACATCAACGCCACCAAGAGAAGAGACGGCATCAACTATAGTTATAACACCATGCTTCTTAGCCTCTCTGCATATTTTATCAACAGGATTAAGAATACCCGTAGGTGTTTCACAGTGAACCGCAGTTAGAGCCTTTATATCATGCTCGGTGTCCAACACCTCTTTAACCAGCTCAACGTTCATAGCTTCATCATAGGGAACCGAAACCTCGCGCGCAATACCCTTATAGTTGCTTACATAGATGGAAAACCATTTCCCAAAGGGGCCTGAATCGCAAACAAGAACCTTCTCGCCAGGGTTTATTACGTTGGCAACCGCCGCCTCAAGACCTAAAACCCCCTCGCCATGCATAATCATAACATCATAATTCGTCTGATATACGCGGCGGAGTTTCTCTAGTGTATCCTCGTAAAATGAGACGAAGCCTGGATAGTAGTGATATATCTGCGGCCTAGCGAGTGCCTGAAGAACACGCGGCGAGCACTCAACAGGCCCTGGCGTCATCAGCATAATAACCTTACCACGCGCATAATGCCACACCATAAACGTGCCCACCGCGTAGCTAGATATAACGTTTATATGAGAAGCAAGGGAGAAGAGGCCCGCTCCATGCCTAGATATGATGCGATAGTTATCGGCGCTGGACATAATGGTCTGATATGCGCGGGATATCTCGTTAAACATGGATTACGTGTCTTGGTTATTGAACGCTCACAAATAGCTGGTGGATGTGTTAGAACGGAGGAAATCTTCCCAGGGTTTAGAGTTAATACATACAGCTTTGAACAATACCTCATACATGCAACACCAATTATACAAGACTTACAGCTTTCCAAATATGGATTAGAATATTATTCAGTCAATCCTGTAATGTTCTCACCATTCAAAGACAGGAAATACATGCTCTTCAGCAGAAATGTTAAAGAGACAATAAAATTCCTAGAAAAACTATCATATCACGATGCAAGAGAATATCGCAAATTGGTTGATGAATTTGAGATTATAAATAATATCCTAGGAATATTCTCACTAACACCTCCACCATCATTCAAAGAAATAATCAAATACGCTGAAGAAATTGAAGCAGATGAATTGCTACAACTACTGCTGATGAGCGCTAAAGAGGTGCTAGATGAACGATTTGAAACCGAATATATTAAAGTCCCAATAGCATTTCTTGGACCAGCGGCTATAGGTCTTCCCCCATCACAGAAGGGTACTGGCTGGACTGTGGGCTGGCACATGCAAGCGCGAAACTTAGCTAGGCCTTATGGAGGTGCAGGAAGATTAATAGACGCTCTAATAAAAATGATAACAACTCATGGAGGAGACTTAATGCTTAAGCAAGACGTTAAAGAAATAATTACACACAATGAGGCTGTTCATGGTGTAAAGCTAAACGATGGTCGGGTATTTGAGTCGCGTATTGTAGTATCGGCATGCGACCCGCGACAGACATTTCTAAGACTCATAAGCGAGGATAACTTAGACAGCGCATTTATTGCGCGGATTAAAAAGATACGTATAGCTAATGGAATAGCTATGAAGGCTGACTTTGCGTTAGATGGGGTGCCGCGATATTCTTGTCTGGGCAATGGTCAGACCAATGCCAAGGTAGCCGCGGCAACATACATAGCCCCCTCATTGGATAGCTTGGAGAAATCATATGACGAGTATAAGTTTGGATATAATCCCAAAGAGCCTGGGCTTATGGTTGCCCTGCATACACCGCTTGACCCCAGCCTAGCCCCACCTGGAAAACATATCCTATCGTTGGAAACCAGATACACGCCTTACAAACTACGAAGCGGCGAAGAATGGGATGAGATAAAGAATGAGGTTGGAGAGCGTCTATTAGAACAGTTCTCGGAATATGCTCCAAACGTTAAGAAACTTGTACGTAATATGCATGTTGCATCACCTCTAGACTGGGAACGGGAACTCAATCTTCCAAAAGGAAATTTCATGCATGTTGATATGACTATAGACCAGCTCTTTTCATTTAGGCCTATTCCAGAGATAAGTAGATACAGGACACCAATCTCAAACCTCTATATAACGGGTGCTGGGACTCATCCTGGTGGTGGCGTTAGTGGAATTCCAGGCCGCAACGCGGCTATGGTGATACTCCGCGACCTAGGTGTTATAGGCGGAGATTGAGCAGCTCAATAGCATTACCGCCCAATACTGCGCGCATTTCATCCTCATTAAGACCAGCAGCTTGGACACGCATAAGCTCCACACCTATATCGTGAAAAGGAACATCACTACCCCATAAGACTCTATCAACACCAACATCCCTAACAGCTTCTTTAACCTTACTATGCATAGGCATACCCGATGTCTCCAGATATACATTTCGCCTACGCCGAGCAACCTGTATAGACGCGTTTATGTAAACTATATGGCCATGACCCATATGTCCTAGAATGAACTTCTGGTCTGGAAAATTCTCTACCAGTTCTTCAATACTCCAAGGAAGGGAAAAAGGTGGATGACCGCAGTGTATCAATATAACCCAGCCAGCCTCGCGTGCAAGTTCAACGACTGGATATACTATAGGGTCATTTGGTAGATAACCATCAAGTAGAGGATGTAGCTTTATACCTACAAAACGTTCATTACGTATATTCATCTTCAAAAAATCAATAGTCTTCTCATCTTTCGGATTAACCCATACCATGCCCCTCAACGCGTTATATCGCCGAACAGCGCTAAGAACACTTTGATTATCCACTGAGAATACTATAGACATCCTTATGTTAAATCTCTCCATCTCTCTCATAAGCTCCTCAGCGCTCAAAGAAACACCAAACGCGGGATAATCACCAATATGCGAATGCACATCTATTATTTTGAACATTTTACCAAGCTCTTTAGGATGGATATCTCTCCACTTGCTATTCATAGAGCATTTACCTCCCGTAAATGCTTAATTACTTTTAGCATATTTCTGCTGTTATATGGCTGTAGTAAAGATTTCACGTGAAAATGCTAAGCGGATAGAGCTTGATGATGGAAGTTATCTCCTTGAGATGCTTATAGATTCAACGGCTGGAACTAAGAAAGCTATGCTGGGTGTCTCTACGTTTAAGGCGGGTTTTAGGTCTAAGAATATAGTCCATGAGGAAGATGAACTCGCTTACATAATATCTGGCAGAGGACGGCTAAAAACCCCTGATGGCGAAATACAATACTGCGCGGGTGAAGCGATATACATACCCGCTGGAACGCCCCATATAGTGATTAATGACTCGGATGAAGAGCTTAGCATGGTCTATGTATTCACGTATAAGGAATATCCGCCAACCAGAGTTTTAGATTGATGACTTCAGCATAGGTATAACTTTCTCTTTACATATGCGTGGTGTAAGGTTTGGGTCTGGACTAATCTCAGCCCATATGAGCGTGTCAAAACCAGCCTTAACATACACAGAATATTTCTCTACTATATCCTCAGGCCTGGACGCTACGGTAAATACACTGGCGAGTATATCGTCGCGAACGAGGTTGGAGCGTTGCTCTATTATTCGCGGGTCTTGAACAACAGAGTAGCATTCTGGAATTAGCACACCACCATACAGACGCGCCTTCTCCAGAGCCTTACTATAGTCTGGATGATAGGACGTATCTATGAAAACCATCTTACTCATCTTCCGCGGGTCTTTTCCAGCCTCGCGCGCTCCTCGCTCAAACGCTGGTAGTATGACGCCTTTAAGAAAATCAGGAGGCCCTAGTGTTAATATCCCATCGCAGTAGCGCCCAACAATCTCAGCCATTCGCGGGCCTCCTGCTACACCTATCAATGGTACAGGCTTGGGAGGCTTATCGTATAGATAGAAGAAACTATTAAAATACTTGCCTCTAAACCTGAAGTAGTCGCGCGACTCCCAGCATAGGCGTATAAGCTTCAGTGATTCCTCAACGCGCTCAAGTCGCTCGCGGTCACTGGGCCAGAATCCTGTCACGGTTTTATCATTCATGGCCTCCCCAGCGCCTATATGTAATGCCACCCGACCAGGGTGCAGAAGAGCCATTGTAGTGGCGTCTAGCGCAATATCTATAGGATGGTTCCTTATACCATTACCGGCAACCATGTAATGAACCTCTATCTCCTGTGAGCGTTGTAGGTATGCTTCAGCCATTATCCTAGCGCTGGCACTATGGCCGTTAGTATGATGCCATGGTAGTGTATGGTCGCCTTCCCATACTAAATCAAACCCCGCATCCTCGTAGAGCGGTATTCTCTCAACAATTTCAGCAGGTGGATATTCAATCATTACAGGACATATACCAACACGCACAGCAGGCATGCCGCATCCTTATAGTAACCTGTTAAAAATTTTCTTCTTTCAGATGTCTTACAAATCACAAAACTATTATATACTCCAACAAGGAAAACGCCGTGAAAACGCCATGACTTCACCAATACCAATATACCGTGAGGCTTTCATCGTAGTCAATAAGGGATTTAGAGTTCAGTCTGGAGATTGCGTAACGGTTCTCGCAGATGGAGATAGAATGCACGAAGCCCAGGCTCTAGCTTCCGCAGTGGCAGCTCTAGGAGGTAATGTCACACTACTAGACATCACACAACAAGTGATTAATGGTCTCCTAACGCCTGGAATACCCGAACCACCAAAAAACATATCAGCAGCGGTTGTAAATTCGGATGTTATAATAATAAAGACTAACATAGACTATGCTCATAGATTTGCCCATACCGATACAGTGCGCAAAGCAGTTGATAACAACGCAAAGATAGCTTCTGTTGAAGAAGGTTTAGGAACCTGGGGCTTGACAGAGAAGGATATAGAGATAGTCCATGAAAGGACTAAGAAGCTTGTTGAAGCGTTCAAAAACGCCGATAGGGTGCATGTAACATCGCGTAGTGGTTCTGATTTTACAGTATCAATAAAGGGAAGGCCGCCCCTACTCGTTACACCCATCCGCGAGAAGGGGGTAATGATGGGGCCCATGCCGCTCTGGGGGGAGGTAGCGTATGCTGCGATAGAAGACTCTGCAAATGGAACCATCGTATGCGATGGTGTGATGAACTTTGTGGCTCCGTTTGGTGTTAAATCTCCAATAGTCATAAAGGCCCGTAATGGCCGCGCCGTTGATATTAGCGGCGGAGAAGAAGCAGAAAAACTTAAAGAAATTTTACGCTCAGCTGACGAGAACGCAAATGTAGTAGCCGAATTCTCCCTAGGAACTGGTCATCTAGAAAAATTTGGGACATTATCAGAAAAAGGGAAATATGGAACTATACATATCGCGCTTGGAGACAACCATCACGCCTATCCTGGCGGGAAAAACGTCAGTAAATACCATATTGACGCTACCATTAGGTATCCAACGGTAGAAGTGGATGGCCGCCTGCTGATAAAAGATGGTGAGTGGGTCTTCTGATAAATAGTGTTAAGTTTATAATTCTGAATAAAACAGCATGCGTTTATGGATAAATCAGCAGAAAAATATCTAATTGAAGAGTTCGGATACATCCATCCCGTTTTTGCCACACTTGACAAATATGATTCACGTCTAGTAGATTACCTAGTAGGCTTACGACGCTCTATAATGCCAGGCAAAACAGCTCCTCAAGGTGTTCTCTCCACCAAAGTTAAGGAGCTGATAATAACCGCAGTTGAGGTAGCTTTGGGAAGGGGCGAAAAGGGTAGAAGCCACGCGCGTAAAGCTATACGTGCTGGAGCTACACCAGCAGAGGTCTTTGAAGCAGTAGCGCTTTGCATATACCTCGCAGGGATGACAACATGGGTTGACGGGGGAATGGACGCGGTAAAATCAGCTGAAGATGAAGCAGAAAAAATGAAACGCGGCGAAGAATTCAAATGGACAGCTGAAGTACCTGAAAAAGATAGAAAATAAATAATTCACCACATAATTGCGGCTCAGTGATTCTAATGAAATTCGGTGTAAGGTTGCCTAATTCCGGCTCTTTCGCAAATAGTGAAAACATTCAAGCGCTAGCTTCGTCGGCTGAAGATATGGGGTATCATAGTGTGTGGGTACATGACCATATTATATGGAATAAAGAACAGGCAAAAACACATCCAACCGTTGGAGCTCCCGTAAAAAATCAATCTCATAACAATTTTTTTGAGTCAATAACAACGCTTGCATATGTTGCTGGAATGTGTAAAAATACGTATGTGGGATTGGCCGCGGTTATACTGCCTTTACGTAATCCGATAATACTCGCTAAGCAGCTTGCTAACATACAGATACTCTCAAACTCAAGATTGCTTGTCGGTGTAGTTCCTGGGGCACCACGTATAACTGAGAAAGAATTTGAGGCGTTAAGAGTTGATTACCACCAACGGGGTAAGATAATGGATGAATATCTACGTGTGATGAAAGTAATATGGAGTAGGAATCCTGCGTCCTTTAACGGTGTCTATGTGAGTTTTAATGATATTGAAGTGATGCCCAAACCTGATAAAATCCCCCTACTGATAGGTGGTGGTGAGAAAGGATTAAGCGAAAGAGCATTACGACGAGTGATAGAGCATGGAGATGGATGGATACCCGCATACCTAACACCCGAGGAGCTTACTCTCGGTATTCAGAAAATACGCGAAGGATTAAAGAAAAGTGATAGACTCATAAATCCACTCATAGTACATGAAATGTTTGTATGTATTGACAACTCCTATGAACGTGCTATCAACCTTGTCAAGAATAATTTTGGCTCTATCTTTGGAAATGTTGAAGAAGGAGAGCGTAGAAGTTTAGTCGGCGAACCTGATAGGATGATAGCCCGGTTAGAGCAATATGAGGAGGCAGGTGTTGATATTACTGAACTTAAATTCCTCTCACCTGATTTTAACACCATGCGCGACATGGTTATTCGTTTTGCAAAAGATGTAGCTCCTTCTTTCTAGATAGTATTGATTTGTTTTGATGTGAAAGCTGTAACACTTACTGGTACTTCGTCAAGCCCTTTCAAGAGTAGTGGTGTTATTATCAAGCTTACCAGATGACCAACTATCCGGCTCATATCGGCGACATTTTCTATTATCAAGATATCATTAGCTAGTAGTTTCTTATGTATGGGGAATGTGAAATTTTTACCTCTCAGCTTATGGGGGACCTCGGGAGATGGCAGGTCTATTCCTATTATCTTAATCTTGTTTTGTTGTATTATCCAATCTGCTAGCTCGTCAGCTATGAATGGATGTGAGTGATAGTATTTTTCTGTCCCAAATATCGCGGCATAGCCTGTGTAGAAAAGTAGTATGTCTGAGCGGGCCAATTGGCGTGCATCAGCTCTATTCAAGTCATCTAAAGTTATTTCCTGTGGTTCTGTTTTACGTGCGTCTATCACATAAGCTCTGCCCATAAACTTCTCCATAGGATAGTCGTCTATGCATTTTCCCGAATCAAAGAATATGTGTGGTGTGTCTATGTGCGTAGCTATATGTGTGGGTATTATTAGCTTACGATAATCAACACCATTCTCACTTGTCTTAATGATTTCAACTTTAGCGCCAAAAGGAACGGTAGTATCTTCAAGAGCTTTCTGTGTGAGATTCAGTAACCGTGGTCTGGTTGTCTCTTCCACATGAAGGTTGCTCGTTTCGCTCTCACTTTTTGATAACTCATCTTTTATCCTCTGTTCTAATTCTCTAGTTGTAAGCCCCTCACGAATTGCTTCTAGAGCAAGTTTATACTGCGTATGAGGGTCTTTTATTTTTAGTAAAAGTCGTGCATGATATAGCCCTAGGTTATTCGTATCGCTACGAACATTCTTGAGAAGCTCTCTAGTTTCTGGGTGAAGTTTAAAGAGTTCTACACGGTTATAGATATAGTCCCTCCTTACGCCTAATATTTTGGCTATTTCGTCATAGTTTCGGTTAAACCGTCGTTTCCAGCTCTCAAAAAGCTCTGCCTCTTCTAGAGGATTTTTATTCTTCTTGAAGAGGTTCTCTATGAAGTGTTGGATTATTAGTTCCTCGTCTTCCACCTCCTCTATTATTGCCGTGAGGTGCGTTAGGCCTGCGAGTTTCGCCGCTTGAAGCCGTCTATGGCCCCAGATGAGCTCGTATTCGTTCTCACCTATTCGCCTAACCTTTATGGGTACATCAACGTCTCCCCTAGCGCGTAGTGAGCGTGCCAGCTCGGCTAAATCTCCGTAATCACATCTCTTCGGAAGCCATGAAACCTCCTTTATGTCTTCTATGCTTATCTTACAAAGCTTCTTGGGCTGCGATTTACCAATACTTGTAGTACGGCGCCTACGACTTTTTATAGCACTATGTCCAGCCATCAGCTTGCGGTAATACCTCCACACCAGGCATTATATACTTTCCCACATACCATAAACCTAGGAAATACCCGCGACGATGATGAAACAGCTATCAAACTTAAAAGCTATTCACTCAAACCCCGCGTCTGAGGAATTAAGGCATGTGTGCAAACGTTGTGGTTGTAGGCGCCGGAACCATGGGGCCAGGGATAGCCCAAGTATATGCAACAGGCGGAAACAAAGTAACATTAACCGACATCAAAGAAGATATCCTACAACAAGCGAAAGAGAAAATTAAGACCAGTTTAGCAAACTTCGTACAACATGGCGTCTTAAGCCAGAATGAGGCTGATTCAATCTTTGCCCGCATCACATACTCATTAGACAATGAATCAGCAGCAAAAACCTGTGATTTCATGATTGAGGCGGTACCTGAAAAACTGGATATCAAGCATCAAATCTTCACATTATACGATAAATATGCACCTGAACATGCCATATTAGCTAGCAACACGTCTGGAATTCCAATACGTGAAATAGCGCGTGTAACTGGTAGAAGAAGTAATGTTCTTGGAATACATTTCTACAATCCTGCGCAACTAAACAGGCTTGTTGAGATTATAAGAACCAACGATACCAGCGATGCGACTGTTGAAACCTCTAAACAAATGCTAATAAAATGTGGTAAGAAACCAGTTATAATTGCAGATATTCCAGGCTTCCTTCATAACAGGCTAATATACGCTCTACTCAGAGAGGCAGTTTCACTCGTTGAACAAGGACTAACAACAGTAGAAGACATAGATACAGTGGTTAGAGAAGCCTTTGGACCACGTTTCTCCGTTTTAGGACTATTCAAGCTGGTTGATATAGTCGGCATAGATATTTACTATTCAGTCTCCAGCTACCTCAATAAAGAGCTATCAAACGCAAACACAGCATCACAATGGATAAAGTCAAAGATAGACAATAATGAACTGGGTATAAAGACGGGTAAAGGGTTCTATGTATGGAGCGAAGAAGAAAAGAAAAAAATACTGACTGAGTTAAGTGCGCGGATGCTTCAGCTCCTCAAAGAGAAAGGCTAAACATAGTAGTTTTTACCCTTCTTTATTTCGTTGAAAAACTCCATATCATGCGCAAAGAATATCGTACCACGTGTCTTCTTGACCATCTCAACGATTTTAACCATGGATTCGTATGACTTAACAGAATCCCAATGTATTCCTCCCACTATCATCTTCTCAAGATTCAAACGTGTGTTTATCACGTCGCTATCAAGGAAGATCTTGCCCAGTTCTTTGCTCTGTAATATTGGAACCTGAAGACCTGCCGCATGGCCAGGAGCTGTAACAAGGCTTATTCCGTCAAAGAAGTCCTCCTTATCTCCAGTTATCGTCTCGTAATGTATTCCTGGCACGTCAAATGTCTCGCGGCTATATCCTATTGCCTCAAATGGGTCTGGGACGTATGCGTGTCGTAATTCTTCTTTCTGGACGTAGAATGTGGCGTTTTTGAAAAGATAGTTATTACCGCAGTGGTCAAAATGGAGATGTGATAAAATAACGTACTTTATGTCTTCAGGTCTTTTACCAATAATCTTAAGTTGGTTCTCTAGATGTTGTTCTTCAGTCTGTATCGGTTTTTCCCACGCATAGTACTTCAGCGCATTTTGTAAGTTGTATCCAGTGTCAATTAGTATATCGCCCTCGCTATGCTCTATGTAAGTACACCAGACTGGAAAACGGTAGAGTTTTCCTATGTTTATCTTCCATGTGAAGTATGAGAGGTCAAACTCCAAACTCCCACAATCTAATATGTGTATTTTCTTAATCATAACGTCGTCTCTCTGGCTAGCTTATATAAAGGTTGTCTAAAGACAGGCTAGCCCTGCCATAAATTATTAAACTGCAACATAGTCGTTGTCCAAGGGTGATGGATTCTGCAGATTGCGCGCGAGCCAGCCGTTAGGATGGTAGGCATTACAAAGACGTTCCCTGGTGTAGTAGCCAACAAGGATGTGGATTTTGAGGCATACTATGGCGAGGTTCATGGATTATTGGGAGAAAATGGTGCTGGGAAATCTACGTTAATGAATATACTAGCAGGATTCTACAGGCCAGATAAGGGCGAGATATGGGTAAACGGTAAGCATGTTAAGATAAAGTCACCGAAAGACGCAATAAAACTAGGTATAGGGATGGTCTATCAACACTTCTCATTAGTAAAAAAACTAACCGTTCTAGAGAATGTCATGCTTGCTATAACCACCAACTCTTTCAAAATACCCCGACAATCCAAGATAGCTGAAGAGATAGAAAAAACAGCCCAATCCCTAGGTTTCTCTATAGACCCCTACGCGGTTGTAGCTGATTTATCGGTAGGCGAACAACAACGGGTTGAGATAATCAAAATACTGATACGCGGCTCTAACATAATAATACTGGACGAACCAACGTCAATACTCTCTCCAGTAGAGGTTTCTGGCCTTTTTGAAGTTTTGAGACGCTTAGCCAGAGATGGTAAAACAATAATCTTCATAACGCATAAACTTGAGGAGGTGATGGCTATCTGTGATAGGGTTACCGTTCTTAGAGCTGGTCGGAAAGTTGGAACCCTAACCAGAGATGAGATGAAATCCGCACAACGTCTAGTCACTATGATATTCGGCAGCGAGATAACTACAGAACGTTTTGACAAGAGGGCATTATCCCATTCTGTTAGAGAAGTTTTACGTGCTGAAAATTTGGTAGTGGAAAACGACCTGGGGGTTAATGCGGTTAATGGACTGAACCTAGTTGTTCATGAAGGAGAAATACTTGGTATAGCGGGTATAGAGGGAAATGGACAATTAGAGCTAGCTGAGGCGTTGGCTGGTGTTAGGCCGATAAAAAGCGGGTCAATATACTTCAAGGGGAGAAAGCTCGCGAAGCCCAACCCTATGTTAATGTATTCACTAGGTGTCAGATACATAACCGAGGATAGAATTGGAGAAGGCCTTATACCAAGTTTTAATATAACAGAGAACCTTATTCTGAAGAGTCATCGCGATAATAATTTCATAAATTCCTGGTTCATTCCCTGGACTAAAGGTCAGAAGTTAGCCGAACAAATAATATCAGAGTATAACATAATAGCCAGAGGACCTAGTTCTGTAGCATCTACTTTGTCTGGTGGGAATTTACAGAAACTGCTGGTGGCGCGTGAGTTGATGCATAATCCCACGTTAATAATAGCTAATCAGCCTACTCATGGGTTGGATATCAAGACAACCCAGTATATCCACAGGAAATTTGTGGAACAGGCCTCTAATGGTTCAAGCATCTTGCTAATATCAAACGACCTTGGTGAGGTTATGAAACTTAGCGATAGGATAGCGGTGATGTATAATGGAAGGATTGTGGGTGTTTTTGATAGGGAGAATGCTGACCGCGAAGCTATTGGACGGTTGATGATAGGTCATGGTATTTCATAATAATACTGTGAATTTTTAGAAAGACTTAAAAAGCATGTCACGAAACTGCGCAAACATGAATACTAAAGACATTGATAAGAAAAGTATATCGCGTAGAAAATTCCTAGGGATTTCTACTGGGGCTGCTGTAGGCGGAATAGTAGGCGGTGTTGTGATAGGTGCGGTGGGTGGTTATTTTGCTGGTCAATCAGCCGCCCCAACCGCCCAGCCTGTAACAGTAACGCAAACGCAAACACAAACTGTTACGAAGACGGTTACGGCTCAGATGACTGGCGAAGGAAAACCAATAGTTGGTAGGAAGCTTTCAACAGCTGTTGTAGTTCCAGGCAGGGCAAACGACGTTGGATGGAACCAGCAGGGGGTGGATAGCCTTAGAAGAGCCGCCGAGAAGTTTAGAGCTGACTTTTCGTTCAGTGAAAATCTAGGTTATGGAGAAACACCAATGAGGGCGGTTCAGGACTATATAAGAAGAGGAACAGACCTTATAGTGGCTCACGCAGGAGGATACAGAACCGGAGTTATTGATATAGTGAAGGGAGGCCAGGGTGGGAACTCAAAGTTCTTGATAGTAGCTTCTGAGGTTGGAGAAGAAAGGAAAGAAGACCTGATACCTGGGGTTATGGCGACATACTCGTTTGAGCCTGCTGAGGCAGCTTATATAGCGGGATACCTCGCAGGCTTGGTTACCAAGAGTAATGTCATAGGTATTGTCCAGTCTGTAGAATCCGATACCTACTGGTTAAGACAGAGCGGAGGTTTTGCTCAGGGTGTCAAGGATTCTAACCCAGGAGCGCGGTTGCTCTTTACAGTTGTGGGTGACTATGAAGAGGCGGTAAAGGCAAAGGAATTCACACTAGCGCAGATAGACCAGGGAGCTGATGTAATATTTGGAATGGGAGACGGGGCCTCATTCGGAATGATGGAAGCTTGCTCTGAACGAGGAGTATGGTTTATTGACGTTATAGGTGATAAACGCTCAATTGACGAGGCAGGAATCCTTCTCACATCTGTTCTATGGGACTTTACACCAGCATTTGAGCGCGCTATAGCAGACATATACAACGGCTCATTTGGAGAAGAAAACTATGAAATCTCCTTCTTCAATGGAGCAATAGACCTACTCCAGATAAACAAGAAGGTAGACCCAGATATACGTGCCGAAGTAGATGAGGTTAGGGAGAAGGTTAGAAAAGGTGAGAAGAAGGTAGAGAAGGTCATAACGCCTGACGAGTTCTACAACCTCTTACAGAAACTAGGCTTCGGCTAATTTAACATATACCCCCTATTTTTCTTTAAAGTTTAATACAACAGTATAAGGTAGGTAGCAGAAGTAATGCAAGATAGGGAAGGGCTTAAGCCTATTGACTGGCTCGTTACATCAATAAAGCCTGCCCTTTCATCAATAATAGCTATACTAGGCTCAATCATAGCAGGCTCCATAGTTCTCGCGCTATCTGGTATAGACCCAGCTTTCGCATATTATACAATATTCTATGAAGCACTAGCTACAGACTTCGGCATAACTAAAACACTTGTTGAGATGACACCGCTCCTCATAACGGCTGTTGGGCTATTGGTATGTTTTAGAGCGGGTATATGGAATATTGGGGCCCAGGGTCAGATGCTAATAGGAACACTCTTCGCCAATGTTGTAGGATATAGCTTAGGTCCTCTTCCAACACCAATCATATTGCCCATAGTATTAGTAGCAGGAGCTATTGCAGGCGCGGCATGGGCTCTCCCGCCAGCAATATTAAAAGCAAAACTTGGAATAAATGAGGTCATAACCACACTTCTACTAAATTTCGTCGCAATAAACCTAATCAAATTTCTTATTAAAGGGCCTTTACGCAATGTGGCGGAGGAGCATCCGCAGACGTATCCTATTGTAAAGAGTGCATACATGCCAACGTTTTTCGGCACTCAGATACACGTAGGTATTCTCCTAGCTTTTGTTATAGCAGCGGCTATATACTTCCTGATGGTTTGGACAAAGCTCGGTTTTCAGTTTAAGATTCTTGGAGAGAGTATAAAGGCTGCCAGATATGTTGGGCTTCCCATCAGTAGGCTCATAATACTGGCGTTTATTATAAGCGGTGGAGCAGCTGGCTTCGCAGGAGCAATACAGCTAACCGCTGTCATGCGTAATGTAAATCCCGCGTGGGCGCCTGGCTATGGCTTAGAAGCAGTTCCACTGGTCTTCATAGCAAAAATGAACCCCATAGCTGTTATCCCACTATCAATATTGTTTGCCGTATTCCTAGTCGGCACAGATATAATGCACAGAACAACGGGAGTTCCAGTCTATTTCATAGAAATATTCCTCGGCATAATGTTATTACTCTTCGCAGTATCTGAAGTAGTTCAACGCTTTAGAGTAAGAAAGGTGAGAGAGGCTGGTGTCTGAGCTTATAGACCCATTGATAGCGGCGTTTTTAGTTAGCACGATAGGCGGTATGCTGAGAACAGCTACTCCGATATTATTTACCGCCTTGGGTGAGAACTTCAGCGAAAGTTCAGGAATACTTAACCTAGGAACCGAAGGGATGATGTTAATTGCTGCTTTCTTCAGCTATATCATAGCGCTCTCAACAGGCTCAATTCTAATAGGCCTCATGGCGGGGATAGCGATAGGGATATTCCTAGGACTTCTTACAGCGTTCATAACAGTAACCCTGCGGGCAGACCAGATAGTTACTGGTATAGCAATTACTCTAATCTCAATAGGCATTACAAGCTACCTCTTCAGAATAATATACGGAACGGGACTCCCGCCACGCCTTCCTCCGCGTGAAGCATTTGGTATCCCATTACTATCATCCCTACCCTTAGTTGGCAAATCAATATTTACACAGCCCATATTGGTCTGGATAGCTATAGCGCTTGTCCCACTATGCTATTACATACTCTTCAGAACAGCCTTTGGGCTACGCATAAGAGCTGTCGGAGAGGACCCGATGTCAGCAGATGTATCGGGAGTTAATGTGTTCGCATATAGGTATGTTGCACTAATCATAGGCGGGGCACTTGCTGGTCTAGGTGGCAGCTACCTATCACTATATCATCTAACAACATTCATTGACCATATGACGCAAGGACGTGGATGGATAGCCATAGCCATAGTAATGTTTGGGCGTTGGAATCCTCTATGGATTTTCGTCGGCGCGCTCATTTATGGAGGAGCTGAAGCCCTAGCTGGAGGTATTCAAGCCCTAGGCGCTCTCCGTGGCGTGCCCTCAGAATTCTTACTCACACTCCCCTATATACTAACAATAATAGCGCTGATAATAGTTGCGCGCAGGGCATCATTCCCAGGAGCACTGGGCAAACCATATCAACGCGAGTCTAGATAAAGCCTAATTAAACACATAGAGAGAAAAATCAAAAGATGAGCCCCTTAGCCACTAATACTGAGAAGAGAGATGTAGCTCAGATTTATGGTCTTGAGAAAATTACTGGCACAGCAGTCTTTACCTTTGATATGAAGCTACCAGGCATGTTATATGCTGTCCTTAAGCGCAGCACAATTCCTCATGGTCGCATAATTCGTATTGATGTGACGAAGGCTAAAGCGCTTCCTGGAGTTGTTGCAGTTATAACTGGAAACGACGTACCGCCTGGCCTTCATGGTAGGGGATTACTTGACACACCAATACTGACACGCGAGCATGTAAGGTATGTTGGAGAGCCTATAGCCGCTGTAGCTGCAGAGAGCTATGAAAAAGCGCTAGATGCAGTTGAAATGATTGAAGTTGAATATGAAGAACTACCAGCTGTTTTTGACCCCGAAGAATCCATGGCAGAAAATCCGCCTGCTATAATACATCCTGACCTACATAAATATAAGAGACTCTCATCTAAGCTCTATAAAGTAAAAACACATCCCACACGACCTAATGTTTCCGCATATCAGCAAATAGTTTATGGAGATGTTGAAAGAGCGTTTAATAATGCTGATTTGATTATTGATGGTGTTTATGAGACTGTTCCTGTTCAGCATGTGCAGCTTGAGCCCACATCCATAATAGCGCAGATGGACGCTGAAGGTAATCTAACTGTAATAACATCCGGCCAGACACCCTTCAGAACCAGACGCGAACTTAGTGATTCTCTGGGAATTCCAGAAAGCAAGATTCGTATTATAGTTCCTAAGCATGTTGGAGGCGGATTTGGAAATCGCGGAGCGGCTGTATATGAGCCTATATGCGCGGCTCTTGCCATGAAGACCAATGGACGCCCAGTCAAGCTCGTCCTAACACGCATGGAAGACCTAGCATATACAACCACGCGTCATGCAACCAAGATATACATACGCGATGCTGTTTTGAAGGATGGCCGCATAATCGGAAGAAGATTAAAAATAATTTACGACGGTGGAGCATACTCTGTTGCAGGAAATGTAGCCGTAAGAAATGCTATCTATGCGGTTAGTAGTGTTTATAAAATCCCGAACGTATATGCTGAGATTTACCGAGTTTATACCAATAAGCCGCAGGGTGGAGCTTTCAGAGGATTTGGCTCAACACAAGTATATTGGGCTATTGAGTCGCAGATGGATGAGATAGCGGAGAAGCTCGGGATACACCCTATAGATGTTAGACGCATAAACCTTCTACGTGATGGTGACGAGTCATGTATAGGAGAGATAATGCACGAAGACACAACAGACCTGTGTCTAGAGCAATTCTCTCACTTAATAGAAAAACATGCCATTCCCAGCTTCTCGGATGAAAATGGTGTATGGAAGATTGGAAGGGGGATAGCTATAGCAAAACATCAATGCGACGTTACCTATCCCAATATTGCTTTGGTGAAAGTTAATGAAGATTTTAGCGTTGATGTATATGTTGGCTCAACTGATGTCGGTCAAGGAACCTTCACGGGGCTTGCTCAGATAGCTGCTCTTGAACTTGGTGCCGATATAGATAAAGTTAGGATAATTCCATCTGATACCTTGATAACTCCCACCGCGACAGGCTCAAGTGGAAGCAGGCAGCTCGTACAGATGGGTATGGCAGTATCTATGGCATGTAAAGACGCCAAAAGTAAGATAGTTAGAGTAGCATCCACACGCTTGGGCGTCCCCGAATCTAGGTTGAAAATCTCCAATGGAGTAATATATGACGAAGAAAATCCAGAAGTTCAGATACATCTCAGAGAGTTATTTTCTCCTGGGCCTATGGGTGGTGATTTTCTTGAAGGAGAAGGAGTGATAATGGGTAAAGGCGTGTTTTATGAGGATGTAGCTGAGATAGACCCTGATACAGGAAGAGCATCGCGGACAAATGTTGCTCTTGACTATACTCCTGTATGCGCGTGCGCTGATGTTGCTGTAAATATGGAAACTGGCGAGGTTCGCGTGATTAATCTTTTCTTAGTCACCGATGTTGGAAAGGCGATTAACCGCGCGTTGGTTGAGGGCCAGATAATAGGGGGTGCTATGATGGGCGTGAGCACGTCTCTTTTAGAACACTTGGTTATAGAAAATGGGCAGCCGCTCAACCCAACGCTAATGGACTATCTGGTGGCTGGAAGCATGGAATCACCGAATATAGAGCACTACATTATTGAGAGTGGTAAAGGGCCAGGCCCTATGGGTGCGCGCTCAATTGGTGAGATACCAATACTCCCTATTGCTCCAGCTATTGGTAATGCTGTGAAGAATGCTGTGGGAATAAGGCTGCATAGGCTGCCAATAACTGCTGAGGATATTCTCTCTTCGTTACGCAAGGGCTAGGAGATAATCTCTAGTTCGTAATTCGTATTTTATATACGAATATCGTAAAAATTAAACCACCCTCATCAGAAACATTATGGCCAATTCAGGATGCTTGCGGCAGGAAAGTGAAGAATCCTCGGCCAGCCCTGTAAATATAACATATATGTATGCTATTGGTAGAGCAGTAGCGAGTGGAAGTATGCTTAGGCTTGGGTACTGGGCTGGGCAGGAGCAATATGACCCAGAGCGGCTGCTTTCCTTCGCTGTTCATGCTGAGGCTGTGGGCTTTGACATCATAGTTACCAGCGACCATTTCCATCCTTGGAGTGATACTGGTGGTCAGTCTGGTTTTCCCTGGATATGGCTTGGGGCTGTTGCCGAGAAGACGAAGAAGGTTGAGGTCGGAACCGCTGTAACTACGCCACTCTTCCGCTACCACCCAGCCATAGTTGCCCAAGCCTTCGCCACGCTGGATTATCTCTATCCTGGCAGGATATTCATAACCGTCGGGACTGGCCACGCTATGAACGAGACGCCCCTGGGCTATAAATGGCCAGGCTTTAAGGAAAAGGTTGAACGCCTCCGCGAGGCTGTGGAGATTATCCAACTCCTCTGGAAGGGCGATTTCGTTGATTATGAGGGGAAGTACTACCAGCTTAAGACGGCTAAGCTATACACGAAGCCCAAGACGAAGATACCGATGTACGTCGCAACATCTAACGCTAAGGTTGCCGAGATGGCTGGCGAGCTTTGTGATGGTATCCTAACAAACCCACGCGGTCTTGAGAGGTTTCTGGAAATAATAGACGCGATGGAGCGTGGTGCGCGTAGGGCTGGGAGAGACCCCACACGACTAAGCAAGGCTATGGAGTTTAAGGTCTCATACGACGTTGATTATGACAGGGCTTACAAGTCTGCTCTCTTCTGGGCACCTACAGCTATTCCGCGCGATAAGCGCGAGCATGTCTCAGACCCGCGGCAGCTTGAAGCTCTCGTCGGCGAGAACGAGAGGCGGAAGATAAAGGAAACCTGGCTCATAACAACAGACTCCGACGACATATACAAAGCCCTAGCGAACTTCCTCAAGATGGGTTTTGACAGGGTTTATATCCACAGCGCAAGCCCAAACGAGGAGAAGTTCCTAAACCTGCTGGGCCGTGAGATACTGCCGTGGGCTCGCGAGTTCTTCGCTGAGAAGGTGGAGCCCCTAATGCGCTATAGGCCGCTGCGTATGCGTGTTGAGTAGAAGGGAATGTAGTGTTAGGAGGTTACTGATTGGTGCCATCTGATGATGTATTCGGGTAGCCTGAAGCCTGCCTGCTCCAGCCGCTCAACTAGGAATATGGGCAGTGGGCTCAGAGCGAATGCTGCCTGCATATAGAACCTGCTCGGCCTCCCAGGCTCCCTCTTCACGGGTATCGCAAGAACTATATCAGCCATAGATGCTATCGTGCTGTCTGGGTTTCCGACCACCGCCGCTATAACGCCGCCTAGTCGTTTGAAGTTTTTACACCACGCAGCTACTATCTCGGTCTCCCCGCTGTTGGATATTACTATGAGGAGGTCTCCAGGCCTAGGTGCTGGTGTGCTCGTCTCGCGCGCTACGAAAACCTGGTCGCCTATGGCGCGTTTGATATGCCCTATCCTGACGGCGGTCATCCTAGCTACCTCATGGCTACTCCCAAGGCCTGCGAAGAAGCAGATGTGCCGCGCCTCAAGCCTATCCGTAACGAACTTGTAGAAGTCTGAGGTCATGCTGCTCTCTGTGAATGCGGCGGCCTCGCGTAGGGTTTCAAGGGCATACTCATACGCTTTTCGTGGTAGCGCCTCATCGTAAAGTGCCTCAGCTATTCCATGGAAGAGAAACCCACTACCAAGGACGAAGGTATCCTCAAGTATCCCCACATCCCTAAACTCGCGCGCCTCATCAGGCTCTTCGTCAGCCTCGCGCCCCTTCAGCAGGAGCGTGTTCCCATACTTACTAGCCAGCCGCGCAATAGGTGAGTCAAGGTCAGATGTAACCAAGTCAATACGATAATCGCGGTGGTTTCCTGTCTTTGCTATATAGACCGCTAGGTTCTGCGCGTCAAGTAG
>WAQC01000083.1 GCA_015520425.1 Candidatus Pelearchaeum sp. | reverse complement strand
GAGCTATCTCCCTTGCCGTTGCCATACCAGCCATGCCGCCGAAGATTACACCGCCCCCAGTAGTAGCCTTTACATGACCAGCAACGTCGCCCACGAAATATGCGCGCCCCACGCGTGGATTATCAAGAGGTGGCCCGACGTATATGGCTGACGACTGAACACCAACCACACGCGCATTAGGGAATTCCTCAGCCATAAACTTGGAAGCCAGGTAGCGTATGTTCTTCTTGGCCGCTATGCCGACCTTTCCCAGCTCATCATCTATCGGGACTAGATATGCGAAGAAGTCGGGCAAGTAGTGCTTGAAGAAGAGGTAGACGAGCTGCCTGTCCATGCCATGCCCAGCTACTTGGTACTGTATTATCGGGAGCCACTCGCCCAGCTTGTATGATGGATGTATGCTACGCGCTATGAACGCGCTATGTCCTTCTGAGTCTATGAGATAGCTTGCTCTCACTACGCCGCGCCTTGTGTTAAGTTCTATGCCGTCGTTGTGAATTCTAGCGCTGCTTACGCGTGTGTTGATGTATAGGGATGCGCCGCTCATTACCGCCTGCTCAGCCAGGTATTGGTCAAACCGCTCACGGTTAGCTATCACAGCAATATCGCGCGAGGCATCAACTAGGAAAGTGCGGCCCGACGGGGATTTGAACAACGCACCACGCGCAAAATTCTGTATCCAAGCCCTATGGAGGGGGATGCGTAGCTTCTTTAGGCCGTCTAGGCTGTAGAGGCCTGCGCATTTCTCTGGCATCCCAACTATGCTATCCTCCTCAAAGACCGCCACATCCAAGCCATGCCTCGCAGCCTCGCAGGCGGCCAGCAGGCCAGCGGGCCCAGCCCCCACAACTGCTATGTCAAGCTCGTCATCCATGAGTTCATCGCGAGCTATGAATCTCCAGCCTTTAAGTATAGAGATACCGTTAATACCGTGTTTGGGTGGATACGGCTAAATGCGCACTATACGCGTTGCTGGTTTGCAGCTTATGCCTAGCGGTGTTGAGCGGACAGTCAAGAGGGCGCTGGCGTTGTTGGAGAGCGCTGGCAGGCGTGGGGCGGAGGTGGCCTGCCTTCCAGAGGCGTGGCCGCATACAACGCCATACCTAGAGCTAGAGACCGCTACGGCAGCATATGACATGATAGTCAGCGCACTCTCGCGTGTGGCGCGGGAGTATGGTATGTGGATAGCCGCTGGCGGGCTATACAAGCAGGATGGAGAAGCTCTCAAGATTGTATGCCCCATAATAGGCGACGACGGCGACGTGATTGGAGAGCAGGAGAAGGTTCATCTCTTCCGCGTTGAGCGCCAGCTCTTCCAACGCGGACAGAAGCTCAATGTGTTTAAAATAGCTGGCGTGAATATGGGCGTGTTGATTTGCCATGATATTGTCTATCCTGAGGCGGCGCGGGTTCTAGCAATTAAGGGCGCTGAGCTTATCTTACATCCGTCAAGAATAGTAAGCGAGGGAGTTAGAGTCTGGAGACAATACGTCAGGGTGCGGAGTGTGGAGAACAGAGTTCCCATAGTCGCGGTGAATATCTACCTAAGAAGACTCTTTGGGGGAGGCTCCATTATAACAGGACTTAAACAATCGCGCCGCGGCGTAGTGTATCCAACCTCCCTAGCTTCCGCGGGCACGGGGGAGAGGTTGGTGGTTGCCGACATAGAGCTTGACGCGATAGCTGGTGCGCGCGAAGAGAGGCTGGCGAATAGGCTTCCTTCAGCGTATATGGAGCTGGTGTCGGGGTGATTAAGGATTTTAGATAACCCCGCGCTGGTCTTGATACAGCTATGGGCGTGAAGAGGGCGCATCTCTACATCAGCGGACTAGTGCAGGGCGTCTTCTACCGCGCCAACATGCAGAGAAAAGCCGAGGAGCTGGGGCTTTCAGGATGGGTTAGAAACCTACCAGACGGCCGCGTGGAGGCCGTGGCTGAGGGAGACGAAGAAGCTTTGAAGAAGCTTATAGACTGGGCCTGGCGCGGCCCGCCAGCGGCGCGTGTAGAGAATGTGGAAGTCATTTGGGAAGAGCCGCGCGGGGATATAAGGGGATTTAGAATAAGATACTAGGAAACCCGCAGAAGCTTACCAACTATATCACTCGTGGGCAACCGCTCAGCGAGGCCAACAGCTATGGTTACTAGATTGCGAACCTCAAGCTCCTTGAGGATGAGCGCGGCTAGTAGGACAGCGTTACTAAATGTCCAGCGCGTATATGCCTTGTTCGCTAAGGTGTAGCGTTCTGTTGTGAAGCGTTCTTCAAGACTTCTGAGTAGTGTTGGTATGTCTTGAGCTTCTGTGGGTAGAAGCTTCCTGTACGTTGTTTGAGCTATGACCTGGGCTGCCGCACCAGCGTCGGCCGCGTCTATGAGCTGGTCAATAATAGCTCCCCCTATAGATATTGCGCGCGGTAGGAGGAATTCCCTAACCTCGGATGGCGTAAGCTCCCACAGCTTAGCCCTAAGTATAGTAAGAATATGGTATGAATCAACATCAAGCGCTACGAAGGGCTTTATCTTCTCCCTCTCACCCCGCGGAGTAGCATTATATGCTTCAAGTATCCTTGAATAGAGCGTTCTATCTATAGCAACATCAAAAGCAGTGGGGTCTTTCTTGCTCTCCCAAACGCGCAGAGCCAAGTCAGCCACCTTGGCAAGATACGTATTCTCAAGCTCACGCACAGCCTCGCGCAGGTCTCGCGCAGTAGCTGCCCGCAGAACCTCGTCCCTAATCCTCAGAAGGGTCTCAGCATACAAATCAATAGCCGACTCTATCTCCTCAAAGGGCTTCTCAAGAGCCTTAGCCTTCAGCACTGTCTTAAGATTAGATGCAGGATACTTCATAAAATAGGCTATGAGCACATCACTATTCGGAGAGACATTCATCAACCTATAGTGAGTATCTATCAAATGCCGCTTGAAAGCCATCTCACTCCCTAGAACTGTGTATGGTTTGGGAATATCAGCTATGTAACGACCATAAACGGATGGTCTAAGCTTCTCCATGAAATCATCCAAGCTCCCAGCCTCAGCAAGCTCCTCAAGCTCAGCATAAGAGAGGAGAAGGCCCTTTAGAGCGAAGGCCTTAGCGACGCCATAGTCTATACTAACTCCCATCCTCATGTAGAATCTCTTAAGTAGCCTGCCGTGCCAATTATATGAGTTTTATCTAGGCTGGAGCTAGATGCCCCTCTTTCCGAGGAGAACATCAACAACCAAGCTTACCGCATCATCAAACTTCTTTGAGACGGTCTCCTTGACGCGGGCTGCCTCGGCCTCGCCTCGCCTTATAATCTCCTGAGCCTCGCGCTCTGCTGCCTCACGCGTCTCAGCCTCAAGCCTGGCCTGCTGCTTGGAAAGCTCCTCCAAGACCTCGCTCTTCAGCTTCTTCGCCTCCTGCTCGGCAAAGTCAAGTATCTCGTTCCTCAGCCTCTCCGCAACTCCAGCAACCTCATCCAAACCACTCTCAACAGAGGCAAGCGATTGAAGGACACGCGAAAGCTCAGAACTATCCGCAGCCATGTCCTCACATAGCGCAGCTATGGATGATATAGGTTTTTCCATAGCTAGCTTATATCCACCCACAACACATAACAAAGTGATGGAAAGCCTTGAGCAAAGAATCCTAGAGGCTCTCAAGAAGATACGAGACCCCATAACTGGAGCCGCAACACTACTCGCAGAAGCCCATATAGCTGTGCAGGACCTCGGCGACGGCGTGGTAAAGATACTCTTCATACCAACAAACCCATACTCCCCCACAGCACTAACCCAAGCAGAAGCAGTAAAGACAGCAGCAAGAAAAGTACCAGGAGTTAAACGCGTAATAATAGACTGCCGAAACCACATAATGGCCCAGCTAATAACAGACAGACTAAACACAACCTAAAAATACCACAAACAAAACACACAACAATAACGAGAAAGCCCGGTAGTCTAGCGGCCAAACAACCCCTGGTCAGAAGAGAGAGGGCCAAGGATCCCGGGCTTTGGATCATGGCCGCCTAGGGTCTTGAGAAGAGCCCCGGGGACCTGGGTTCGAATCCCAGCCGGGCTACCATCTTTATTCTTTGTGTTGTAGGAAGGGGGCCTAAATGGATAAGTCTTTTGATGTTCGTGGTTTGGTTATCTTAATAAGATGCGTAGAGGTGTGGTTGGCGGCCTTGGATAGGCGGTTTGGAGAGCTCTCTCCTCCTGAGAGGCTTTTGATGGGGCCTGGGCCTGCTAATGTGGAGCCGCGCGTTCTTAGAGCGATGGCGCTGCCTGTTGTGGGGTACTTTGACCCTTTTCTCTTTGAGGTTATGGAGGAGATTAAGGAGCTTTTGCGGTATGTCTTCCGTACAAGGAACGAGCTTACGCTGCCAGTATCTGGGACTGGGAGCGCGGGTATGGAGGCTGTAATCTATAACCTCGTGGAGAGGGGTGATGAGGTTGTCGTGGGGGTTAATGGCTTCTTCGGGGCTAGGATGGCTGAGATGGTTGAGCGGGCTGGTGGGAAGGCGATAGGCGTCAAGACGAGTCTTGGAAAGCCTATAGCGGCTGAAGCTGTTGAGGAGGCTCTCAAAAACTCCAACGCAAAGCTCGTTGCGCTGGTTCATGGCGAGACATCCACGGGGGTTCTTCAGAACCTAGAGAAGATATCCAGGATAGTCAGGAGCTATGGCGCGCTCTTGGTTGTTGATGCGGTAACCACGCTGGGCGGCTGCGAGCTGGAGGTTGACAAGCTGGGGATAGACGCGTGCTATAGCTGTAGCCAGAAGTGTCTAAGCTGCCCGCCTGGGCTTGCGCCAATCACGTTGAGCGAGAGGGCTATGGAGAAGATTAGGGAGAGGAAGAGTAAGGTTCAGAGCTGGTATCTAGACATAGGGCTTATTGAGAAGTATTGGATGGGTGCTGAGAGGAGCTATCACCACACGCCGCCTGTGAGTATGCTCTACGGCCTCAGGGAGGGGCTTAGGGTTGTGTATGAGCAGGGGATAGAGAGGAGATGGGAGCAGCACAGGATTAACAGCGAGGCTCTGGTAGCTGGGCTGGAAGCCATGAACCTTGAGCTGCTGGTTGAGAAGGAGCATAGGCTACCGCCGTTGATAGCGGTGAAAATACCCGACGGCATCCAGGACCAAGCTGTAAGGAAGCAGCTGATTAACGAGTATGGCATAGAGATAGGCGGCGGCCTTGGAGAGCTTAAGGGCAGGATATGGCGTATAGGTGTTATGGGCGTGAATGCGCGCGAGAAGAATATAATATACCTGCTAAGCTCTTTGGAGAAGGTTCTGGCAGCAGAAGGATATGGTGTGAAGCTTGGTAAGGCATGTGAGGCTGCCTCAATCTTCTATAACGGCCTAGTACATAGGCAGACCACTTAGGCTACTTCTTTAGAGACCTATAAACAACCGCTGAAGCAAACATCGCGGCTGATACCAGAACCGCTGCGGCTCCCGCGTTTGTTCCCACATAGTAGGAGATGTATAGCCCCGCTACCGCTGACGAGCCCGCTATAGCCATGCTCTTGGCTATGAATTCCGTAGGTCTCTTTGATGTTAGGAATGCTGTTGCGGGCGGTATTATGAGCGCCGCTATGGCTGGCACTGCGCCGATGGTCATGAACGCCGAGACCGTAGCGAAGGCAAGCAGGAGGAGAAGGCCGTAATGAACTACTCCAGTCCTCATTCCCAAGGCGTTAGCTCCAAGTGGGTCAAATGTGTATATCAGGAGAACCCTGCTGAAGAATAATGCGAATACGATTATGGCGGTAGAGAGGATTATTGTGCGTGTCATCATCTCGGTTGAGACGGCAGTAACGTCTGCGAAGAGTATGTCCTCTATTGATAGAGTAGCGCCCCCGATGTAGGATAGTATGGCTATCGCCAGAGCCAGCATGGTGGTGAATGTTACCGCTATTATCACATCTGTCCTAAGCTTTGTTCTTCTCTCAACAGAGCTTACTGCGAGGGCTATCACTAAGCCTGCCGTCAAAGCGCCTAGGAAGAAGTCAAAGCTCATCAGGTATGCCGCTACCAAGCCTATGATTGAACCATGCGCAAGAGCGTCGGCAAATATTGCCCAGCCGCGTATGACTGCGAAGGAACCAACCAACGAACCAGCCACTATTGCTAATATCAGCGTAATAGCCCCCCTCTGCATGAACTCATACTTAAATGGACGTAGAATAGGGTTGTCAAATACACCACCATCGTTACTTCCTCTTGCTTCCTCAGCTTTAGGCGACGCTGATAGCGAGGAGACTATTACCTCAGTGTTTCGCCGCATCATATCAATATAGGTATTGACACCGTATTCTGGTGCTAGGGACTCTATGTAGAGAAACTCAACAACATCCACGCCAGCCTCTTCCGCCAACGTCTCAATAACCTCGCGGAGCGTGGTTGAAGCCTCCTCATACTCCACAAAGAAGACAGGAACACCCTCCGCGACCGCAGTCTCAAAGAGCGTTATAACGCTCCGCGTCTGAGGCTCGTATGTCCCAGCATAGCCAGTAATATACCCGACTATTTCAAGGCCATACCTATCGGCGAAGTATTGCATGGTATTCCTTACCGTAACTAGCTTCCTCTCTGAGGGTTGTAGTGTGTTTATGCGGGATTTTATCCATTCATCAAGTTGTTGTAACTCTTTTATGTATCTCTCAGCGTTTATCTTATACTCCTCAGCGCCGCTGGGGTCTATCTCCGCGAGTAGTGGGAGAATCTTTTGAATAAGCTTCTCTACTTTGGTTGGGTCAAGCCAGAAGTATGGGTTTGGGATTTCTGCCGCGTTCTCTATCCTTTTCTCCAAGACTTTATCCAATAGCCTTACTACTCCTACTCCGCTCCTTATTCCATCTGCGTAAACTCCTAGGACTGCCTCGTTCCCATAGCCCACGTATAGGAATAGGTCGGCGTCTGCTATTCTCTCAGAGTCGGCTGGAGTAAGCTCGTATGATACAAGGTTAACGCCAGGTCTTATGAGGCTCTCCACCACAGCCCTGTCTCCAGCAACCCTGCTCACTACGTCAGCTAGGGGAGGAACTGTTACTACTATGTAGAGACCACGCTCACCACGATTATCGTTTTGTAGGTAACGTGGGTTAGCTAGAGTGATGGAGCTGGAAGCGACAATTATAATGCCAACTACCATTACTAAAGCTAATACCATCCGTTTCATTTTCACGCACTCTTGACTATACCATACGCTCTTCTGATGTTATCCTCTGTGAATACCTCGTCTGGCCGCCCCTCTATTATTATCCTCTTGTTAAGCAACACCGCGCGGTCAAACTCTTTTGTATCGGTTATATGATGCTCAGTAACTATGACGAGTCTTCCCCTACTCTTCTCTCTAGCCAGTATTTCCATGATGAGCTTCTCAGTAGGGTGGTCTATTGATTCAAAGGGCTCGTCCAGCAGGTATATCATAGCGTCCTGAGCTAGGGCTCTGGCTATCACCGCGCGGTTAAGCTGACCTCCTGAGAGCTCCGATAATCTTCTATCAGCTATGTCCTCAAGCTTAACAGCATTAAGGCTCTCTTGAATTCTCTCCTCGTCATGTGAGTTCATGCGCTTTAGCGGCTTTAGGTGTGGATACCTCCCCAACGCCACCAGGTCTCTCACCGTTAGCGGCGCGTTAATGCTAAGCTCCTTCAACTGCGGCACATAGGCGATTAGCTTACGAACCCAGAGCTCCCTATACGGGTCTCTACCCAGAACAGACACAGCCCCACGTAGAGGCCTGACTATGCCTGCGATAGCCTTCAGAAGGGTTGTCTTACCGCCACCATTAGGGCCAACGAATAAAATCATCTCACCCAACTTGGCCTCTAGGCATACCCCCTCAATAGCGGCGCCATTAGCCGCGCTATACGCGACCTCCAAATCCCTGACGCTCAGTGCTGGCGTCCCGTGTGTTGTTTGGAGAGTATTTGCCAGCGCCTGTCCTACGAGTTCTTTTATGTTTGCTGATTTCATATTGCTCGCCCTTTTTAGCCTAGGCTAAAATTTAGCCAAGGCTAAAACTATTATAGTTAAATATAAACATTACCCCAAAAAACGCAGGCCAGACCAGCCT
>WAQC01000082.1 GCA_015520425.1 Candidatus Pelearchaeum sp. | reverse complement strand
TATTCATATAGTATTGCGCCAATCCCGTCGCTCACCAACCACGGTGGTGAATCACCTTTGCGCGAGGCGGAGATACGCTTAATTGAGGCGGAGTGGCGCTCCGAGAGGTGGAGGGGGGTAACGAGGCCCTACACACCTGAGGACGTGCTCAGGCTGCGTGGCTCGCTTAAGATTGAATATACGGTAGCCAGGCTGGGCGCTGAGAAGTTCTGGCGCCAGCTAGCTACCTTGCCGTACATCTCTGCTATGGGCGCCCTCACTGGGAATCAGGCGATACAGATGGTTGAGGCTGGGCTTAGGGCGATTTACGTGAGCGGCTGGCAGGTCGCGGCAGACGCTAATGCCGCGGGGCAGATGTACCCAGACCTTGGGCTATACCCCTCCAACAGCGTCCCAATCCTCGTGAAGAGGATAGTGCAGGCGCTCCAGAGGGCTGACCAGATACAGCACCTCAACGGCGGGCCGCGCGTGGATTACTTCGTCCCCATAGTGGCCGACGGCGAGGCTGGCTTCGGAGGGCCGCTCCACGCATTTGAGCTCATGAAGGCCATGATAGAAGCTGGCGCGGCTGGCGTACATTTTGAAGACCAATCACCCAGCGAGAGGCGCTGCGGCCACCTAGGCGGCAAGGTCCTAGTCCCAACCCAGAGCTTCGTGAAGATGCTCATAGCCGCGCGCCTCGCGGCCGATGTTCTAGGCGTGCCCACGATAATCATAGCGCGCACAGACGCTCTGGGCGCGCAGTACATAACCAGCGATGCTGACGCGCGTGATAGGCGGTTCATAACTGGTGAGAGGACTCCCGAAGGCTATTACGTGATGCGCGGAGGGCTTGAGGCTGCTATAGCGCGCGGCCTGGCTTACGCCCCATACGCTGACATGATTTGGTTTGAGACATCCAAGCCAGACTTGGAGGAGGCTAGACGTTTCGCAGAAGCCATACACCGCGAGCACCCTAATAAGATGCTGGCATACAACCTCTCACCCTCCTTCAACTGGCGTAAGAACCTAGATGAGGAGACGATAGCCGAGTTCCAGCAGCGGCTGGGGGAGATGGGGTATAAGTTCCAGTTCATAACGCTGGCTGGCTTCCACTCGCTCAACGCGGCGATGTACGAGCTGGCCAGGGGGATGGCCGAGACAGGGCTGCCAGCGTATGTCAAGCTACAGCAACGCGAGTTTGAGCTGGAGAAGACAGGATACAGGGCTGTGAAGCACCAGAGCTTCGTAGGCACAGGCTACTACGACGAGGTTTCTAGGATAGTCTTGGGCGAGGGCGCGGCGAAGGCGGCGCTCTGCGGCTCAACAGAGGCAACACAATTCTAAAACGTCTGCGCACCCACAGACTCCAGTGGGCTATTACTCTCAATAACTGACTGAATCAGCCTACGGAGACGATAGACCTCGGCCAAATCACTTTTATCCACATAGCTCAGGTTTATATCAGCCAGCAGCTTGGCAGGCCTTCCAAAAACTAGAACCCTGTTTGTGGATTCTATCGCCTCATCTAGGTTGTGAGTTATCATAACGGTTGTGTATCTTTGTTGCTTACTTAGGTTTAGGAAGTCTGCTCTTAGACGCGCCGCAGTTACCTCGTCAAGATGGCCGAAGGCTTCGTCAAAGAGTATTATGGCTGGCTCTATCGCGAGAGCGCGTGCTAGTGCTACTCTCTGCCTCATCCCGCCGCTCAGCTCAGAAGGATATGCGTTGTGGAAACCAGCGAGACCAAGCCTGTCAAGCCAACGCGCAGCCCTCTCCCGCTGCTCCTCACTAGGTATCCCAAGTATCTCAAGCCCCAGCTTCGCGTTATCCAGAGCAGTCCTCCAGGGAAGGAGCCTATCCTCCTGAAAGACCGCGGCAATCTTACCCTTCAACTTATTAAATTCCTTATAGGGCTCTATACCATCAACCAACACCCGCCCGCTGGTTGGTGAATCCACGCCCAACAATATTCTGAGGAACGTTGATTTACCGCATCCTGTCTGGCCTACTATACTCACAATCTCCGACTCCTCTATGGTGAAGCTAAGCTCTTCAATAGCTACTACCCTCTGCTCGCCCTTCTGCTGTCCAAACTCCTTCCTAAGATTCTCCACCACTATACGCGGCACACCAAATCACCGCCACCTGAGAAGCCTAGCCTCAAGCATGTAAACCACACCCTGCAGAGATAATAGGATTGTTACTAGTACTAGTGTCCATGCGAATATTTCTGCTAGGCTTAGGTTTCCTAGGGCGAAGTTTAGGGCGTATCCTATCCCTGATACTGTTCCGACCAGCTCCGCTACTGTAACAACCCTTACGGCCAGACCTAGGTTAATCTTCCAAGTAGTTAGTATTGAGGGCACTATCGCGGGGAGTATGAGCTTTCTGACAAGCTGATTCTTGGTCGGCCTAAACGATACTAGCATCTCCCTCAGGTGGCGCGGTATGTTCTTCATACCATCAAGAATGTCTATAAGGAATCCAGGCCCGCAGACCGCGACCAACACGAAGAATATCCTGAACTCGGGTTCCTTGAACCAGAGGATAGCGAAGAGAACCCAGCATATCGCTGGGACAGCCATTATGAGATTAACTAGAGGCATTATGTATCGTTCAATTCTGCGCGAGAGGTACATGATGACGGCTAGGAGGAAGCCTATCGCGAAGGCAGCTGCCAAAGCTAGGAGGACGCGTATGACTGTTATGTAGGCGTGTGTAAAGTCAAGTGAGACGAGTGTCTTGAGGATTATTGACCAGCTGGGAACGGCGTATGGCGGGAATATGTAAGACGCTATCTCCCACGCTACAGCGAGAGCGAGGAGCGATATGGCATACTCTTTCTTGCCCCTAAATACTCTGTATAGCTTGAGAACCTCTATTTCCCTGACTCTCTCCAATCCGCCTCAAAAAATAGAGTGTTGTTGTGGGGTTTATTATGTTTGGCTATCCTGATGGTGTGTAGATGAAGCCTGGCTCTGGAAGAGCGCCCACGAAGCCAGTATCAACACCGAACTGGAACGTTGTTTCCAGGTTTTCTCTTATGTCGCTTCTCCACGCTGGGTATATCCTGTAATCTATCCTGCCGAATATTATAGCGTTATACATGATTCCTGGGCTTATCTTCATGCCAGCAGAGAGTATGGCGTCTGCCTCCTCTGGGTTACGTCGTAGGAAGTCTTCAACCTCTTGGAAGACCTTTATGAGCCGCTCTGGGACTTCAGGATTCTTAGCCAGATAATCCTCGCGTAGCGCTGTCACTAGGTATATTCCGAATGGTTGCCCCGTTATTTCCCTCCAAGCCTCATCAAAGACCAGGATAACCCTAGCGTTGGGGTTATCTTTCTTCGCCAGCGAGATATGCGGCTCAACCAAGACAGCCGCATCAACATCTCCAGCAACAAGCTGCCCACGCGCTATTGGGTATATCGCGGGGACTAGCGTTACTTCCTTCTCTATGTCTATGCCAAGCTTGCTTGCGTATGTCTTGAGTATGAGGAAGTCTGTAGCTCCCACATCAACGGCCAGCTTCTTACCCCGCAGGTCCTCAAAACTCTTAACATCGGGATTTATCGTAACTATTGATAGCGTCATCGTAGCCAGCGTGTTGGTGATTTTTATTGGAGCGTCTTGCTCAACTTTCATCTTTTGGAATGTGAGAGGCCCTCCTCCAGGTATGCCATCAACCTCCCCAGTCAGGATTGTGGAGTAGAATCCTGCGATTGTTGTCTGTGGAACCCACTCTATATCAAGGCCGTGTTTAAGGTCAAAGCGTTTCTCTTCTATTATCTTCTGGAGGACGAGCATATAGCTAGGGAAGGCGAGGCTTGCGAGCCTTATCTTGATGGGTGTTGGGGGCTGTGGAGTCGCGGTGACTGTGACTGTTACCTTTTGGGTTTCTGTTTTTGTTAGTGTTGTTGTCTGTGTTATGGTTCTGACACCCTCGCCAGCCGCCACCGTCGTGGTCTGCATAACTGTCTGGGTTACCGTCTTCTCAACCGTTTGAGGAGGCCTAACCCATCCAGCAACAGCGGCTATCAAGAAAATGACGAGAAGCACGGTCAGTATTGTAGTCCTTGGTGTGGTTTTCCCGCTAGAAGACCTAGACATGCGTGTAGTTTTGTGTTATGCTGCTAATTTAACTTATATAAAAATTAGGGTTGTTGGCTTGATTGCTAAAGAATTGTAACCGATGTGGGGAGGAAGTGCTAAAATGACGGGGAGAATCCCATGGTTGAGATGGCCGTGGAGCGTCTTAGGAGGAGTGAGATGGCCTCGCCTGGCAGCAGCGTTAAGATGATGCGTAAAGCCCTTGAGGAGCTTCCCGTTGATGAGGTCTTCCTAGACCTTGAGGACTCTGTGGCTCCTGGCCAGAAGCTTGAGGCGCGGCGGAACATCGTCCAAATCCTTAACGAGGCCAGGCCCTCGGAGGGGAAGACGGTTGCTGTTAGGATTAATGGTGTGCGCACCAGGTATTGGTTTGGTGATTTGGTTAGCGTTGTTGAGGGCGCTGGTGATAAGATAGACTGTATCATGGTTCCGAAGGTTGATGAGCCCGCTGAGGTGCTGGCTGTTGAGAAGGCTTTAGCAAGCCTTGAAGAAAACCTAGGACTAGACAAGCGCATAGCCCTTGAGGCGCAGATAGAGACCGCGCGAGGACTCGCGAACGTGAATGAGATAGCAAGGTGTAGTGATAGGCTTGAGGCGCTCATCTTCGGGCCAGGCGATTATGCAGCGAGCATAGGTATGCGCGGCATGACGATAGGAGCGCAGGCAGCAGGCTACCCAGGCCACATATGGCATTACGCGATGTTCCAGATAAGAAACGCATCAGCAGCAGCGGGATTACAGGCGATAGACGGCCCCTACGCTGTCATCAATGATTTGAAGGGATTTGAGGAGTCTGCGAAGCTCGCGCGGAGCATGGGCTATGATGGGAAGTGGGTCATACATCCATCCCAGATAGAGCTTTGTAACAAGATATTCACGCCAACCGAGGAGGAGATTAGTAGAGCCAAGCTCATAATAGAGGAGTATCAGAGAGCATGGGCGGAAGGCAGGGGAGCAATAGCGCTTGAGGGAGAGATGATAGACGCGGCGACACTAAGAATAGCGAACAGAATCATAGAGACGGCGAAGAGACTCAACCTCATCTAATCGTATCAAATATTTTATCATACGTGAGATTTCTAGGAATCTAGAGAGCATCAGAGTTAAATAAACCGAGGAGAAAACGATTATGAATGAATCTTGTTTCTAAGTCAGATTAATTTACCCACTAGCGATGGGCTTCTGGAAACTCTTTACGCTTACATTCCTAACGTTATAGCTGCTGTTATTGTTCTGGTTGTTGGCTGGGTTGCTGGCCATGTTGTGGGCGAGATAATAGGAAGGGCTATGGATAGGATAGGTGCCAACGCCGCGTTTAGGAGAACCTCAGTAGGCCGCGCAATACTGAGAGCAGGCTTCACGGCCTCAGAATTCTCCAAAGCGGTAACGAAGTGGATAATCTACATAGCAGCAGTTCTCATAGCCCTTGAGAACCTCCAGATACCCCTAGCAGACCAGGCGATAAACACATTCATGACATACCTACCAGCATTCATCAGCGCACTCCTAATATTCATCATAGGGTTCATAATCTCCGACTGGGTAGGCGAGTCAATAAAGAAGAGCTTCACGATAGAGGCGTCTCAGGCAATCTACATAAGCATGATAGGCGACGCGGTGAAGGTAATCCTCTACTTCGTTACGATAACCATAGCCCTCTCACAGCTTGGTATTGATGTTACGATAATCTACATAGTTGCGCAGGCTTTCGCGTGGTCTCTGGCGATTTTTGTAGGCGTTGCGGCGGGCATCGTCGTGGGCTGGCTCCTGAAGGACAGGGTGAAGGAATGGCTACAGAGGAGATGAGCTCGCCATGCATGTTGAGGCCCTATTCACAGACTTGGACGGGACTCTCATACCCCCAGACGTGAGTAGGGAGGATGCGCGCCTAACCAGCCGCCTCCACGCGGCTCTGAGCAGGCTATCCGAGGAGCTTAAGCTAGCCGTGATAACGACGAAGGACTACCACTTCGCCAGCCGTCTAGTTCCCTTCGCACATGCTTGGGCTACGATAGGCGGTTTGGAGATAACCACGCGCGATAATACGAGTTATGTTGAGGAGCGCGTGCTGGAGAAGCAGCATGCGATAGGGCGTGTGCTGTCCCTGGCCGAGGAGCTGGCCAGCGGGCTTGACAGGATAGTAGTAGAGAGGAAGCTACTACGCGACCGCGTAACGTTGGCTGGGCTCGCGTTTGACTGGCGCTTATCGGGTAGCGTTGAGAAAGCGGTTGAGGCCGCGTCGCTCATAGAGGCGGAGGCCAAAGCGCATGGGCTTCATGTAATGCGATACCCTGGGAGGCCATATCTTGATGTCTTCGCGGCCGAGATAGATAAGGGGAAGGCTCTCCGCAGGCTGAGGGAAATCCTCAACATAGGCGGCGCAGTAATATACATGGGCGACTCAGAGGCAGACAACCCAGCATTTAGGGAGGCCGAGATAAGCATCGGGATAATACACAGCGAGACGCCCAAGAACCTAGAGGCCAAGCACACAATACCATTCAACGCGCGAGAAAACTTCCTGGAAGCTCTCCAAGCCTCGCGCGATGTTGAGTCAATCTTGAGAGAGATGCATGTCTCATGAAGGTAATCAACATAATGTACCAGACGAGCTTCACGAAGGGGCAGGAGCTGGTAGCCCAGCGCCTAGCGTTACAGCTCCAGAAGCAGGGATGTAA
>WAQC01000081.1 GCA_015520425.1 Candidatus Pelearchaeum sp. | reverse complement strand
TTGATAAATCAACAAAAACCTGAAGAAGAATGAAATTAACGTTATGATACATATCTTCAAGATCAAAACACATTACAGAAGATAAACCTTAAATAAATATAATAAAGAAGATTAAACAATTAAGTAAACAGACAATAACCATTTTCCAGAGATTATTTATGGATAACTAGTGAGTAGTTATGGGATCACCTAAAGTTAATCTTTTTAAGTTTATAAAAAATGGTAGGTTATGAGTTATTTCTCAGCCTTAAGCTGTCCTCCTATCTCTTCCACCGGTCTGAACCTGGGCTTCAGCTTCTCTAATATCTGCGGTAGGGTTGTGTATTCCATTTCTTCGTGGCTTAGTCTTGCAGGCTCAAATTCTCCCATGGTTCTGAGGTATATCGCGATTTCCGCCGCCTTTTGGCGTACATGGTCCCAGAATGGGTCTGCGAAGAGGTCTGCTGGCTCAATTCCGTCTATACCTATTAACTTACCATTTGATACTTGCCAACCCATGGAGATGACTCTCGGAGGCCCATCAAAGAAACTCACAACATTCTGTGCCTCTTTATATGAGACAGGCATGAGTGGTCCTCTGTGAGAGCCACGCATCCAGCCGCTAACTAGCGGAGGAACAGCGAACGCTGAAAGTATCTCCCCAACAGCAGGGAATCCGGCTTGGGCTCTGACGACCAGCACGGGGTCATCTTTACCGACGTAGCGTCCGGCGATTAGGCTTAGCCTTGTGGTGCTTGCTGCTGCGGCTGGCTCGTCATCAGCTGCGCGATAGATTTTGCTGATGGCATAGCGTCCAGGGGTCCCAATCAACCCTATTAAGTCATACATCTCCTCAGGAGTTTTCAATGTTACGATCTGCGACTCAATCAAGTCCAATACTTCAAACTTGAATCCATCATGTAGCTTTGGGTCTATGACTAATCCTGCCGTGTTGTCGGGTGATGCAAATATCCTGTATAGTGGAATGTTCCATGCTCCAGGCTCGGTTTTGTCTGCTGCGAACACAACGATGGGATCTGAGCCTCTCTCATTAAACTCTAGCTCGGCTACCCCAGGTCCTAATCCTCTAACGTTACCGCTGAAAGCGTCGCTAAGCAAGTCTTGTCCAGCTCCGTAGAGCTTAAGCTTCTTAGACACCTTGTCGGTTACTTCCTTGAAGATGTTCCACGCAAGTCCATGAATCTCAGGGTTATTCTCGCCCTTATTATGAGTCATGACCAAGATTATGTCGTCTCCGCAGTGAGTAACATAGCCTGAACCCAACAATCCAGTCTCCTCGGCTTCTCTAAGCTTCTTGGCAGCATAATCAAGCATCTCCTGATGTGGCCTGTGATGGCCAGCAACACTGCCAACATCGGCTTTTATTACCGAGACTGTAGTCCTCATACAAGGCAGAGTAAACCTTGCAGGATAAAAATGTTAATGCCTACTCCCCATCATATACACTGGATTTTGTTAAGAAAGTTGTTGATGTTGTAGTTTGAGATTCTCATTAAGCCAGTGTTGGGAGCTATTTTAGAGAAGGCCGCTAAGAGGGGAACTCCCCCTTTATGTTCATAAGGTTATTTTTTCTTTAGTTGGTGGTATGTGAGGAATGTTAGTATGGCTATTTGTAGTATTGCTGCTGCTCTCAGTATTGCTAGTTCTGTCATTTGTTTGACGATTATGATTTCTATGTTTTTGTCGTCGTTTAGTGTTATGCGGGTTGGGCTGAAGCTTGGTGGTTCTATTGAGCGTATTTCGTATTCGCCTGTTGGGAGTAGTAGATTTATGCTTCTTGTCCCCTCTTTTTCTATTCCGTTTATTGTTATTTTTGCCGTGTTGCTGTATGGTTTTCCGTCTGGGTAAATTAGATTTATGGTTAGCTGGTGTAGATTTGTGGTTATTGTTGTTTCTTCGCCTGCTCTGAGGGTTAGTGGTTTTGGTAGGTATTCTGTTGTGGGGAAGCCGTTGATTTTTATGGCAGTATTAATTATGCGTGTTGGCTCTATTATCGCCGCGTTATCGGTTATTGTGAGTTGTGTCTGAAATATTATGTAGTTTGTTCCGTTTATGGTGGATATTCTCGTTCCTGTTACAGGTATCTGAAAGTCCGTTATTGTTTTGTTGTGTTTTTTGTCTATTACTGTAAGTGGTGCTATTGGTGTTTTGATTTTTATTCTGTTTATTTCGCCATTTGTTGATACTAATATTAATGTAATTTGTTTTTCTAGGGCTTCTTCTATGCTCATTTCCATCTCTGTTGTTAGGGGTAGTTTTGTTATTTCTTTTGGTAATATTGCTATTTTTTTGGTAAAGAGTTCTTCGGTTTTTGTTTCGGTGTATTGTGATATTCTTATTATGTATGTTCCATATCTGAGTGGGAGTATTCCTGAGGATCCAACCTTATTGATTTCTGGTAGTTGTATTTTGAGCTCCCAGCCGTTTTCTTTTATGCTTGGTTTTACTATGTAACTGGCTGTTAAGTGTTCAAATTCTAATCTGTATGTTGTGTTTTCAATTTTTCCTGTTATTTTTTCTGATGGCTCATCGTGGATTAGGTCTATTTTGTATTGATAGAATACTGGTGGTTCTAGTTCAAATGTTATTAGACCGCCTGGCGGGTATGTTTGTATTGTTTTGTTGAATATTATGAATCCTGTTCCAGATTCGGATTCTATTTTTAGTTTTACTCTGCCGTTGTCGGTTATGCTTGTTCTGAGTATTGTTTCTTCTTTTTCTGGTTCTCTGAGTATTATTGTCATTGTTTTTCCATCGTCGGTTGTTATGCGCCATGCTCCTGGTTTGTCTTCTGCGTTGAAGCGTTTGAGTAGAGTGGTTTCTCCGTCTTTTAGTGTTATTATGTGTGTTTCGCCGTTTGGTGATTCTATTGCTATTTCTCCGTCTCCGCCTATAATCTTTATCCATATCTCTTCTCCTACATTGACGTCTATTTCCGCTTCGTCTAGTAGTGGGAGCATGATTCCTCCGTAGCCTACGAACCAGAGCTTCTCTGCGTGGGTGTTGGGTTGGGTTGCTATTATGAGCGTGAGTAGTAGTGCTGTCATTAGTATATGCTTATTGTACTGCATGGCGGCTGTCGCCTTTTCTGGTTGTTATTGCGAGGGCTGTGAGTAGTGTTGCTGATAGTCCTGAGAGTATTAGTGTTGCTCTTTCTGGTGTTAGTCCTGAAATCCATGAGGCGGTTGTTGTTAGTATTAGTGTGATTGCAAGCGCGGCTATTCCAGTTATTGTTGGTGTTATTTCGTCTTTTGTTGTTCTTTTTTCGCCGCTGGTCATTAGGTTGAGGATTATGCCTAGTGTTGCTAGGGCTGTGAGGGGTGTGAGGAGTGTTGTGTCTGGTGGCTGGAGGTCGCCGCCAGCTAGTAGGTTTATCTTCTCCCCTTCTGAAAAGAATCTTCTGAACCCTGAGACGAGAAATAGGAAGATTTTTTCTGGTGTGTTGAATTCGTTTAAGACTGCTGTATATAGCATTAGTGATATTGCGTATCCCATGATGTAGGATGTTATCATTCCCCATATTGAGCGTGCTGTGAGGGTTGCGATGATTATGATTGCTGGCATGGCTATGATGTAGCCTGCGGCTAGGCTTATGAATGGTGCTGGGTTTCCTTCAAATGTTAGGAGGTAGAGACACCAGAGTGCTGGGATATATACGAGGGCGACACCAGCCCATTGGACTCTCTCTGCGAAGGTTATGAGGAACATTGAGAGGAAGCCTGCTAGGAGGTATATGTTGAGCGCCGCGATTCCCATCCATGTTCCAGCCGTTGCCAGTGAGGCTGGTAGTATAATCATAATCAGCGAAACGGTTCTTAATACACTCGTATAACATCACCCCGCTTGAGAATTTGATATAGAAATGCTATAGTTTCCTTTACTTTTCTAGGCTCTATAACAATCAGTGTAGGGTTCATTTTCTTTAGCCATGTTATCCGTTCATCTTCCAGCCTCTCTAAGTATAACGTGGCGTTGTGCGGTGTTTGCTGTTTTTTCCTGATGCATATGAAGAAGGCGCGCACCCCTCTTCGTGTTAGGTATTTGCTCACTGTTTTTAACTCTTCTGGGCGTGTATATGCGAATCTGCTGACTATGAATAGGATTATTCCAGGTCTGACGCGGCTTACTTCATGCATTATGTCGTAGCTTTTTGCTGGCTTGGTTTTTGCGACTGTCTGTATTAGTTGTTTGTATGCTGTGCCGCCGCCAGCTGGCTGTATTTCAGTTTCCTCTACTGTTCCCAGCGTGATTAGGCCTACTCTATCGCCGCGCGCTATTAGCGTCTTGGATATTGAGATTATTTCCTCCAGAACCTCGTCAAGGAGTGTTTTCTCACCGCCTATTAGCATGGATGGGCTGCAGTCCAGCATGAAGATTATGTCCATCTGGCTCTGTCTCTCAAATTCTCTTACGTGAAGCTCATGCTCGGGGTCGCGTGCGGTTTTCTTCCAGTCTACACGTCGTATTACCTCGCCTGTTACGTATGGTCTAATGCCTCTAAATGTTTCTTCTGGTCCTATGAATGGGTTGTAGCCTGAGCCAGCTACGCGGAAGTCCCGCGACATGGTTACTGTCTCTGGAATTTTTACATCTAGCCTCGGCGTTGGTGCTGCGAAGAGTGTTGTGGTAGGCCCTGGGGAGAGTTCGCGGACGCATGCGCGGTAGTCGTCGTATATTCTCAGCCTTAATGGCCCTATTACATACGCTCCCCTACTACGCGGCTTGATGGTATAGCTAATCTCCATAGACTCGCCATCGCCGAGTTGTTTCTCCCCATCTATGCTCCCAGCCACTAGCTCCAAACCCGATGCTATATCTTCGGCTTTTACTAGGTAGCGCCTCCCAGACCTGTTCCTAACTATTACACGCATTTTAACTGGCTCCTCTACTTGGCATATGCTGGTGCTGACGTACCTCTCTACCGTGAAGTCGTTTTCCTTTAGTCTGTTTAGGTTGAGCTGTGCTGTGATGGCGTATGTTGTTAGGTATGTTAGTATGAAGAATGTGGAGAATGTTAATGGTGGATAAATTATGAGGGTTGTAGTGAGTAGCAAGAGAAGAGCTGTCGCGAGCGTGGCGCTGAACCATTTTGAGGTTAGCATTTAGCGCGGAACCTCCACAGACTCTAGGCTCTCTCTTATTAGCTCAGTGATTGTTGAGTAGTCTGGGGTGCGTGATAGGCTCTGGTATTCTGGTTTTAGTATTATGCGGTGGTTTAAGACCATGTGCGCTACGTGCTTCACGTGGTCTGGGACGACATACCGCCTCCCGCTCATAGCTGCGTAAGCCTTAGCTGCTTGGAGGAGGGCTATCTCCGCCCTTGGGCTAGCTCCAAGCAAGACCTTATGATTACTCCGCGTAGCGCGGACAATTGACACAATATACTCTATAATGTCTTTATGAACATATACGGAATGAACCTCCTCCACAGCGTTTTTTATGCTCTCGGTATCCGATATGGCCTCTACTGGTATCTCGTCCCTCAGTATGTTTTTCTTCTTGAGTATCTCAATCTCAGCCGCCTCGTCCAAGAATGTTAGGTTTATCCGCATCATGAACCTATCCATCTCGGCCTCAGGCAGGGGGAATGTGCCTTCAAGCTCTATAGGATTCTGAGTAGCAACCACGATGAACGGCTCTGGTAATGGGTATCTATTCCCCTCAATAGTTACCTGCCTCTCCTGCATGGCTTCCAGTAATGCGGACTGGCTCCTCGGTGGCGCTCTATTAATCTCGTCAACCAGCACTATATTGGCGAATATTGGGCCAGGTCTGAACTCAAACTCGCCTGTCCTCCTGTTATATACCATGCTTCCAAGTATGTCCGATGGCAGTATATCGGATGTGAATTGTATGCGCTTAAACTCCAGCCCAAGAGTTTTGGCGAACGCTTTGGCTAGGTATGTCTTGGCTAGGCCTGGCACTCCCTCAATAAGTATATGCCCGTTGGTGAGTAGAGCTATTATGAGCGCGTCTATTGCCTCGTCCATGCCGACTATGGCTTTGTGTAGCTCCTTGCGTATGGCCGAGGCTAGCATAGCTGCGTTGGCGGTCTTCTGCGCCATCCAGCTCCACGAACAAAGTTATTACACACATTATTAATGTCTATTCCAAGTCTGGAATTGAGTAGGGAGGCTGTTAAGCTACTTAGAGAGTATTTCGGCTTGAATATGTATGAGGCGCGTTCTTACTTGGCTGTTCTTAAGGGGGCTTCTACGCATAAGGAGATTTCCAGAGCTTCTGGCGTTCCTCTCCCGCGTGTGTATGATACTGTTGAGAATCTGGAGAGGATGGGGCTGGTTAGGATTACTGATTCTGGGGTTGAGGCTGTAGAGCCCTCCGCTGCGATAAGGGCTATGATGATAGAGCTGGAGAGACGCTTTATACAGGAACAGGAGGAGCGGCGCAGGGCTGGCAACAAGCTTGTGAGTATTCTCTCTAAATTGTCCAGAGAGAGGAGCGAGGGTAGCGCGATACTAATACTCAGGGGGCTCAATAGCATAGCCTCAAAGATGCTGGAGATATGCGATAATCACGGTGACTTGGTTTTCACGGTTAGGAAGGGGGTTAGGGTGAAGGAGAGGCTGAAACCCTACCTAGAAGCCCTAGCCACCAGCGAGAAGAGGATTAGATTCATACTCCACTCGCGGATTAGCCTAAGTGAGGAGGATTTACAGTTCTTCAGAAAGATAAACGCTGAGTTGGTGTTTAGCGAGAATGTAATGCTAGACCTGCTGGTGGCTGATGGTGAGGAGGCTGTAATAGGCCTGCCCGCTGGGGGTGAGGATGCGATAGCCATATGGGTTAAGCATGAGAGCTTCACCAGCTCGCTCATGGAGGCCGTGAACGAGCTATGGGAATACGCCAACAAGAATCAAAAATAGATAGAATATCATCGCCTCCTGCGTCCAGCCTCTTCAATAAAGCCCCTTAGAGTATCGCGCGCGGTTGGGGGCAGGTTCTCCAGCATCCAAGATAGATTACCCCTATGCCTGCCTTGCTTCATGATTGATGAAGCTATCTTGGCTGCTTCGCCTGGCTTTCCCTGCATGACGCGTCTATACAACAATGCGTAAGCATCCATCCATGGCTCAAGAAGCGCTATGCTGTCTTCTTGCTTTTTCTTCGCCTTCCTCTCCCGTTTGACGAGTATCAGGGATGTGATTATTAGTATGAGGAGGGCTAGGAAGACGGTAAGTGTGGTAATCGTGTCTTCAGGCACTTATCTTTACACCTTTGAGCGTAGTTAAGTGTGCTTTGAGCTTGAGTAGTTCGTCTCCAAAGAAGTTGAGCATTCCCTCGTCTGGCTGTACCTCGCCAAACCTCACCATCTCGTATATGCCGTACATCCGCTTCAGAGATGCTATGGACTCTTTATCAAGTCGTGCTGGGTTTTCGTCTAATAGCTCTAGATAGGTCTTGGAGCGGTATCCACCGCCCATAAGCCTACTCATGACTGCGCCGAATGTCGTGATTATCGCCTTATCCCTCTCTCCAGACTCAGCGAGCCTCCTAAACAAATCAATCTCGCTCTGGAGGCTCACCACCTCATCCTCGCCCCGCTCCTCCCTTCTCCTATTAGCCGCATAGTACTGCTTATACGCAAGACCAAGTATAGCGGCTATCAGTATTATGTTGATTATAAGCCAGAAGGTTGTATCATATATCAGCGCTATAGGGTCTGCCAAGGCTTCACCTCATCTCCACTACCGTCGCTTCTATCACGAAGATGGGGATATAGCTTTCCGAAACAACTACGGCGCTCACTATGTCGTTGATATAAGCTACCCTAGCCTCGCGCGCCTGTGCTACGGGCTGTGAGAGTGTGAAGACGCCACTATATCCCACCTCATCCATCTCCGCTGAGCCATACACCCTACCACCAATAAACACACGGCGCTCAAAGTCCCCATTATAAAACACTATAACAGGAAGGCCCGCATAAGCCACCTTAGTAGGCCCAAAGTCTATTGGCTCAAACCCGACCAGGATTGTTGAGCTGCCATTCAGGCTGTCTATCGTTATGTCTATTGATGAGATTTTCTGCCTATATTCCACGTATTTTATTCTCATATCTGTTTGGCCTTCTGCGAGTTGTAGGACCTCGCTCCAGGTTGGGAAACTTCCGTCTGGGGATGATACCGAGACCCTGTATGTCCCTGGTGTCAGTAGAAACTGCGCAACACCACGCTCATCTGTTCTGCGCAGAAGCTCGTCAACGCGAACAACAGCTCCTGAAACCCGCTCCACAACATCGCCGTGAATCTTCTCCACGATGACGCGGAAAACCAATACGGGGGCTTCTGCCGTCGGTATCTCCTCCCCGAATAGGCCAGAAGCCATAGACGGGCTTGAGAACGGTGGAGTAATGCTGAAGAAGCTGAAGGATATGAGCATGAGTACCGCGAGTAGGAGGAGAATGAGGTTGTTAAGCCTGTTATCGCTCACAGCCCACATTAAACAACGCGGTCTAGGTTATAAATTTCCCCCACAATCAAAGTCAAATCAAACCTAGCCTACGAAGCTCGTCTATGATAACAGTCTGCCCCATGTCATCAAGCTCGTAGCGTACGTGTATTATCGGCTTATTGGTCTTGAATAATCTGGTCAAATCTGTGGGAGTTGCTGAGATTATGTAATCACACTCCACGCGCTCCAGCGTCTCGCGTAGGTCGTTAATCTGCTGCTGGCTGTAGCCCATGCTGGGTATCACTGGCCCTATATGCGGGTATTGCAGGTATGTCTCCCTTATAGAGCCGACAGCAGCCTCGCGCGGGTCAACCACCGCAGCGCCGTATCGCTCAGCCGCTATGAAGCCAATACCATGACTAAGCCCACCATGCGTAACCGTCGGCCCATCCTCCACCACAGCAACACGCTTGCCGCGTATAGCTTCAAGCCCCTCGCCAAAAACCTTGGAGCCAGTGGTCATAACGCGCGCTTTAGGATTAAGTGAGCTAATGTTCCGCATTATGCTCTTGACGGCTTCGCTGGGTGCTGTGTCGGTTTTGTTAATCACCACGATATCCGCCATCAGTAGATTCGTCTCCCCAGGATACGAGCCAACCTCCTGTCCAGGCCTAAGAGCGTCGGCCACAGCTATCAGGAGGCTAGGCTCTATGAAGGGAAAATCATTATTACCACCATCCCAGACTATAACATCCGCATCCTCCTCAGCCAGCCTAAGAACCTCGCGATAATCAACGCCAGCATAGACCGTGTTTCCAGCCCTTATATGCGGCTCATACTCCTCACGCTCCTCAATAGTACAGCCATACCTATCAAGGTCTTCAAGTGTGGCGAAGCGCTGCGCCACCTGCTTGCGTAGGTCTCCATAGGGCATGGGGTGGCGTATGACCGCCACGCGCCTACCCGCCCTACGAAGAAGGCCAGTAACATATCTAGTAACGGTGCTCTTTCCAGAGCCTGTCCGCGTTGCTGTTATAGCGATAACTGGGAGACGGGACTTTAGCATCGTGGCCTTAGGGCCTAGGAGCATGAAGTCTGCACCAAGGGCCAGGACCCTAGAAGCCTTATGCATCACCTCCTCATGGAGGAGGTCGCTGTAAGACAGCACAACCAAATCAACGTCGTTCTCCCTCACTATGCGCGGAAGCTCTTCCTCAGGGAGAATCGGTATGCCGCGCGGGTATCTCGGTCCAGCGAGCTCCTGGGGATAAACGCGGCCAGCTATGTTGGGTATCTGGGCCGCGGTGAAGGCCACAACCTCATACTCAGGGTTCTCTCTAAAGACGACGTTAAAATTATGGAAGTCGCGCCCCGCTGCGCCCATTATCACCACACGCCTAGACATGCCCACCACCTACGGAAGCTCCTAAATGCATTTATGGTAAATAGCTACATTTGCTTTGCTAGGATTAGCTCATATACTGCTGGCTTTAGTGGTTTATGCGGGGAGTGGGTTGAGCGAGAGCCGCGGCGAGGAGATACAGCACCAGGCTATACGGTTCAGGCTTGATGGTGAGCGCATAGTATCAGCCTCTGAAGAAGGTGTTTCATGGTTTGTGGAGCGTGGATATGGTGAGAAGAATGATAGGGGCCTTCTCCAGCTAAGCCCAGTTGAGGCGCTCTACCTAGTTGAGGTCGGGAAGATAGAGATATTCAACGAAGATGGCGAGAAGATGGACTTTGACAGCCTGGTTAAGCTCTTCGCAAAGAAGAGCGAAACACTCTGGCGCGACTTCGTAATATACCGCGACCTAAGGCGGCGTAGATACGTGGTGAAAGAAGGCTTCAGCCCACAGCTCCGCTTCAGAGTCTTTGAACGCGGAGAATACGGGGAAGCACCAGCCAAATACATAATCATACCCCTCTCAGAGGGAAGGGATATCTCAGTCTCAACAATAGCCGAGCTGATAAGGTCGTGCAGGTCTATGGACAAGGAGCCTGTCTTGGCGGTTGTTGATAGACGAAACGAGGTCGTGTATTATAGCGCGTCAATAGCGGATTTGAAGAATGTGTAGCGCGCTATGCGCCGCGCATTAGCTTTTGTCAGCATAACGCGCCCACCCAACGGGCTACTAATGTTCATAGCGGTGCTCGTTGGTGTAATCTTCTCAGAAAACCAAAGGATAACGCTTGAGCAGGCTCTCCTAGCCATGGTAACAGCATACGGCCTAAACGGCTCATCCATGGTGATTAACGACTACTTTGACAGGGATACGGATTTAATCAGCAATCCGTCGCGCCCAATCCCCGCGGGATTAATAGCCCCCAGAGAAGCCCTAATCTATTCTACAATACTGGCAACTGCTGGTTTGGTTGCTGCTGCGCTAATATCCATAGCCTGTCTAATTTTTGCGGCACTGGCTTATGCTGCCGCCTTCATTTATAACGCCCGCCTGAAGAAGAGCGGGTTCCTTGGGAACATGATGGTTAGTGTTGATGTTGTAGCTCCGTTCATATACGGCGCAATAGTGAGCGACGGTCTCATAACGCCGCGCGTCCTAGCGTTTGCGGCTCTCGCCTTCATAGCAAACACTGGCCGCGAAGTGATAAAGGGGATAGTGGATGTTGAAGGCGACGCCGCGCGGAATGTTGCTACCGTTGCGCGTGTAAGAGGTGAGCGCTATGCAGCATATTTAGGCGCTGGACTCTACCTCCTCGCAGTAGCGCTAAGCCCAGTTCCCTACATACTAAACTACGTATCCACATACTATCTATACG
>WAQC01000080.1 GCA_015520425.1 Candidatus Pelearchaeum sp. | reverse complement strand
GCCGCTGAGCCAGCTCTCTGATATTAGGCTCATGGACGTTGTTATGGTCTCGCAAGTGCGGCGTAGGGATGAAGGATTCGCGACAACCGCCCGCTCGCAAATAATCAAGCCCGCTAAACACGAGTTTGACGAGCTGGTGAGAAGCGCCGAACAGCGGGTTATCCATGGGGTAAGGTATCTAGTCCTTGACCACGTTGATACACCAACGCGCCGTGTGGTAATCTGTACAGATGGCTCTGGAGTTCTCCGTATGGAGGATGTCCAAGAGTTTAGGCGCGGTGATTGCTTCAGGGCTGATTATGCGGTGAAGCTGACGAGGCGCGGCAAGACCTACCTATACGCCAGCAACATCTCGCAGATAGCGCGCGAGGGCTGCGAGGGCGTTAGGTTCTCTCCCACGAGGATAAGGCTTGAGCAGAACCCAGTACCAGCAATTGACGTAATCATAACAGGAACCATAACGGGGAAGACACCGCTCTCCAAGACAGACACCCGCTACGGGGAGCGGGAGGTCATCCACTTCTGGCTAAAGCAGGGTGAGAAGGTCATAAGCGGCTCAGCATGGGGCGGAAAAGCCATAGAACTAGACAAAATACCCGAAGGAACAAACGTAGAACTACGCTGGGTAAGCCTAAGGCTAAACAGATACAACGAGCTAGAGCTCAGGCTAGACCAAGACTCAGTCATAGAACCGCTATAACTAGTAAATTGAGGTTTAAGTAGTGACTTTAAGGGCTGTGTGCTGAGCTTCGGATGCTAATAATCGCCATGTTAAAGGGTGTTCCAGCCAAGACTACTGGTGTTATCACCGTATCTGGCGTGCTCAGGCGTGAGGAGATGGAGCTTGTGATGAACCCACATGACACGCGAGCGCTTGAGGCCGCGTATTATCTCAAGCGGAGGGTTGGGGGCAAGGTTATCGGCCTCAGCATGGGGCCTGAGCCTAAGCTTGTCCCGATAATGAACGACCTGTACGAGCCGAATCAGGAGAGTAGGCTGGTTCCGCGCATGCCGATATACGGCGTGGATGAAAATGTTCTCTTGAGCGATAGGCGTATGGCTGGCGCGGACACGTTGGCCACTGCTTACGCGCTTGCCAAGGGGATACATAGGATAATCCAGCTCCACCAAGAAGCGCTTGACGAGCTCATAGAGCTGGTTAGGAACAACGCATCACCAGCAGAGGTGGAGAGCAAGGCGCGCGAGCTATACAACGAGAACATGCTCCCCAACAAGGTATATTCAACACTCCCAACGGTGAGGGATAGCTCTGTCAGGCTATTCGTGGAGGGCAGGATAAGCAGGGAGCAGCTTCTTGAGAAGCTGGAGGAAGCGCGCGGAGATTTGATGAACTTCATCGTCCTAGCTGGCATGAAGACCTCTGACGGTGAGACTGGAAACACAGGACCACAGACCGCCGAGGGTCTGAGCGAGTTCCTGGGAATCACGATACCCCACGCCGCGTTCGTCGTTGATTTTGAGGTATCGCCAGAGGAGAACTCCGTGATAGCTGAGCGGAAGCTGGGTAATCTATTGCAGAAACTCAGGATACCCATACCCTGCCTACTCACTCTACACACGGAATACACCCCGCGCGTGCCTCCAGCAAGCGTGCAGAAGCGCGTTAGGCTAAACAACTACCGCGGCCAGCTAAGGAAGATACGCGTATGGGACGCGGCATACATAGGCGCAGACCCAGAGAAGCTGGGCTTCGCAGGCTCGCCAACGATAGTAGGCCCAGGCATGGAGATAGGCAGGCCGCCAGTCCAGAAGATAGTAGGCAAGACGCTGGTCTTCAAGCAGGACATGGATAAGTTTGAGTGGAACGGGAAGAGATATGGCCCATTCAAGAAGTATGACCCTGTGGGCGATTTGCCTGAGGAGCTGGTTAGGGAGCTGGAGGGTAAGGGGCTTCTGGAGGTCTTCACACTAAAGCACATGATTGAAGAGTTGTTCGGGGGTTTGCAGGTTGTCGCTAGAGCAGTATAGGGATGTGTGGGTTTATCTAACCCGCGAGGACGGTAAGCTCACGCGCCCCTCGCTGGAGCTTATCGCCGCAGGTAGAAAGGTAGCCGACAAGATAGGGCAGCGTGTAGTTGCCGTTATGCTGGGATACCAGCTGGGCGACGCTCCCAACGAGGCAATAGCGCGGGGCGCAGACGCCGTGATATACGCTGACGAGCCCTGGCTGAAGAACTACCTCTGCCTCCCATACACCCGCGTCCTCGTGGATATGTGCAGACAATACAAGCCCTATGCTTTCCTATTCATAGCCGACGAGCTTGGCCGCGACCTCTCGCCGAGGGTTGCGTATAGGCTGAAGACAGGTCTGGCAACGGATAACATAGACCTGGAGGTTGAGGACTATTACTTCGGGAAGGACAACACCACATACAAGAACGTCCTGGCCCAGATTAGGCCAGACTTCGCCACGCGCGTGGCGAAGATATACACCCCAAGGCACAGGCCGCAGATAGCGAGTATAAGGCCTGGGAACTTTGAGCCCCTGCCACGCGACGAGAGTAGGCGTGGGGAGCTCATACGCTTCCAGCCCAGCCCTGTGGAGGACGACTTTAAGGCTGAGATTATAGAAGAGAAGGCTCTACCCAAGAGCGCCGTTGACCTGGAGAATGCTAAGGTGATTATCAGCCTTGGGCTTGGGATACTGAAGGACGGTGAGGGCAGGCCTAGGAATCCGCGCGAGGGGCTTGAGCTCGCCGAGGAGCTTGCGCAGTTGTTGCGTGAGCGTTATGGTCTGAAGGTTGAGATAGGCGCCACAAGAGCGTTAATCTATGCTGAGCTGAAGGAGCTTGAGGGCTTCATCACCAAGGAGAGGCAAGTAGGCCAGACAGGAAAAACAGTAGCACCAGACATCTACATAGCGCTCGGAATAAGCGGCGCAGTCCAGCACCGCGTAGGGATGATAAGGTCCAAGAACATAGTAGCGGTAAACACAGACCCCAACGCGCCGATATTTGACATAGCCCACTACGTCATTAACGACGACCTCTATAAGGTCGTTCCCCAGCTAATCTCATACTTACGCGGACAGTGAGGGGGATGGTTGAGAAGTTTGATGTAGTTGTAGTGGGGGCTGGGCCCGCTGGCTCCGCTGCTGCGATAACGCTGGCCCGCGAGGGGTATGATGTTCTCCTGCTGGAGAAGGCTAAAGTCCCTGGACACCGCAACATGACTGGAGGCGTTCTCTTCGGGAGATACCTCCCAGGCTATGGAATGCTAGACCTTATACCAGAGTTTGAGGAGGAGGCTCCTCTGGAGAGGCGTATAGTTGCTCATGAGCTATATGCTCTCCAGCAGCCCCAGCGGGAGGATGGTAGGCTGACGTATAGGCTTCTCAAGATGGATAAACGCTCCATCGCCACGCGGCTGGGCTTGACGATGCTCAACGTGGATACTGGCCACGACTACACCGTGCTACGAGCGCGGTTTGACAAGTGGATGGCGTCAAAAGCTGTTGAAGCAGGCGCGATGATGGTTACGGGCAAATCTGTAGAGCGCCTCCTAACACGCGATAACCAAGTTGTGGGAGTTGTTACAGACGATAATGAGGAGATAATGTGTAATGTGGTTATTGACTGTGGTGGCGTAACCTCGCGGCTCGTTGAGCAGGCAGGGCTTCGCGGCAAGCTTGAGCCTTACCAGGTCTATCACGGGGTTAAGCACGTGTATAAGCTTGAGCCTTCCCTGATTGAGGAGCGTTTCTCCGCCGATGGCGGGTTCAAGGCGGTCTATCTCCTCGGAGACTTCATGCACTCAACAGTTGGCGGCGGGTTCCTCTACCCCAACCGCGACACCATCTCGGTTGGAATAGTGGCTGGGATGGACTCGCTCATAGAGAGGCTAACCAGCAGCCCCAACGACGTTGGAAAGCCCCTAGACATGGTGGAGGAGATGGAGTCCCACCCCTTCGTTTGGCAGCTCATAGAAGGGGGTAGCCTAGTGGAGTATTCTGCCCACAACATACCACGCGGCTATAAGACGATACTAGAAACACCATACACTTCGGGCTTCCTGGTAGCGGGAGACGCGCTGGGGGCTTTCGTCAAGATAGGCGCTCTGATAGACGGGATGCGCCGCGCGATAGCTTCTGGAATCATGGCGGCAGAGACATACATACACGCACACGGAGCTGGAGACTTCACTGTAAGGACGCTCGCGATATACAGGAAGCTCCTCTCACCAATCTACCGCGACGTGGCAGCATCAAAGAGAAACAGCGCACTGCTTGAGAGGAGATTCTTCTACGAGACGATGCCGCGACTAATGTTCAGCCTCGGCCTAGCCCAGAAGAGAAACTACACAGGCGAGGAAAAGAGACGAGACACGCGCGACGCTATACAGCGCATACAAGAGAGAACAGGGCTACTAAACTATGAAGAGGACAAGGAATACTCGCATATCAAGGTGGATACGCGAAAGGCTTCACAAGACAGGTTGAAGGCCTGGATACCCCTCTGCCCCGTGAACTGCTACACCCTAATCACGCCCAAGGGGGTGTTTGCGTCATTCAAAGACCTGTATGAATATAACCTGGCTCAGCTAGGTGGTAGGGCCGAGGAGGCTCTTAGAACAACCTTCAGGGATGTTGAGGAAGGCTCTGTACGGTTTGACCATGTAGCGTGTGTTGCGTGTGGAACATGCGGCGTCATAGGGCCGCCTGGCGTCGTTGACTTCGGACACGAGAGGCAGGGGCACGGCGTACAATACAAATACGGATAACCATGCTAACATTCTCTTTTTCTTCTCGCCCTCATTATTATAGCGCCGCCTAGAAGCCTATCCATTACCGCTACATCCTCAAACCATCGCCTTAACTCAGCGATTAGCTGCGCTCTCCGCGGCCATCTACGGTATGTGGGCATTATGGCGGCTACGCGTATTCCCTTTTTACCCGCTGCGATGAGCCCCAGTATGGGTGCTATGAAGCGCCAGTAGAAACCTATCAGAGCCGCGTATAACTTGTTGTCTGGCTTAGCTATGTCGCAGACTATAAGCTGCCCATCACGCTTAAGCGCGCGTGTAAGCTCGCGCATAGCATCTTCTCCGTCAACCGAGTCTCTCACAGCGAACGCGGCTATGATGGTGTTTATCGCGTCCATGCGTAGCGGCAGGTGCTCAAACACTCCCTGTATAGGGTGCGTCTGGGCTGGGCTTACCTGCTTAGCACGTGCCAGCATGGCTTGGAGAACATCAAGCATAATCACGTCAATCTCGTTGTTCTCCTCTAGGGCTATCTCTGTAAATATACCATCACCGCATCCAGCGTCAAGCACTATTTTGGAGCCGACCAACGCGCCAGCAACTGCGTCGCGTCTGAGCTTCACATCCATCCCCAGAGAAATCCAGCGATTCACCCTACCATAGACACCGACCAAATCCTCTAGAGCATCTAAGACGCGCCGCCAGTCTTCGCGAAGCCCGAAGCCGCTCAACACAGACCCCAAGAGAGCCTGAGAGCCTCTGAGGGAAGCGCATTCATAAAGGTCTTACCCATATATCCAGGACTAATCGTGAGAGCTGCATAATTTTTACAAATTATGCTAAGGCGGGCTAGGATGATGCGTGTGCGTCGTCTCATTATTCTCGCACTGCTTATCTTCCTCTCCTCAATAATAACACCAGCCATAGAGTAGAACGTTTATTAGATTCAGTAAAACCATGCAGCGGAGCATGACTCCAGACACGCGGGCACTACAAAACTATGT
>WAQC01000079.1 GCA_015520425.1 Candidatus Pelearchaeum sp. | reverse complement strand
CTCCTAATCATCTCCTCAAGTTGCCGCTCTATGAGCTCAACATCCTTCTCCTTCCCTCTCACGATTGGTTTACTAACCTTAGTAGGAGGATATGTTGTTCTTATTCTTGTTTGTGCTGGGGTTGTAGTAGGATACTCTCTCATTGCTTTTATAAAGAGTATCATACCAGGCGCTGCAATTACCGCGCCTATTATCGCTGTTAGCAAGTGAAGCGGCATAAAGGGTAGCGCAGTATCCAGCTGTCTTTGTAATGGGCTTCCGAGCCCTGCATTAATATATATTGTAACAGGGATTAGCGCGAGGGCAACGCCTGTGATGCAGAGTATTATGGCGAGTGTCTTAGAAGCCATGTTCAGGGCACCATTTGCCTATAGGACAAGTCGTTGAGAACTAGATATTAAGTATTGTTTTGAGGCTTACGTAGAGCTATTGTAACGTCTAGCGCTCCAATCTTCCAACTCTTACCGAAATAATCGCTTGGTATATCTTGGTGTTTTCCGTGAATCTGAAGGCGGGTTCTTGTTTCTTCTTCAATATATTCGCTTGCAGCCTTCAGCTGTTCTGTTACTTCGCCATTCTGAACTATTATAAGACAATCAATCTCATCAAGTATGTTTAAGTTCATCTCTTTACGCATAACTTGTATTCGCCGTATAAACTCATTAGCTATTGCTAGTCTTCGTATTTCATCAGTCTCAATGAGGTCTATATACACAAACGCAAAACGTCCCTCCGAAAATACAAGGTTAGCTGGTAGTTCTTCTTCAAAGATTAAATCATCACTTTCTAGTTTCACCTCAGACTTATCTGGAAGCAGTAGGCTATACCTACCGTTTTTCTCCACTTCTTTTTTAACCTCATAACCATCAACTGAAGATAAAGCTTGTGCAACTTGTGTAAGCTTTTTGCCTAGCTTAGGTCCCAGCCGTCTGAAGTCAGGCTTAACCCTCAACATAGTTTCCCGCGGTTTATCATTGACATCCAGCAGCTCAAGATTGTGTGCGTTTGCCAGCGTCTTGAGGAAATCTGCATAGCGCGATAATGCTTGTTTAGCCCGTTGAGTTTTTGGAGATACTATTATCCTACTCACAGGCCATCTGAGCTTCCTATCACCCTTCTGCCGCCCAGCTAATACTGCCGTGAGCGTATCCTGAACTATATCCATATAATCTTCTAGCTCCTCGTCTATATATCGTTCATCAGGTTTAGGCCAGCTGACCATATGAACGCTCTCTGGGTCGTCTGCTTTCCTAATCTCTTTAAAGAAAACCTCAGCTAAATGTGGTGTGAACGGCGCTAATAGTATGGTTACTACACGCAGGGCATAATATAATGTGGCGTAGGCGGCCAGTTTCTCCCTAGTTTGTTCCTCAACCCATACCCGCCGCCTGATAGAGCGGATATACGTCCTACTAAGGTCTTCTATGAAGAACCTCCTAATCTCACGCGCCGCGTCCTGTATTTCACGTTCGTCTAAGCTCTTAGTGACAATCTTAATGAGGGTATTTACCTTTGATAGTAGCCACTTATCCTCAGGCTTCAGGTCTCTGCTAAGAGACTCAACATTATGCCTCTCAGGATTAAATTTATCCAGCTCAAAGTATGTTTTGGCGAAGAGGAAGACGTTCCAAAGTGTGTTGAGCTGTTCTATTACTTGAGTAAGTTCGCTTGGGACGAAGTTTATCGTGCTCCATGGCTCTGCCTTGGAGACGAGATAAAGTCTTACAGGGTCTACGCCGAATCTGTCAAAAGCGTCGTGGGCCCATAGAACATTTCCCCGCGACTTTGACATCTTTTTACCGAACTCATCTAAGACGTGGCCTTGGTTGAGAACTGATTTGAATGGTGGTTTTTTGAAGAGTAGCGTTGATGTGAAGAGCAGCGTATAGAACCATCCGCGTGTCTGGTCTATGGCCTCCGTTATGAAGTCGTAGGGGAATAGTTTCTCAAAGAGTTCTCTATTCCTGAGATAGTCTATGCTCGCGATATGCGCTACCCCAGAGTCTAGCCACGTATCCAGCACGTAGGGGACTCTATACATCTTTCCTCCACACTCATTACACTTGAAGACTACTTGGTCTATCCACGGCCTATGCATCCTAAGCTCGTTTGGTTTTTCTATTGCCTCATTAAGCTCCGCGCGCGAGCCGACTACCCGTTTTTTACCACAGTTCTGGCATGTCCATACATTAAGCGGTGTTCCCCATACCTTTGTTCTTGATATGCACCAATCCTCAGCATTCTTCAGCCACTCACCAAACCTGTTGGTACCAGCCCATTCGGGCCACCATACAACGTTCTCATTACCCTCTATCATATACTGCTTAATCGGCTCAACCCTCAGAAACCACTGCGTACTTGCTAGGTATATGAGTGGTGTTCCGCACCTCCAACACAAGGGGTAGTTGTGTATAATCTCCCCTGCTTTAACGAGAAGGTTCTTCCTCTCTAAATCGTCTATTATTACTTTAGATGCGTCGCGTGTGGTTAGGCCGTTGTATTTTCCCCCTTCTGTTGTGAATACTCCCGTAGAGGATACTGGGCAGAAGATAGGTAGGTTGTTTCTCTTGCCCAGCTCAAAGTCTTCAGGACCATGCGCGGGCGCGGTATGGACGCAGCCTGTACCCTCTTCCATTGAAACGAACTCTGAGCTTACCACCGTATGGGCTGTCCCATCATGAGATTTATGTGCGGGGACTTCATCCTCTAGAGGATGAACATACTTCATCCCAACGAGCTTCTCGCCCTTGAAAACACTTAACTTCCTATGCTTCTTCATCCCAACCTCTTCTACAAACTTCTGTAGAAGTAGATGCGCTATTATCCAACGCTCACCATCAACTTCCAGCTCTACATATTCCGCTTCTGGGTCTATTGCTATTGCCTCATTCCCAGGGAGAGTCCAGGGCGTAGTGGTCCAGATTATCACGTATCTATTGTCAGACCCTTCTAGAGGCATCTTAACGTAGATTGAGGGGTCTTTTACCTCTTCATAGCCCTGGGCTAATTCGTGCTGGGATAATGGAGTTTCGCAGCGTGGGCAGTATGGCACCACGCGGAGGCTCTCTATAAGGTTTCCGTCTTCATATGCTTTTTTGAGCAAATACCAAACATGCTCCATATACTCTTCGCGACGCGTCTCGTATGCGTTATCATAATCCAGCCACAGCGCCAGCCTCTCACTAGCGGAACGCCACTGGGATATGTAGTAATCAACGACCTTGTTTGCCTCTTCTATGAATCGTTCTAAACCTATCCGCTCTAGGTCCTTCTTCGTTTTTATGTTAAGCCTCTTCTCAACCTCTATCTCGGTGGGCAGTCCTTGACAGTCCCATCCGGCTCTCCTCCATACATCAAGGCCGCGCATGGTCATGTAGCGTAGGATTATGTCCTTGTACACCCTGCCGCGTGTATGGCCTATGTGCATGAACCCATTTACCGTCGGCGGGCCTTCAAGAAAAGAGAAGATAGGTGCGCCTTTGTTCTTGTTCATCACCTTCTCTATTATGTTGTTCTCCCGCCACCAGTTGGCTATTCTTTCCTCAACATAAGCTGGGCTGTATCTTTTTATTTCTGACAACAAGCTAAATCCACCTACTTGGTCTGGCTTTCTACTCTGGGCGGTTAAAGAATTTGGTGTGCCATGGCACCAACTTCGCAACGTGTTATGCGTGGATATAAGGGTTTAGCCCAGCTTCTCCCCCAACTCATGCCAGCTTAGGCGTCTAAACCCCCTAATACCCGCGGCGCCGCTTGTTGCGTCTATCAGCTCCGCGTCGCTTGTCTGAGCCAGCCACTCAAGTATCCTCCTCCCTATCTCCAGCTTCTTTAACTTCCGACTAAGTTGCTCTCCCTCAACCCTAAAAGGCTTAGAGTATTCTCCAATCTCGTTACCAAAGTCCATACCGCCAAGAACTATGCGCCTACATCCCAGATGCTCACATAACAATACTGCTCGGTCTCCATCGGTGAAGCCGCCAAAATTCACTAGGCAAGCTACTGGCTCTACTTGAGTAGAACCGATTAGAGGTCCATTAAGCTTGGGAACGATTGAAGATAGCTTATCCATGTTATCGCCATGAGCGTGCACTGCCATGATTGTCCCCTCGTTAGAACAGCGCAGTAATGTATCAACATCACCATCCAAGTCTGTTACGACTAGAAACGGGCTAACATCCTGCTCTAATAATGCCTTCGCCGCACCGTCACATGCTACTACGCAGACTTCATTCTTAGATAGTATAGGCT
>WAQC01000078.1 GCA_015520425.1 Candidatus Pelearchaeum sp. | reverse complement strand
GGCTATACCGCGTTGAGGCTCATGATGGTAGAGAGAGGGCTGTCATTCTTTCCGCATAATTAGTATGCTCTCTCTGCTCTCTCCTATTTTTATGACACGACGCGTTGTTGCCGCTCTTTTATTTACGGCGATTATCCTCTTCACGGTAAATCCAACATCAGCAGCAAGACGTGCTAGGGGTATATCCACGTCTATCACCCTATCGGGGAAAACCCCGCCGCCCACCACCATGGCGACCTTCCCACCATACTTAAGAACCCTGAACAACTCGCCGAACACCTTAAGCATATCACTAAAGTAAGCCCGCGCTATAGGCGGCATCTCCATATCAGGGAGAGGCTCACTTTCAGGTTCTTTAGGCGTTAAGCTGATGTAAGCCCTCAGCGGGTCTATCTTAACGTTGGGGAAAAAGAGCTCGTACTCGGGCCAGTAAGCTTTTGTATATTCTATCTTGTTTAGATAGGGTGGGGAAGTTATAACGGCGTCAATCGTTTCGTCTTCTATAAACTCCAGCATCCGCGCATCGCCTCTGAGTATCTCAGCCTCTACGGGCTCCAGATGCAGTCTTTCCACATCTTTAATCATCGTCTTAACTACACGCCCGAACATCTTACGTAATGATGGCGGCCTAGGTATGTCTCTTCTAATTTTAATTACAGCCCCATCACGGTATATGTATGACGTCTTCTCGGCCGCGTTCATTAAAGCTAGGAGGAAAAACTCGCGCAGTGTATCGTCTTCTATCTCGTTTATCTTCTCGCGAAGAAAAACTAGGTCCTCCAGAGCATATTTGGAGAAGAGCTGTCTTACGAATCCATCTATGCCACGTGTATCTGGTCTTATGAATCTTTGAGCGATAATCTTTTCGCGGATTTTCCTGAGCATATCTACATCGTAATCCCGTGTCTTTACCCGCGAGACCATGACGAAGAGGGGTGAGACATCAACACCTATACTCGCTATTCCAGCTTCACGGCACGTTAGGCATGTTGTTCCGACTCCGAGAAAAGGGTCTAAAACAAGATGCTTCTTCTCCACTTCAAGCTCCTTTAGCATCAGGAGAACAAAGTCGCGTGAAAAGCCTTCTTTAAAGAAAAAACCACCTATGCCTTGGGTAGTTTTTATTTGGTATAAACGTAACTAGGCGCCCTAGGCTATAATTCTCCTCTATAGGCGGTAGCGTGTTCAAAGTTTTGTCTCCGCCTTCTTAAGCTCTTTCGCAGCTTCAATCAGTGTTTTGAGGAAGAAAGGAAGGTCTGCGGGTATGCGGGATGTTATCAAATTTCTATCCCGCACAACGGGCGTGTCAATGTATATAGCGCCTGCGTTCTCCACATCATCCTTTATAGCCGAGACGCATGTGAGCTTAAATCCCCTCAACACCTTTGCCGATATGAGTATCTGAGCGCCATGACATATTGCCGCAACAGGCTTACCTGACAGGAAGAATTCTCTCACGAAATTCACTACTTCGGGTATCCTTCTTAGCCTGTCAGGAGCCCAGCCACCAGGGATTACCAGTATATCAAACTCCTCAGGCTTGGCCTGCTCTATAGCTAGGTCGGCCATAACCGATAAGCCATGTTTCCCCCTATATTCCTGCCTAGCTGGTCCTACTACACGTACCTCGGCGCCCTCTTCCTGTAGTCTTATAAGCGGGTAATGGAGCTCTAGGTCCTCATAATCGGGCCCCGCCAGGATAGCTACCTTAAGCCCCTCCAAGCTCAACTCAGCAACCCCTCTCTAACCTCTGACGTAAATACTTGCCTCCCAAAATACCCTATTACGCAGCATCAAGCTCAACGCCAATTCTTAAATAAGGGGGAGAGAAAAACTAACCCTTGGTGCAGAAAGTTTGGCCGAGAAGCCGAAGCTGGAAGACATAATAAACGCTCTCAAGAACGTATATGACCCAGAGATACCTGTCAATATCGTTGATTTGGGCTTGTTGTATGATGTTCAGGTGCGCGATGATAATAGTGTGTATGTTAAGATGACGCTAACCGCTCCAGGCTGTCCTATCGGCGCTTTTATCACTGAGCAGGTGAAGGAAGCTATAACGACGCTGGTTGAGGGGGTTAAGGACGTGCAGGTAGAGCTGACGTTTGACCCGCCCTGGACGCCTGATAGGATGAGTGAAGAAGCGAAAGCCATGCTAGGCTTCGTCTAAAAAGGGGCTCTCACATATTTATTTCTGGACATCAACGCTCAGAGCAAATGGGCATGGAGCTAAAGCCATCAATTGAAGAGAAATTCTGGAACCCCAGCTTTGAGCTTCAGTTGATGGAGAGGTGGAGAGAGGAGAAGTTATACTCTTTCAAGATAAACTCGCGGAAGAAGAAATTCGTTATAGACACTCCACCACCATATCCTTCGGGCAGGCCCTGGCATATAGGGGCTGCTGCCCAGTATTCGCAGATTGACATGATAGCGCGGACTGCGCGGATGCTGGGCTATGAGACTTACTTCCCAATAGGTATAGATAGGAATGGGCTTCCCGTAGAGATATTCACGGAAAAACGCTACGGCGTTTCCATCAGGGATACCCCGCGCGAGAAATTCATTGAGCTTTGTTCCAAGTCGCTGGACGAGCTGGAAGCAGAGATGATACAGATAATGAAGAGAATGGGCCTTAGTGGTGATTTTGATAATTATTACAGGACAGACTCTCCAGTTTATCGCGAGCTTACGCAAAGCACGTTTGTCAAGCTTTGGAAGAAGGGGCTGATATACGAGTCTTCGCGGCCAAATAACTACTGCCACGTATGCGGGACAACGATAGCTGACGCTGAGGTGGAGTATGAGGAGATACCTGCACGGCTTGTTTATATCAAATTTGACCTTGCAGAGGACGGTGAGATAATTATAGCAACCACAAGACCTGAGCTTCTATGCTCGTGTAGGGCTGTAATAGTTAATCCAAGCGATGAGCGTTATAGAGAGCATCATGGGAAGACTGCGATTGTCCCCCTTTATGGGCGTGAGGTTCCTATAATTCCCCATCCAGCGGCTAAGCCTGAGTTCGGTACTGGGGCTGTGATGGTGTGCAGTTATGGTGATTATATGGATGTACAGCTATTCAGGGAGCTTGGCCTTGAGGAGATTATAGCGATAGGTGAAGATGGGCGCATGACGAGCGCGGCGGGCAAGTTCGCGGGGCTGACGGTTGAGGAGGCGCGGGAAGCAATTATCAAAGAGCTAGAATCCGAGGGCAGGATATTGAAGATTGAAGAGATTACCCACAATACGCCCATCTGCGAGAGGAGTAAGAACCCAATTGAGATAATATCCATGAAAGAGTATTACTTGAAGCAGCTTGATTTTTCAGACGACCTTAAACGTTTAACGGATAGGATGAAGTTTCATCCCAGCCATCATAAGCAGCTCCTCCTTGATTGGATAAACTCTCTCAGAATAGACTGGCCCATTTCAAGGCGGCGTTATTATGCGACTGAGATACCGATATGGTATTGTAAGTCATGCGGAGAACCGCATATACCTCCTGGTGGGAGATACTATCAGCCTTGGCGTGAGAGGGCGCCGTTTGATAAATGCAGGAAGTGCGGCTCTACGGAGTTTGTAGGGGAAACTAGGACATTTGATACATGGATGGACTCAAGCATATCTCCGCTCTTCATCATAATGGATAGACGCTCCAAGAAGATTAGATGGTCTCTGTATCCTACTGGCATAAGGCCGCAGGGTAAGGACATAGTTAGGACATGGCTCTACTATACCGTGCTCCGCTGCTATCAATTAACTGGTAGAGAGCCGTTTCGCCATGTCTGGATAGGTGGTCTGGGACTTGACGAGCATGGGGAGAAGATGAGCAAGAGTAAGGGGAACGTTATAGACCCCTTCCCCATACTTGAGAAATACGGCGCTGACTGCTTTAGGTTTTGGTGCGCACAGGAAGCAAGCCTAGGGGAGGACTTTAGGATATCTGAGGCGCGCATAGCCAGTGCTGGGAAGTTCCTCACAAAGCTCTGGAATGTGGCGCGATATGTCTCTTCATTCCCCCAGCCCCGAAATACGCGCCTAACATCAACGGATAAGTGGATACTAGCAGAGCTATCCTTGCTGGTTGAGGAATGTCTAAAGGGATACCGAGACTTCAACTTCTTCATACCAGCTACAAGGATACGCGATTTCCTCTGGAATACCTTTGCTGCCCATTATGTTGAGATGTCCAAACCCCGCGCCTATGCCATAGGCTTCAACGAGTCCGAGCAGCGTGCTGCTTGGAAAACACTCCATACATGCCTTAAGACATGCTTAATACTACTAGCACCCATCACGCCATTCATAACAGACATACTATGGCGGAAGCTCTATGGTAAAAGGAGCATACATCTACAGCGTTTCCCGAAACCAGCATGGAATAAGCAATACGCAAATTACACAGAGAAGATTAAGGAGTTTAACTCAACTGTGTGGGCTTTGAAGAAGTCTAGAGGTATTTCGCTGAAGGAGGGGATAAAATACGAGGTTCCGCGGGAGCTTAAGCTCTTTGAGAAAGATTTAGTTGCCATGCATAAGCTTGAGAGATGAGAGGGGCGGCTCATAGGGTTGGAGAAACGGAAACCTGAGCTTACTGTTGGTGCCTTTATAATAAGGAGAGACGGGAGAATGCTTTTGGTCAGAAGCCCCAAGTGGGGAGGCCGCTACTCCATACCAGGCGGCCACGTGGAATACGGGGAGACGATAGCAAAGGCTGTTGCACGCGAAGCCTATGAGGAGGTGGGCCTACGCGTGAAGCCGCTAAGCCTATTCATGGTACAAGAGGTTATAAACCCCAGTGGATTTTTTGAGAGAGATAGGCATTTCATCTTCTTTGACGTCCTATGCGCTGCTCTCAGCGATGACGTTCAAGTTGATGGGAAGGAAATCGTGGATTATGTATGGGTTTATCCGCGTGAAGCCGCTAAGCTACCGCTGGAGAAATATACGAGAAGACTCATTTCCGAATATATTCGGATTTGCCAGAAAACGGCCAAGGAAAAACGCCCAGCTGCCACAATACTCGCACTTAAACACTTTCCTCAAAATTTTACGCCTAAACTAGAGTTTGATGTATGCTTAAATTCTAGAACGCGAAGCCGCTCGTTTAAGCGGAATGCGACTTCGCGAATACGTCAGTCTTACAAAGCCCAAAATAGCCTTTCTCAACATACTCACAGCAGTTACCGCCTTCCTCCTCGCAGGAGGCGGAGCTACTGAACGGCTCCTTATACTAGTACTGGCTGGTTATCTAGCAGTAGGCGGCGCGAGCGCGATAAACCACTATATAGATAGGGATATTGACGCCGCCATGCAGAGAACCAGAAATAGGCCTCTTCCCAGTGGTAGGCTTAGCCCAGCCGTTAAAGCAATAATCTTTGGTGTCGCGCTCAGCGTATCCGCTGTAATAATAGCTGCGCTGCTCCTAAATCTACTTACAGCCTTCTTCATAGGTCTTGGAATACTAATCTACATTCTCGTCTATACTCTCTGGCTCAAACGTAGAACTCCCTGGAATATAGTTATAGGAGGCTCTGCTGGAAGCTGCTCCCCGCTTGCTGGCTGGGCAGCAGCGACGGGCAACATATCACTTCTATCTATTCTCCTTGCTGTATTGGTATTTTTATGGACTCCTGGACATTTCTGGGGCTTGGCGCTTCGTGCTGAGCAAGAGTATAGGAGAGCTGGCTTGCCGATGCTTCCCACTGTTGCGGGCAGAGATACTACGGCAAAACTCATAGCAGTCTCAAACTTCATTACAGTTGCGTGCTGGCTCGCCATAGCGTTCTTGCTAAAGTCCAGCATCTCTTACCTAATAATAACCGCGCCACTCACGATATGGATAACACTGGACAGCATACGCTTAATCCACAGACCAGATGATAACCTAGCTTGGAGGATATTCAAAATATCAAGCCCTTGGCTCGCTGTTTTGATGCTCGGCTCACTTACGCATGTAGTTGTAGGCTTTTAATCCAGCTTTATCGGAATATCATCTTCCGCGAATATTACAGAGCCATCAAGGGTCATGAACATCTTAACAGCATGCATCTCAACGCCCATTCTATTGGCTTTACGCAGCAACTCTGACATTATAGGGTCTCCCTCAACACATGGTTTGAATCCTATAGCGTCTGGATGAGCAGCTACGAAGCTAATCACAGCCCTTGACCGTTTAGCTATCCTCATCAGAGTCTCCACATGCCTACGGCCACGGAGGGATGGAGAGTCTGGATACATAGCATATCTATCTTTATCTAGATATACTGCCGACTTCAGCTCTAGGTATCCGCGCCTGCCTGCATTATCCTTTAGTCCATAGTCTATCCTAGAACCATAAACCGTAATCTCTTTCTCATCTATTCTATGCGGCTTAAGCCACGAGACAACATTATTAATGCAAGCGTCTTCAAAACATCTTGCTTGTGTGTATGTATCAAGTATTGCCGCCCGTTCTCCGTATGGGGCTCCTATGACTATTGCGTGTGTTTTTCCGCGTGGATTGGGTTGAACCAGTATGCGTGCTCCCTGATAAATGTAGTCGTGAAGTCTTCCTGTATTTCTTAGGTGGCATAGAAACCTCACCCCATCGGTCTCGGCGAGAACTGAAACTCTTGATAGTCTAGCTATTACCTCCGCCTCAATCACATCAAGCTTAAACGACCTATACACCTTTCAACACAACCATCTTGCCAGCGCTAGCTATTCCTCTCTTCCACAGCGGGATGCCAATAAAACCTTTTCCTAACCCATTTCAGATAGGCGTCATCAAGCTCGTTGGTTAAAACGTAGTCGTGGATAAACTTGAGATGCTCGCTAATCAGTTGGTGCGCTCTTTCGTAGGATACCTCACCCTTTGTTTCTAGCTCGCGTTTGAGAACCTCAAGCGGTGTGAAGAAGTATGGCTGGTCTATGTATTTCAGCCAGGTCTTGAACTTGGTCTTCAGCTCTTCGTGGAAGAACCTACCCTCAACACCAGCCAGGCATATGCTCTTATCATATACCGAGGCTTCGGACTCCATCATCTCCACCTCACGCTTCACTGCTTCCCTAGTTGCTTCATTCTCCCGTTTAAGCTCCTCCACCCACCTCTTTACGTCTATCTTCCCCCTAAGCGTGTCGCGAATCGTCAGAAGCGCTATCTGGTGGCTTGTTCTAACACCCATCTCAAAACCAGTCAAATCTTTATAACAGTATGTGAGTACGCTATCGCCCAGCTCCTTTAGCTTTCTTAATATGGGCTCGCTATCCTTTAGCCATGCTTCAACAGGCTCTGGAAGTAGCTTACGCTTTCTAGCCTCCTCCACGAGCTCCCTATAATCTAGGCCCACAGGTATCTCGGCTACCAGATGGTCTATTGACTTGGGTAGGTTTAGGAAGAGGGCCTCACAATCCTTGTTTAACATTCTTGCAGCCATCTCGCTGCTCTTCTTTAGAGGGGGTTTAACCAGTATTCCGAGCTCCTTCTCCATGCTCCCTACTCTCCATAATATATTATGGGCGTCTTATAGGCTTGACTCCAGAGCACCTACCTATTCTCTACAGAAGGGTATTGTAGGTCTAGCGGCCCTGAGTAGCGCGCCCTAGGTCTTATAAGCCTATTATCCTCCCAATACTCAAGTACGTGAGCAGCCCATCCAACTACCCTAGCTGTTGCGAAGAATGGTGTGAAGATTTCCTTCGGTATTCCCAACAGCGTGAAAACAGAACCTGAATAGAAGTCTATGTTTGGGAAGATGCCCTTCCCCTTCATCTCGCGCGTCATAACTTTCTCAACCTCGTCAGCTATCATGAGAAGCGTCTTATTCCCCTTGACCTCTGAGAGCTTCTCCAGATATTTCCTAAAGATGCGCGCCCGTGGGTCATAGGATTTATAGACCCTATGGCCAAAGCCCATGACACGCTTCTTAGCCCTAAGCGCATCTATCACATACTGCTCCGCTCTTTCTGGAGAGCCTATTTCCAGTATCATCTCAAGCGCTTTCTCGTTCGCTCCACCGTGTAGGGGACCTTTCAAAGCTGCAACCCCAGCAAGTATCGCCGAGTATAGGTCAGATAGTGTTGAAGCCGCAGTAAGCGCGGCCATGGAGGAGGCTGGTAGTTCATGTTCAGCATGTAGTATAAACGCCACATCCATAACCTTGGCAGATAGCTCATCTATCTCCTCACCAGTAACCATATGCAAGAAGTTGGCTGCATGAGACATCTCTTTAGACGGTTGGACATAATCCAGCCCGCGTATGTATCTACTTATGTAAGCGGTGAGTGTAGCGGTCTTAGAGATGAGCCGTATTGATTTCCTTATGTTTGCCTCCTTCTCATGCACGTTAAGCTCAGGGTCGTATAACGCGAGAAGAGCAATACCTGCTTTGAGCAAATCCATGGGATGCGCATTACGGGGCATTAGGTTTAGAGCGTCTATAACCTCTTTCGGTATCTCTCTCTCCTTCTTAAGCTCCCTGTCAAATGATGCCAACTCTTCCTTTTTAGGTAGTCTTCTATGAAGGAGCAGGAAGCAGACTTCCTCGTATGTTGATTTCTCTACGAGCTCCTCAATTGGATAGCCCACATAATATAGGCGACCCCTCTCTCCATCAACGTAGGAGAGTACGGTTTCTTTTACTATGATGTTGTCAAGCCCTTTATGAAGCTCTACAACGCTCAAATAGGGTCTCGTATTATTATTCTAGCCATGTTTTGAATTTAATCTTATTTCGCTATTCGTCAAAAGTCGGCGGGGATAACGACAAATGAATTATGAGGGTTGAACCAGCATCTCGCGCACGCGGTCGCGGACAGCGCGTCTAAGTATTTTACCGACAGCGGTCTTCGGAATCTCATCAACAAAAATCACGCGACTAGGTTGCTTATACTCCGCCAGCCTCTCCCTACAGTATTTCAGAATCTCCTCCTCACCTGTCTTGCCTTTAAACTCGTCTTTCAAGACAACGACAGCGATTATCTGCTCGCCTGTCCGCGGGTCTGGCACCCCAACCACTGCGGCCTCCTTCACTGCTGGATTACTGTAGAGAACATCCTCTATCTCGGCTGGAAATACTGAGAATCCCTTAAACTTGATAATGTCTTTCCTCCTATCTACGAAGTGGAAATATCCATCCTCATCCATTCTCACCATGTCTCCAGTTCTGAACCATCTCATGCCATGAGCCTCTAGGAAAACGTTGGAGTTATCCTCTTCACGCATGTAGCCTTTCATAACCTGAGGCCCAGCCACGACCAGCTCTCCAACTTCTCCAACAGGGAGGAACTCCATGCTCTCAGGGTCTATAACAGCAGCGTATGTATTTGGTATCGGGACGCCGAAAGAGCCGTAGCGTATAGCCTCAGGTGGATTTACATGCGTTACGGGTGAGGTCTCAGTCAGGCCATAGCCCTCACATACCTTCTTTCCAGTAACCCGCTCAAACTCCTTCGCAACCTCTACTGGGAGGGAGTCTGCGCCTGATATTACCAGCTTGAGCGCCGATAGGTCAAGCTCCTTTATCAACGGATGCTTGGACATGGCGTTAAACAGTGTGGGGACGCCTGGGAATATCGTAGCTCTATGACGCGCTATAGCCTTCATGAAAGGCTCTAGCTCCAAACGTGGGAAAATCAGTAGGGCGTTTCCATGCGTAAGCCCAGAGCCCAAAAGCACGGTCTGGCCATAGATATGGTAGAATGGCAGGAGAGCCACGAATATCTCCTCGCCATCCCTAATGTAAGTACTGAGCATCTCGTGTATCTGCGTTATGTTAGCCACTACATTACGGTGGGTAAGCATGACACCCTTTGGGGTTCCAGTGGTTCCGCCTGTGAATTGTAGGCTAACAAGGTCTTTCTCTGGGTCTAGCGCGGGTTTCGGCGCTTCTGGCCTGCTGGTCTTGAGCAACTCCATGAACGATTTTATCCGCTCATCGCGCGGAACCTCCGCAGTGGGTATTTTCTTCAATAGCTTACCTAAGCTTCTCTTCAATCCTGGGAGGAAATCCGCTATGTTGCTGATTATAACATGCCTTATCTGGGTATTGTTGAGTATTGGATGGACGTTCTTGTAGAGAATGTCTAGCGTGAATATCACTTTTGCCTGGGTTTCCCTAGCTTGGTACTCAACCTCGCGCGGCGTGTAGAGCGGGTTCATGGGCGTTACTGTTGCTCCAGTCTTTAGAGTCCCATAGTAGGCTATGATGAACTGTATGCTATTGGGTAAAAGTATAGCGACCCTATCTCCCTTTCCCACACCAAGGCTAGAGAGAGCAGCGGCCATCCTATCCACATATTCACGCAGCTTCCCATAGGTTATCTTCTCCTCTAAGAATATCGCGGCAGGCCTATTAGCGTATCGTTCTGCCGCCTCGTCAAAGAGCTCAAAAACAGCCTTATTTGGAATCTCTACGTCATGCTTCACTCCTTTGGGATAGTTTTTGAGCCATACCCTATTGAGGATAAGCTCCGCCCCCTTCAACCCTATTTACTGCGTGTATCTAATAATTGATAAGGCTTAGAAAAAGTTTATTCCGTTGTTTGTAAGCCCTGTAAAGGGAGAGAGGAATTGGTTACGATAACCTACAGCCCCATTAAGGAAGTCGTCATAATGGAGTACATCAAATATTCCTCGCCTGAAGAGCTCGTTAAGAACATGATACTCTCACCTGGCCAGCCTGCTGTCCTCTACTGGGCCGAGGGTGTCGTGTTCTACCCCATACCTCTGGTTCCAAATAATGAGCGTATAGTTGACGAGCTTTTGAAAGGCCGTATCTTCTGGTCTGTTGTCTCGTTTGCCGCTATGCCCAGTTACAGCACTATGATAGCGGCGGAGAAGGGGCCTGAGGCTCTGGTGATAAATGTGTCGCGAAGCCGTGTTCTTAGTGAGGTTGCGCGTTGGCTGGGTGAGCAGCTTAAGGAGAACCAACAATCCTAAAATCCAGAGCCCAGTGAGCTAGACTAGGCGAGTAGCTCTTCACCTCACGATAACTTATAAGCTCAACACCATAGCCGAGCTGCTCAGCAACATTCCTCGCATTCTCCCAAAGCTCGGCCCATCCATTTTTCTTCCTGGCCAAATCATGTAAATGGATATAGGAGCCAGCCCCTTTAGATAGTTGGAGAGCCGTTGGAAGAAACTTTATTGTCCCTGGAAAATAGCCCATAATAACCCTGTCAGCGCTTTCTTCTATACCATACTTCAACGCATTTCGGCAGTCATCCATGAAGGCCCTTACAACGTGTTCAACCTTGTTGAGCCTTATATTCTCTAGCAGGTATCGGTATGCTTCTGGATTTATCTCAAAGGCATAAACAACGCTTGGTGAGGCCAGCTTGGCTACTGGTATAGTGAACTGGCCTACACCAGCGAACATATCCACTACGACTTCTCTAGGTTTTACCACGCTGGCCATTCTACGTCGCTCATAGAGGTTTCCGAGGCAGAAGAGGAGTGTGGCAACGTCCAGCTTATAGATGCATCCATGCTCCTTATAGGTGGTTTCCGTATTTTCTTCCCCTGCTATGATTTTGCTTCGTGTCGTTCTTGTCTGTCCGTAAGCGCCGAATGTTCGGAGGACAGTCCTAATCCTAGGATTACGTCTAAGTATTTCCTCACCTATCTCTTTCTCGCGCTCCTCAAGTTCGGCTGGTATTCTAACCACCGCCACATCGCCGATGAGCCGTGCCCTAGGTAGCTTAAGCAACCCCACTCCCCCATAATCGCGGGGCTGGTCTTAATGCTTTGGCGGGGAACAAGTTTAATAGCCCCTCATACAAGCTGGAGCTAGCGCCATGGGCGGACCTAAAAAACCAACCCTCAGCCAACTAGCTAAGAGGGCTGAGAAGGGAAAGCAGCAAGAGAGACGCGAGGCAGGCTCCGAGAAGAGCGTACTAGGCTTAAGCGTCCCCAACATGGATGAGGTCATCTCCTACGTTAAGAGTCAGAGATATGTAACTCCATACATGCTTGGGGAACGGTTTGGATTTAGGCTATCGCTGGCGAAGGACCTTCTTGGAGAGCTTTCGGCGAAGGGCGTTATACGGCTAGTTACGGGGGATAACCGTCTTAGGATATATGCGCCAGCGCAGGAGGCTGCTACATCAGCGGAGGCTATGGCCGTTGAGGCTGCTCCGCAACAACAGAAGAAGGGCGGCAAGAGGGGCCAGAGGAGGTCTAAGAAAGCGGCAGCTACCGCTGAAGAAAGCGCATCCTAGAACCCTGCCTAGCTTGCTGGAGGAGCTCAAAGCCACTTATTAGACGGCCTACCTTAACCGTCTGAACCCGCGGGGTATGCTCTTCAACCGCTATGCCAAGAACTCTTCCTGGAGGCCAGTAGAATATATCACCCTTCTTCAGTTTCTGCGTAGGCTTCTCAGCTCCGCGAGATATTTCGGTAACTATATACACCGCGTTATCCCAGGATGCTAGGAAACCCTCAATAGGCATTTTGCGAACTAGCTCATCAACGGTCATCGGGGCGAAGAATCTGACGAACTCAGCCTCAAGCTCGCCCAAGCCTTCTATGGACACGATAACAGGTATTCTGGAGGAGCTCAACAGACCACTCACTCGCCAAACATACTCATCTTACCAAGATAGTTACACAATATAGGCATCAAGTCTATTCCACGTATGCGCCCAAGACCCCCGCGCGCACATGAGATTTCGTCAAAACGCTCCACATAATCCCTCCTCACATCAGGACCAACTATTGTAACAGGAACAGGGTCTCCCCTATGCTCTCCTATCTCCACAGGAGTTGAGTGGTCTGACGCTATAACGATGTATATATTCTCGGTGGCCGCATACTCCACGACTTTGGAAAAGGCTTCCGACGTGTTTCTAATCATCCGTATCTTCTTTGCTGGGTCTTTATCATGGCTGGCCGAGTCTGTGCCTTTTACATGCACCAAGACAAAATCATACGTCTTCAAGGCGTTGATTGCGGCCTCCATCTTGGCGTTAAGGTCGGTATTCACCGTACCTGTTGCTCCTGGAACCTCTATTACGTCAAACCCAGCGGCTCTACACACTCCCTTGTAGAGCGCGCCCCCAGCTATTATCGCCCCTCTAAGTCCAAACTTTTCGTGGAAGGGCTTGAGCTTTGGTGGATGCCCTCCGCCGCGAGTTAGGAGAGCGTTAGCTGGGTTAAGGCCTCTTGCAATCCTTTCCTGATTCAGGGGATGGTTGTTAAGCACCTCGCGCGCACGCTCAAGAAAAAGCTCAAGTATGCGGGCAGTCTTGCGGGCCTTAGGGCCTCGCTCCAACGGCTTGGGAGGCTGATAATAAACACCAACCGCATGAGGGTCAACGTCTGATACTTTATCCGATAACCCTTTACCGCTGAGAACAAGAACACCACGATGCTCTACTGTTGGTTTAAAGATTATCTCAACATCGGGAAATTCTTTGAGCGTTATATCTTCTATTGCTTTTCCCAGCGCAGCGGCTTCCTCTGTTGATATTCTTCCCGCGCGTCTATCTATTATCATCCCATCAGCATTTACAGTTGCGAAGTTGCAACGGAACGCTATGTCGTTTTCCTCTAGCTGTATTCCAGCACCGAAGGCTTCAAAGGGTCCGCGGCCTGTATAGACCTCAAACGGGTTATATCCCAGTAGGGCTAGATGACCAGTATCGCTTCCGTTGGGTAGGCCTGGGGATATTACGTCCATAATCCCGCATTCTCCCTGTTTGGCTAGTTCGTTAAACGTCTCAGCCTGCGCAGCTTCAAGCGGGGTCTGGCCAGAGAGAGACGCACAGCGCCTATCCCCGACCCCGTCCATAACGAGCATTACAGCCTTCAATTCCAGCCATCACCAACCCGCTAAACTCCAAATATCTGTGTTTGGGTGGTATCGCATGAATTTATATATGCCATCCAATACATAGTGAGATGGAGTCTGTTAGAATGTCTGCGAAGGAGAAAGTCAAGGAAAAGCCTCAGCAGAGGGTCTATGAAGATATAGAGGACTTGCCGAGTGTGGGGGCTGCTACGGCTGAGAAGCTTCGTGAGATAGGTTTTCATACTGTTGAGGCTCTGGCCACGGCTGCTGTATCTGAGCTTGTGGCTGCTGGGATAAGTGATAAACGCGCAGCAGAGATAATCGCAGCAGCACGCGAAGCGAGTGAGATTAGGTGGGTAACCGCAAAACAGCTCGCCCAGTACAAGACCACGATAGGTAAGATAACTACTGGAAGCAGGGCTATTGACAACCTCATAAGCGGCGGTGTGGAGACCCAGGCGATAACAGAGTTTTTCGGCGAGTTTGGCTCTGGAAAAAGCCAGCTATGCCACCAGTTGGCGGTTAATGTGCAGCTCCCACCTGAACGGGGAGGTCTGGGCGCAAACGCCCTCTACATAGATACCGAGAATACATTCAGGATAGAGCGCATAACCTCTATGGCGAAACATCTAGGACTAGACCCTGACGAGGTTAGTGAGCGCATAATATACGCAGAAGCATATACCAGCGACCACCAGATACTCTTATTGGAGAAGGCGGATAAGGTGATAAAGGAGAATAACATACGCTTGATAATAATTGATTCTCTAACCGCTCATTTCAGGAGCGAATACCTCGGTAGGCAGGTCTTGGCTGAGAGGCAGCAGAAGCTCAACAAGCATTTACATAAGCTCATTCGGCTTGCACGTGCGTTTAATGCAGCGGCGGTGGTGACGAACCAAGTCATGGCTAGGCCTGATGAGTTCTTCGCCCATAGTGCGGTCTCCCCAGTAGGCGGGCATATAGTAGGCCACACAAGCCATACCCGTATCTTAATACGCAAATCAGCAGGAAAAAATGTGAGAATTGCCAGGCTTGTGTCAAGCCCTCACCTACCAGAGGGAGAGGCAGTATTCAAGATAACTGAGAATGGCGTGGAGGATGTAGAAGAGGGAGAGGTTAAGAGTAGGTGAGAGAACGATGATACAGCCTAAAGATACGCAGAAGTTTCTACAAGCATTGTTCTCAGGCCATATAACGGAGTCGGAGAAGATACTGGAGAAGCTGGCCAGGAAGTATAAGGAGCCCGAAGACGCCCAGTATCTACATGCTTTACAGGGCATCTTCTACTCATATGTTAATGACGACTATGACTCGCTTATTTTCCGCATATTTACGCGGCGGGATATGCGGGAGTCACGTCGCGAGATACAGAAGTATCTTGAGAAGATGGCCTCCCGACCTATCGTTGGTAATGACCCTTACTTCAAGGCATGGGCTGACGTCCTAGCGTTGCTGGATAAGCTACCGCATCCTCATAAGATAAAGCCTCCTGAGGAGAAAGAAAAAGTAATAGAAGAGCAGGAAGAGGAGGAAAACGCTTAGCGCTCACGCTATTATGTTGAAGAAGATAATCCACGATATCAAGAATATGCCTATGTAGGTTCCCAGGCCGTTTAGGTATATCTTCCTTTTTGATAAAGCCTGCACTTCCTCCGTGAAGAGCTTGGGCAGCGCGGCGCTTAGGATAACGTATATTAAAGCTGCTGCCATTATAGCTATGACCGCTCCCTGAACGGACTGGAGAGAGAGCGATATGTTAGCCGCCGCGAACCCCATGGCCAGAGCAGCTATAAACTTCACCCAGTACATAATATCCTCAGGCTTCAACAAGCAACACCTAGGAGGCGGGATGTAGAGGTTGGACTTAAATGCTGCTGAGCTCAGCATCCTCGTAGAAGAGCTTAGAGGGAAGCTTCTAGGGACATTCATACGGAACGTATACCAACTTGAGGACTCCTCCCTCATTCTTAAGCTGGTTGGAGAAGAGCACGTTTACGAGCTCCGCATAGTTGCTGGGAGCTGCCTATTCCTGGTTGAGGGGAGCTATCCAAAGCCCAGCGCTCCCAGTAAGTTTGCATCACAGCTCAGGCATTACCTAGACAATAGGCGGCTAGTAGATATCAGACAAGAAGGCGCGGAGAGGATAGTATATCTGGACATGGCTAAGAAGGAACACATAGTTAGGCTCATCTGCGAGCTTATGCCCCCTGGAAACATAATCTTAACCGAAGACGGAAAAATACTTGCCTGCTTAAACACTTTTAGCTCAAAGACAAGACGTATTGAGATTGGGTTAAATTACTCACCACCGCCTCCCCGATTCTCATACCTCCCTAGAAAACTTCCAGACGACTTCTGGAATAAACTTAGGGAAGACTCGCCTGTGGTTGCTGCATTATCACGCGACCTCGGCCTAGGAGGCAAATATGCAGAGGAAGTCCTTTATAGAGCTGGCGTGAATAAGCAGAAGAAAATCCACGAACTAACAAGCGAGGATAGAGAAGGTATAGCAAAGGCGCTCAAGGAGATTGATTTGGAGTTTTCCAACGCTACAGCGATTTTATACAACGTAAATGATGAGATTATCTTCTCAGCCATTCGGTTGCATAAAATTGAAAACACAAACATTCCACCTATATTTTCATCATCACTTAATGAAGCTATACGCCGAGCTTACGAGCATGAAGAGCGTAAGAATACTATTGCTGGATTGATTAAACCGTTGGAGGATAAGATGATTGAGATAGAGCGGGAGATTGGGGAGAAAAGCCATGTAATATCACAGCTTGATGAGAAACGAGTATTATTAGAGAATCAGCTTTCAATTCTCTCCGCAAATCTACAGCAGTTGGAAGAGATAAGGAAAGGAAACACCACTACAATATTGTCAGGTATCAACATGCTTGAATACGGAAGGAATAAGATGGTGCTTGATGTTTATGGCTCGCAGATTGAACTAAGGTTAGACACGTCAGTAGGAAAGCAACTCTCAAAGCTTTATGACGAGCTAAAATCAGTCAAGAATGCAGTTGCTAGGCTGTTGGAGGAGAAAGAAAAACTAGTAAAGGAACTTGATGTTATCAAGAAGAAGATTGCGAATCTTAGGGTCTCGGCTTCTGCTGAGGCAACGCTCAAGACTCAGGCCGTAATATCTACGGGTCGTAGAAGATTCCGCGAATTCGTGACATCTGAGGGTTATCATGTGATAGCTGGAAAAGACGTATCTAGCAACTTGTATATACTCAAGAAAAGGCTTGAAGAAGGAGATTTGGTTTTTCACACGGAGATTAAGGGGTCTCCTGCAGTCATTCTAAAACGGGGCATACATGCTGGAGACGCAAGTTTGGAGGAGACAGCCCAATTTACAGCCTGCTACAGCCGCGCGTGGCGTGAGGGATTTAGCTCCACCTCAGTATATTATGTGAAGCATTCCCAGATATCGTTCAGCCCTCCGCCTGGCCAGTATCTACCACGCGGCTCGTTCATGGTATATGGGGAGCGGCACTATCTCACTGCAGAACTAGCTCTCGCAGCATCTCTAAAACGGGAAGATAACATGATAAAACCCATAGTAATACCAAAGAAGACCGCAGAAAGACAGAGCCTCACATATATAGAAGTTAGGCCTGGCAACACGAGGGCTGAAGAGGCCGCATCAAGGATAGTAAGCCTATTGAATCAGCAACTAGGGCTTGAATTGTCCAGAGACACTATAATACAGCTTAGAAATGAGTTCGCTTCATTAATACCTTACGGAAAATGCATACTCACCCAGCATGGAAAACAACTTTAATTAGTGAGGGTTATCTTAAAGTGTGGTTCGGCGATGGTTAAGTCTACGATACTCGCTGAGGAGGTTCGGGTTAAGGACGTTATGTCCAGCCCTGTGATAGAGGCTAGCTACGATGAGAGTTTAGAGTCCATCGCCAAGAAGATGGAGAAATATCATATTGGGAGTGTTGTGGTAACGCGTGATGGGGAGCCTATAGGTGTTATAACTAAGCGGGATATAATAGACAAGGTTGTAGCCCGCGACCTTAAACCAAGCGAGGTCAAGGCTCACAATATAATGAGCACGCCTCTCCACACAGCCGACCCCGACCTCCTCGTTGATGAAGCTTTAAGAAAGATGAACAGGCTGAAAGTCAGCCGCCTAGTTGTAGTGTATAAGGAGAAGGTAATGGGCATCATAAGCCTGAAAGACATACTACAAGTTACCCCAGAGATACTGGATATTGTCCGTGAGAAGCTTAGGATTGAGGGCGCTCACTTACCGCGTTCAAGTGAGGGCCTCGTTGAAGGTTATTGTGATGCTTGCGGAGAGTGGTCGGACATGCTGGTGAGGATTGACGACCAGCTACTCTGCGAGGAGTGCAGACTAGAGCTGGAGAAGTCGGAAGGCCGAAAACCATAGGCAAGAGGCTTGAAGCTTCTGCTAGACTCAATGCTGGGAAACCTCCTCACATGGCTAAGACTTCTGGGATATGATACGGAATACTGGAAGCACGGCGATGATGAGGCGCTTATACGGGAAGCTCTACGTGAGCATCGTATTATAATAACCCGCGACTCTCAGCTCTATATAAAAGCTGTTCAAGCAGGGTTAAAAGGTGTAATTATTGAGTCGCCTGACACCGTATCGGCTCTTGTTCAGCTGGCTGAGAGGATAGGCATAGATGTTACGTTTAATCCACTAAATACGCGATGCCCTGACTGTAATACGCCGCTTAGCCTTCTTAAAAAGACGCCCAACCGCTGGCTATGCGGTGGCTGTGGTAAGGAATATTGGATAGGGAGACACTGGAGGAATATAGGCAAGGTTCTTGAAGAGGTTTCCAAGAGGTTAAGAGGGCATGAGTCTAGACATTAGAGTCGGCACTCTACTTGTTAAGACGGCGCGTAAGGCTATACAGATATTTCTGGAAAGAGGAGAAATTATGGACGCGCAAAATACTGATGATATTCTCTCCGAGAAACGCGGCGTATTCGTAACTCTTAACACTTACCCAAACATGATGCTACGGGGATGCATAGGATTCCCGTATCCCATCATGCCCTTAATGGAGGCTGTCATTAAAGCCGCAGTATCAGCAGCAGTAAACGACCCACGCTTTCCACCCTTAACGCGGGGCGAGCTGGATAACGTGGTAGTTGAGGTCAGCGTATTAACACCACCCGAAGAGATAACCGTCTCAAAACCCGCGGAGCTAGTTAGAGAGATTGTCATAGGCCGTGATGGGTTGATAATAGAGTCTAATGAGGGAAGCGGACTTCTACTCCCACAGGTAGCTGTTGAGGAAGGCTGGGACGCTGAGGAGTTTTTGACGCATCTCTGCATTAAGGCTGGGCTTAGACCCACGTATTGGCTTGAAGGGCGCGCCATAATAAAGCGCTTCACCGCGCAGATATTCGCAGAGAAGGCACCTAATGGTGATGTTGTAGAAGTGCCCCTAGGTGCTGCCAGATGCTAATACACATGGGGGTATGCGGCATAGGTATGGGGCATGCTTCGCGCAGCCTAGCCATAGCCCGCGAATTAATGGCACGTGGGCATGAAGTTACACTAACCGCATACGGGGATGCTCTGGAATACCTAAGACGAGCAGGACTGGAACCAAACCCCAACTACAGCGTATCTTACCAAGTGAGCGGAGAAGGAGCTGTCTCATTTAAGCTCTCTCTCACAAAAAATATCTTACTACCACTTAGATTCTCAGCCCAAGTTGCACGGGAGCTGGCATATATTGAAGAGGCCGACCCCGACGTAGTTTATAGCGATACGCGCGCATCCACGGTCCTAGCGGCAATCATCGCGGAAAAACCAGTAGTGTTAATGCTGAACGAGTATAATATCCCTCTTGAAGTCTCCAAATTTAAGAGACTAGCTACCTATGTTGAGGCTATGATGCAAGCCCCATCCAAATTATGGAATAACGTAGATGTAATAATTATTCCAGACTTACCTCCACCCTACACAATATCACTCAGAACACTAAACTTACCCAACAGTATAATGAATAAAGTTAGATACGTTGGCCCTCTAACCGAGTTTAATGATGCATCTAGCAATGGTTGTGAGGATGTACGCAAAGTGTATGGGGTGGATGAAGATGAGACTTTAGTATTCTTGCATATTAGCGGGCCCGAATCGGAGCGGGAGAGACTCGTTGGGCTACTTTTGGATATTGTGCCTAGAATTAGAGGGCCTTATAGGTTTGTTATGTCGCGAGGACGTGCAGGTGGAAACGGCTTCGCCGAGTATGGGAAGTTGATGGTATTTGACTGGATAGAAAATGTTGAACCGCTACTAAGGTCCTCTGATATTGTTGTTGCTAGGGGTGGTTTGACCATAATCTCTAAATGCATTCTCTATGGCCGTAAAATGCTCCTCATACCAATCCCGCGTCATGGGGAGCAGAGGGGTAATGCTATGCGCGTAGCCGAGCTTGGGCTTGGCCTGATGATTGAGGAAAGCGAGCTTAATGTTATGTCTATGCAAGATGCGTTAGACCGTCTGCGTAGCAGTGATTACTATGATAAACGTTTGCTTGATATTGGGAAACTTGTCACGCGATTGGGTGGTGTTAAGG
>WAQC01000077.1 GCA_015520425.1 Candidatus Pelearchaeum sp. | reverse complement strand
CCCAAACGGCTACTCCTCGCAGCTATCCCATCAACAGCGGCCTTAGGATAAGGAGGAATATCAACACTTGAGAAAATATCTTCAGCCGCAACATACCCTATACTATCCTCAACTTGGACGGTCTTGGTGCGCGCCACATAGTTTGATAAGCTTTCTTTGATTAGAGAGAGCGCCCTATCTAATGGCGTTAGACTAAGAACCCTTGGGCTTGTCTGCACCATCTCAACCATCCTCCACTTCTCAAAACCCTATTAACACTATAACACTGTCATGCCGAACCTTAACGTTTTCAAACCTACACCACTTTCATTCCTATAAATATAAGATTAAGTGTAAAGCTTTATACAAATTCATATACAAGCATACCCTAAACAACAGCGAAGTGTCCAGAACTTCTTTAGCGGTTGATGAAAAGATTGCCAAACAACTAGCCACAATAGCTAAGGAGCGCAAGATGACGCTCTATGCACTCGTTAATGAAATAATGGAGAACGCGGTAAAACTGCTCAACGAAGGCGCAGATATACGCGTAATATCAAACCTCTGGCTAGTCCATAGACTGTTAAGCGAGGTTGACGCCGTAATCCTGCCATCAGACTTTATGGACGACCTAATAGCGGAGCTCTATAGACACGACTCTGAGAAGCTCCTAAAACGCTTCTATAAACTAGGCCAGGAAGTATCAGCACTAATAAAAATATACGCCAAAGACCTAGACCAACTAATACACCTAGCAGACACATATGCTAAGTATCTCCCAATCAAAAACCTAGAGATAAAATACCTGGGAAACATAACGTATGAAGTAGGGCTTATAGGAATAGGGAATAAGATAGAATCAACAAAATGCATAATGGAATTCCTAAAAGGGCTACTCTCCGAATACAATATAACGATAATAGAACATAACGTGGCGAGAGGAATAATACACCTGAAGCTCAAACAAGACAGACAGTAAGCGCCCCCCTTCAATCCCCCTCTCTTTTAAAGCTTGGATGAAAATGTATGCGGCCGGCGGGATTTGAACCCGCGATTCCGGGCGTGGCAGGCCCGTGTCATACCCAGGCTAGACCACGGCCGCCTACCTTATTGGTTGTTTCTGGTCTGTTTATAGGTTTTATGCCTCGTTGTATTTAGATACTTGATGGGTTTCTAGCGCGTGGATTATTATCCGTCTGTGGGCTCTCCTTAGAATCTCTGATACTGCGCGGGGCGATATGTTAAAGAGCTTAGCCAGCTCTTTAAGACCTACTCTACGGGGTATGTCGTAAAACCCTAGCTCAAGGGCAGCCCTAATAACCTGCTCCTGCTTCTCAGTCAAGCACCAGCTATCCTCTATTTTAACCGCCTCCTCAATCTGATAGTCTATGCCATTATTATCCAAATGCTCCGTAAGCTGTTTCAAACTCTTCTCATTATCCACCAAAAATGTCCAACGAAGACCACCATCGCCATTATCCACGGCGTTAATCAGGTTAAAATGCGGCAAGATTGTGGAAGAGCATGGACATAAACTGGTCTTAACTATCCCAAAATGGACATTTGGCCTAATCTCCGTGAAAGTAGCATCCTGGACCGTGGGAACCTTACGTACTGCGCGGGATATTTGCTCAGAGCCGCAGTTAGGGCTTTTAACCTTGACCAGCGCCGAGACGCCGCCAGACATTACGTGGGGGACGCATTGAAGAAGAGTGATACGTGCATTATATTTTCTAGATATATAAGAAACCCAGGGGCAGTTCATCCGTACGTTCAATGTTACTTGAAGCATGGCCTTACTGCTTATTCATTATTTGATGTCTTGTTTATAAATTCTTTCGGCGTGCTGCGTTGTGATTGTCTAAACCTATGCACGTAATATACTGTTGTGAGCGCGGCAGCAATTACCATGGGTATAGCCGCGGCTATCTGCCAGAAGTCTATCCCGCGTCTCTCCACATTAACGGTAAATTGGCCGCTCAATATTGCCTTGCCCTCAAAGATGTTCAGCAACACGGTATATTCTCCAGTGTCGGGGAACGTGTAGGTGTAGCTCAGGTCTCCCATGCTATAAAGCCTCTTAGGGAATTTATGGAGAAGCTTATAGCCATCAAACACGGCTATTGAGACTGTTATATTCCTAGCTTCCTCAAGGTCTTTATTAAGTATGCTGAAGAGGAGCTGTGATTCTTCGCCTGCAACTATGGGATTGGGATAAATTCGGAACTCTACTATGTAGTCGCCTACCCAGTTTATTGAGCACCACTGAGTCTGGGCAGATGCGGAAAAGCCAAATATGGTTAATAGAAGAAAGATGCTCGCCGCGCCAATAGACGCGATACTTATGCGCCGCATATTATCCTCCACCCTCAAGTAAGTATCTAACAGCCCGCACATACTCGTCAGGCTCCATCTCAGGTGTAAGAGCATAGCGCATAACCATGTTCTTGTCAGCAACTATGACTAGAGCGAAGTGTGAAATTAGATACTCTCCACCCTCTTCTAATGACTTCTCAGAATATATTCCGTATAGCTTCAAAACTTCCTCAATCTGTTGTGGCGTTCCTGTAAGCGCGATAATCCTGCTACTATATCGCTCAACATAACGCCGTAGGGCGTCAGGCGTGTCGCGCTCTGGGTCTGTGGTTATGAGTATCATGGCCACCCTATCAATATCATCGCCTAACTTCTCCTCAAGGTATGCAAATTTACTCATAACAAGTGGGCATATATCTGGGCAGTTGGTATAGCCAAAATATAGAAGGGCAACTTTCCCTTTGACAGAAGATATGGAAAACTCCCTTCCATACTGGTCAATGAGTGTGAAGTCTTTGAGTTTCTCGTTTCCTGGTAGTTCTATTGCTGGTTTGTAAGAGGGCTGTAGAGCTGTATATGCTATCATTCCTCCTACGGCCGCTGCGACTATTATGACCACCGTGAAGAATAATATTCGTCGTCTGGTCAAGAGCAGTTCTGAGAATCATTAATTAATTTATCAGCATGATTTAAGCATAATGGTTCAATCATAAACATAATTCGCATACAATTCTGTAAAAAATTGCATTTGCTAAAGCTTATGTTTAGCCTTCAGATTTGAAGGGTAAGCTTAATCCACAATACTGTAGGCCAGCCTTATCCGAGAAAGAATATGACTACTGCTCTTTCCCCCGTTACTGCGCAGTGGCAAGAGCTTTTCACCCTATATCTAACAATCGGAACAGCCGTCGGCTCAATCGTCATAGCGCTGCTCATCTATAATATAATACGATACCGCCACAAGCCTGGCTCCCCAGAGCCAGCAGACGCCCCAACTCCAGGAAAAGTGCCAGCAGACAGAGGAACAATAGGCGCAGCACTAATACTGACGCTCATAGTCACGGGAATACTCTTTACAATAACGCTGGGAACCATGGAGACCGTTGATTTGATTGAAAAGCCTCCTGAGAAGGGGACTATGGTCATAAAGGTTCATGGATTCCAGTGGGGGTGGAAGTTCATCTACCCAAATGGGCTGGAGACGGTTAATGAGGTACGCGTGCCGCGCGATGAGGTGATAATCTTCGCAGTAACAAGCGATGATGTCTTCCACAAATTCCAGCTGATAGAATTTAAGATAGGCGTAGACGCTATCCCAGGTAAGGTCATCTGGATTTGGATAAAACCCGCCGATACTGGCGAATATACAATCCAGTGCTTTGAGCTCTGCGGCGTTGGTCATGCTTTCATGACTGGTAGGCTAATCGTGATGGAGCCTAGCGAGTTTGAGTCGTGGTATAAGGGGTGAGTAGCTTATGGAGATTCCACTAAACTCTGTTAGAAGATGGCTGTTCACCACAAACCACAAGGATGTAGGCATATTGTATTTCATTACCTCGCTCTATTTCCTCGTCGTAGGAGGAGCGCTAGCTGTTCTCATGCGCCTCCAACTGATGGCCCCAGGGCTTAACATACTACAGAGCGCGCCCTTCAACCAGGCCGTAACAGTCCATGGCCTGGTCATGGTGCTGTGGTTCCTATCACCACTGGCCTTCGCCTTCGCCAACTATTTCGTCCCGCTCCAAATAGGCGCCAGAGACCTCGCCTTCCCACGGCTCAACGCTATGAGCTACTGGTTCTACCTATTCGGCGGCCTACTGGCGGCGATAGGCTTCTTCACACCTGGAGGAGCTATAGACACAGGCTGGACAGTTTATGCGCCGCTTAACACGGCCAAATACTCACCACAGTTAGGTGTAACACTGGGAGGCGCTGGGCTACTAATGCTCATAGCCTCGGTAACCATGAGCACCGTAAACTTCCTGGTGACGATATTCCGCTCAAGAGCGCCTGGGATGACGCTGTGGCGCATGCCGATATACACTTGGGGGATACTGCTTACCGTCTTCATGATGCTCTTCGCCTTCCCCTCCGTAGCCGCTGGCGTCATAATGCTGGCCGCTGACAGGTTGCTCGGCACACTCTACTTCTCCTCAGTTGAGGGAGGCGCAATACTCTGGGACCACCTCTTCTGGTTCTTCGGCCACCCAGAGGTGTATATCGTCCTAGTCCCAGGCCTCGTAGCAATAGCGGAAGTCCTGCCAGTATTCGCGCGAAAACCACTCTACGGAAAGAAGATACTCATAACCGCCCTAATCATCGGCTCAATAATGAGCTTCATGGTATGGGCTCATCATATGTTCGTAACTGGAATAGACCCCGGCTTCCGTAAGTTTATGACCATCACCACCGAGACCATATCCATTCCATTTGGTGTTGCTACTCTGGCCTTCATCCTGACCCTCGTGGGTGCTTCTATTAGATTCACCACTCCCATGCTCTTCGCTCTAGGTGGTGTGGCGCTCTTCATCATAGGCGGCATTACAGGAGTCTTCAACTCCTCCGTGGCGCTTGACTACTATCTGCGCGGAACTTACTGGATAGTAGCCCACTTCCACTACACTCTCGTTGGCGGTGCTACAACAGGGCTGATAGCGGCGCTCTACTACTGGTGGCCCAAGATGACTGGAAGGATGTTCAACGAGAAGCTGGGGAAGCTTCACTTCATCGTGTATATGATAGGCTTTAACCTCCTCTACTTCCCGATGCACTTCCTCATAGACATGCCCCGCCGCGTATTTACCTACCCCGCGGGCATGGGCTGGGAGCTACCAAACATGCTAGCCACGATGGGAACGATAGTATTCGCCCTCTCATGGCTAATACTCTTCATAAACCTCTACCAGAGTCTCAGGAAGGGAGAGCCTGCTGGAAACAACCCATGGGGGGCGTGGAGCCTAGAGTGGCTAGTCCCATCACCGCCCCCACGCCATAACTATGATGGCCAGCCAGTAGTCAAGGCCGATGGCACGATAACAATACAGCCAATACCAGCCAACGGCGGGCATCACATACACGAGACACACTACAGCAAGTGGCCACTCTTCATATCGCTTGGAATGTTCGTAACCTTCCTCGGAGTGGGGCTTGGGCTTCCAGTATTGTTGCTGGGTGCCCTGATACTAATAGGCTCTATAGTGGGCTGGGCTAAGGAGAAGTTCATAGCTGTAGAGCCCGCCGAAGGCGAGCGGTGGCCTTTCGCGAACGTTGAGAGAGTACGTCTAGGCGTATGGACGCTACTATTCGGCGAGGTGGTTCTCTTCGGCGCTCTAATAGGCTCATACATCTTCGTGAGGATAAACAGCGCAACATGGCCAGCGCCAGGAGAGTTCCTCAACCCAATGGAAGGCGCGATAAACACATTCATACTAGTAACAAGTAGCTTGACAGCCATACTCGCCCTCGCTGGCGCTAAGTCAGGAAACCAGGGACTGCTACGCGGAGGGCTTATAGCCACATTCATCCTCGGCTTCATATTCCTCTTCAACAAAGGCCGCGAATGGAGCGAGCTATTCAGCCACGGAATAACATTCAGCAGCGGCCTACCAGCAACAACATACTACATCACAACAGGAGCGCATGGGATGCACGTAGCAGCAGGGCTCGCAGTCCTCATATACCTCATAATACACGCATTCAAGGGCAGGATAACGAAGGAGAACCACGCAGGGCTTGAGGGCTTTGACCTCTACTGGCACTTCGTAGATATAGTCTGGCTCTTCCTCTTCCCGCTCTTCTACTTGATATGAGAGGGAGGTGATGCGTGGTGCGGGTAGTTCATTACGTAGCCGTTTGGGTTGGGCTCGTGATACTGGTAGCGCTGGAGCTGGTGGTCTTCAACGCTGGCCTTCCCCCTGCGCAGGCCCGCGCTGGGATAATCGGACTAGCCAGCGTCGCAGCACTATTGGTGGCTGTATTCTACCAGCACCTCATAAGGGAGCCCCGTGGAGTGGCGCTGCTTTACATAGCAGGCCTACTGGCTGCTCTTGGGCTTATCATAGGCATGGTGGTGAGCCTCGGCGTGCAGGCTGGTCTCGGCAGCTTCTAGAGAGGGGAGGTGAGCCAGCGTTATGGATAGTGTGAAAGTTGCCGCTACGCTCGCGTTCGTGGGTGGCCTAGCTCTATTGCTCGCTGTGGCTGTGGTTCTACTCTTCCCAGCAGTAGCTCCTACGACACCAGCAGCGGCTGAAGAAGAGAAACCAGCAGTAGAGATAACGATAATCGGCGGCGAGATAGACGGGAAGTTCGCCTTCGGGATACAGGGAGAAGACCTGTCATCACCAGGCCCAGACATACGCGTGAAGGTCGGCGAGACCGTCAAGGTAACCTTTATCAACATAGGCAGGATACCCCACTCCTTCGCCGTAGTCTCGGAGAAGAAGTTTGACGCCCCAGTCCTGTTCAACGCGGCAGTAGGCTCGGCAGCCCGACCAGTACAGCCAGGAGAGCAGGGAACAACAATCTTCAAGCCAAACAAGCCAGGAATATACAACTACGTCTGCCAGGTGCCAGGCCATATAGAGCTAGGGATGTACGGTAGCCTAATCGTTGAAGAATGATAACCCTCCTCCCCCCTTCTTTAACATCTCCCGAAGATGTTAGGCGTTCAGTTAATAGCTAGTATCTACAGTATTTTTATTGCGAGGGTATTTGAAGCGGCTTGATAACCTCCACATTCTTTATCTAGCTCTCGTAATATTAGGAATCTCAAGTAATAGCGGCTCTTTTCTAATTTCCCAATATCTTATAAGCGCTGGGCTGGTCTGCGAAGATAACCCCCACATGGCGGAGCTTATGGCATCTCCCTCTGTTGCGTGGCTTACAGGGTTGATAGTTCTAGGTCTGGCGTATGTTTTCCTCTATATGCTTAAACCGCTTAGTATGGTTTATAAGACCATAATAGCCAGCGCGGGTACTGCGCTGACATTAAGCAACCTAACCCACGACATCACGGTCTTTCTACCCCACTATACCCACAGCATAGCCACGATACTTCCAGCCGCATTAACCCCCGTAATAACCGCCGTCATAATTTTTGAAATAACTCAAAATAAGATAAAAATCATCCAATAATGCCTCAAAATTATTTCCAATTTACATGATGTTGTAATGAGGAATGATTTTTACATCACCACAATATTTGAAGGATAATCAACATAAGATTTTGCTGTATCTACTTCTAATGTGAAGAAAAGCACAGTCCTTGCTTTGGTGACCGCTATCGCAGTAATAGCAGCAGGCTCAGTAGCATCCTTCTACCTACTGGAACAACCGAAAATACGCGAAATAACCCTAGAGATGTGGGACTTCGGCTACAACGGGCCATCAGGCGGGCCTACAATAAGAATGAAAGCAGGAGAAACCATACGTATAACCCTGATTAACAAAGGTGCTGTTGACCACGAATTTATGCCAATAGCCGATAAAGACGAGTTCTTGGCAAAACTACGTGAGGAAGTTAAAAAGCTACAGGAGAAAGGCTTAGACGCAGAAGAGATTGAGGAATCCCTCGGTCATGAGGAGCTGGCCCATGAACATGCTGTCGGCGAAATATTGATGAACAATGATAAGCAGGAGATGGAGGTCGTATTATTGCCTGGTGAGCGCGCCACTTTCCTCTTCTCCGTTGACGAGCCTGGGATATACTCCTACCTATGCACGGAGCTTGAGATGACGTTCCCGCAGACACACGCAGACAAGGGGATGTATGGTAAGATAGTCGTAGAGCCATAAACCATCTCATAACGTTTTATTATTTTTCCAAGAGCCTATGGTGAGCAATAAGTCTAGTAGCCTGTTCCAAGCTCCTTAATAGAATCTGCTTTTCTTCCCCATTTCCATCGTGCATGAGTTTCAAGAACTGGTCGCGTGAAATATTGACACGGTATTTGAGTATGAGTATATCGCCTAGGTTTAGAATTAGTGTATCCGCTCCCAATCCAAAGATTTCTTTCAAGACGGCATAGAAGCGCGGGGGCTCTTCCAACAGAATGTCATATGGCTCATCGTTAAGTCTCTGGCTCAGATGATACATCAATACTCTATGTGCGTTTGGGCCTAGTATGGCCTCAAATGCGCTCTCTATCATGCGCCTAACCATGCTTATGGTGGAGCTTTCCAGCGTCATGTCGTTTGGCCCAGCTTCTTTGAACGCCATATGGAGCTAAGCAGGGAGAATCCATAGAACAATACCACTATGAAAAACCCCTCACCAACGCTATGTAGAATATCAACAAATTCCGCCAAGATGCCTGTTACCTCTAATAGACGCATACTTTCGCCAATCATGAAGAATAATGGTGCTAATGCGAGGATTCTGAATGGCTTTTCCATTATCCCTCCTCTAAATACCCGTGAGAGATAGTAAGCGTAGAATGATAAGCCTAATGAGAGGAAGATGACCAGCGAATCTACTATTATCTCCACTACCATCATGATATGCTAACATTGCTCTGGCTATGGTATAATTGTTAAAATTTTGCTGGGGTGTATATCGTTTGGTTAATCTAGTTTTGGGCTAGATTGTGTAGGTCTGGCCTTTTTGGGGCGCGTATGCCTCTGCTCCCAGCTCGTTTATGCTCCACTCGGCCAAAGCTGTGCATGCCTGCTCCTCGCCATGTATGGCGTATATCCTGGTTGCTGTCTCCACGTTCCTTAGATAGTTGTGTAGCTGGCTTCTCCCAGCGTGGCCTGAGAACCTGAACTGCTCAACCCTGCATTTCACCTTCCTCTCCTCCCCGTCTGCGACCAGTATCTTCTCCTCCAGTAGCATGGCCCCAGGCGTGCCTGGTATCTGGAAGCTGACTAGGAAGATGGCTGAGCGCGGGTCGTCTGCGAGCTTCGTGGCGTAATGAAGCGCTGGCCCCCCTTTGAGCATGCCTGCTGGGCTTATGATTACCCCTGGCTCGGAGAGCGCAGCGCCCCTGCCGCGCCTGCCATTCACGCGCCTTACCCTCCTGCCAGCCTTGCTCAACAAATCATAGTTATCCACGAAGCGTCTATCTTCAAGATAGTGGTCAAGCGTTCGGCGCGCCATCCCATCAAGCCATATAGGATGCTTGAATCCCCGCGCGTGTAGAACGCACATTATCTCCTGCGCCCTGCCCACCGAGAATGCTGGGACAAGAACACGGCCACCATTCTCCACCACCTCCTTACACGCCTCTACAAAACTCCGCTCCAGCTCCTCGCGCTCAGGATGGTCCTCCAAGGCGTAGGTGGATTCTATTATAACGCCATCAGCGTCGCCCACTTGGGTATCCGCGCCATCAAGCATCTTAGACCTAATAGTCGTGACGTCCCCCGTATAGACCAGTGTCTTATCGCCTTTGATTAGTATCTGTGCGCTCCCAGGTATGTGGCCCGCGTCTATAAACTCCACCTCAAGGTCGCGTACCTTGAACGGTTCGCGGTAATAGACCTCGCGACAGCGCCGTAGCATGGACTCCATCTCAACCCGCTCAAATGGCAGGTAGTATCCTGATAGTTTGATAAAGTCTTGTAGGAGCAACTCGGCGGTTTCGCGTGTCATGCGTGTAGCGTATATCCGCGGTGTGTGGCTTATGTATAGCATGGGTATGCTGCCCGAATGGTCTAGATGCGAGTGCGTGAGTAGAATAGCGTCTATCTTCCTAGGCTCTACATGCATAGGGAACTCTGGATGGTCGTTAAGCATCACACCATAATCCAACAATACCTGCGTGTTCTTGTATCTGACTAGAACGGCCGACCTGCCGACCTCCCTAGCCCCTCCTAGAAAAGTAACCTCCAAGAGTCATTCAGCCCTCCAAACACCTATGATGCAGTAAGCGTCATTCTGCTTAAGCAACCCCTTCTTACTGATGACTTATTTCGCCATTACCAGCTAAGCGCATATACGGGGCTGTATTATTTATAGATGTATATCAGTCCCAGGCCTGGCAAAGGCGGCTAGGTTTCGGCTGTTAAATCTCCACTATCTCGGCCTTCACGCCTCTTAGGTTTCCCGCTATCCTTTCTTTCAGCGTTTTCACGAACCATTCGGGGGGTTCGCGCCGCCATTTAACCAATAAAATCTCACTAACCTTGCTTCTTCTCAAAACATCCACGACCCTGTCTATGTTATTCTCAATATCTTCTGAGAGTAGCGAGCTTGGGTAGATAACCTGGGAGAATGGATACGTGCGCGAGAGTGGTAGCGGAACAGCCCCGAAGGGAGAGTAGTATGTCAGCAAAATAGCCTCCTCCATATTCACGCGCTCCCGTAGCCGCGTGAGCAGGTCCTCAAGCTTCTTCGTAGTTACTATGCGCTGGGGTATCATGACGGCCCTAGTCCTTGAGTATGGGTTAAGGCTGATGACTGCTAGGCGTTTTGCTGCTCTCCGCGTTTCTGGTCTGGCTAGGCTGTTAGAATCGTATAGCGCGAGAGCGCGGGGCTTGTTTATTGGTGTATGG
>WAQC01000076.1 GCA_015520425.1 Candidatus Pelearchaeum sp. | reverse complement strand
GAGTAAGGGGGGAGGGAGACTACATACATGGCTTTACTCACCGTCAAAGACCTACACCTACATTACAGGACAAGCCGTGGCCCCGTTAGGGCTGTTGATGGAGTCTCATTCAGCTTGGATGAAGGGGAGACGCTAGCGATAGTTGGTGAAAGTGGATGTGGCAAGTCATCGCTGGCGTATTCTATAATCAAGATACTTCCTCGGAACGTGCATAGGTATGATGGCTCTATTCTCTTTAACAACGTTGGAAATCTCGTTACCCTTGATGAGGAGAGTATGCGTACGCGTGTTAGATGGCGGGGTATTGCTATAGTTTTTCAAGGCGCCATGAATGCTCTGAACCCTGTTCTTAGGGTTGGTAGCCAGATAAGTGAGACATTGATGCTCCATCTAAATCTTAGTAAGGAGGAGGCCGTGGAGAGGGCTAAACGCGCACTTGAGGATGTAGGCCTCCCGCCCTACGTGATAGACCGCTACCCACACGAGCTAAGCGGCGGCATGAAACAGCGTGTTGTTATAGGTATGGCTCTTGTGATGCGGCCCAAGCTCGTTATACTTGATGAGCCGACCTCAGCCCTTGACGTGATGACACAGGCAAACATAATCAATCTGCTGAAGAGGCTGAAGAAGGAGCTAAGCCTCTCCTACTTGTTCATAACCCATGACCTGGCACTGGCAAGCGAGCTTGCAGATAGGGTAGCAATAATGTATGCTGGGAGAATAGTTGAAATAGGCTCCGCAGATGATATATTCAATAATCCACTTCACCCATATACTCAGCGGCTTCTACGAAGTGTTCCCTTGTTAAGGGTTGATAGGGAGCCCATCTTTATCCCAGGCGCCCCACCAGACTTAGCAAGCCCACCCTCAGGCTGTAGGTTTCATCCACGATGCCCATTCGCAAACGAGAAATGCAGCACAGAAGAACCTCTTTTAAGAGTATTTGGTGATAATAATCGTTTAGTAGCGTGCCATTATGCTGGTGAGGTTGGATGACGGTTCTTAGGGTTAGTGATTTGAGGATTTGGTATCCTGTTCAGAAGGGAATCTTCAGCAGGCTGGGGTATGTTAAGGCTGTTGATGGGGTGAGTTTCACTCTTAATGAGCGGGAAACTTTGGCTCTTGTCGGTGAGAGCGGGTCAGGAAAGACAACACTGGGCAGAGCCACGCTGGGACTCATAAAACCCACAGCAGGACAGATAATATTTGACGGCAGAGACCTGACTAAGATAACAGACAAAACACAGCTAATGGAGTTTAGGCGGAAAACAGCAATGATATTCCAAGACCCGTTCTCAAGTCTCAGCCCGACTTTTCCAGTCTTCCGCATACTGGAGGAGCCGCTAATAATACACGGCGTTAAGAGTAAGGAGGAGCGGGTCAATATGGTCTACAGGGCTCTTGAGCTGGTTAAGCTACAGCCTGTTGAGCTCTTCGCGGCTAAGTATCCCCACATGCTTAGTGGGGGTCAGAGACAGAGGGTCGCGATAGCGAGGGCTCTCATACTAGGCCCCAAATATGTAGTTGCCGACGAGCCTGTATCTATGCTGGACGCCAGCGTCAGGGTTGAGATACTCTATCTTCTCAGGGAGCTTCAGGAGAAGCTCGGCCTAGCTTTCCTCTACATAACACACGACATAGCGACTGCCAAGTACTTCTCCCATAAGATAGCAGTGATGTACGCGGGTAAGATAGTTGAGTATGGCGAGACGCGTGAGGTTCTAAGGAACCCAATACACCCATATACGCAGGCGCTTATCTCAGCTCTGCCAGACCCAGACCCCAAAAACCGTTTTAGGATGATGGTGGTGATTAAGGGCGAGCCTCCGAACCTGATGAACCCTCCTTCGGGTTGTAGGTTTCATCCACGATGCCCATTTGCAAACGAGAAATGCAGCACAGAAGAGCCTCTTCTACGCGAGGTTAATGAGGGCCATTTTGCAGCCTGTCATTATGCTGGTGAGGTCTTCATAAAAGAGACAACCACAACAGCGGCGAGCTAATGGGCACGTAGCGCTGCAGCCATACGGCCAGCCTCCCTAATGGCGTCCATCACCCTATTCCGCTCAATCCAATATGGCTCCAGGATAACATGCCTACAGCCAGCTTCAGAAAATTTCATCAACCTGTCTATGCATTTCTCCATATCTCCATAGATTAATGTCGCGTCGGCCAGCCAGTCAGGCACCTGTGAGGACAGCTCCTCAAGCAGTTCATTATCATGGATTATTTGATGTGTCCGTAAACCAGGATGTTTCTTTCCCTCACCAGCCGCCCACTGTATATCTGGGTACATTGCCAAGTAATCTTTGGCTGCTCTCAGTATTCTTTCGTATGCTTTGTTATCTGGTTCCCAGGGATAAAAGATGAGGGCGCAGCAGGGTTCTATATTTTCGTAGCTTCTCCCACGCATAAGTTCTCTTAACCTCCTGAGGGTCTCTGCGTATGTTGTTGGTGTGTGGCACTCAGGTATCCATCCATCAGCAGACTCTGCCGCGACTCTTAACATACAGGGCCCATATGCTGCTACGTATATCGGTACAGTCCCGCGTGGTGTTAAAGGTGGGCCAGCGTTGTTTAACCTGAAGAATTTTCCCTGATAATTTGCCTTCTCCTCCTTTGTAGCGCTCCAGAGCATACGAACTACTTCAATACCCTCACGGAGCCTTGAGCAGGGGTTCTTGATGGTTATTCCGAATGGCGTGTGGCTGGGCCCCGCTCCCGCGCCCAAGCCAAGTATAACCCTCCCTGGAGCGAGATGACTGAGAGAAGCAAAAGCGTGTGCGGTTACCATCGGATGCCTGCGTAGGAAGTCTGTTATAAACGAGCCTAAGAAGACTCTTTCAGTCTTAAGGGCTATTGTTGTTAATGCTATGTATAGCTCTGCCCATTCTGAGAATGGTGCCTGATAGTCTGGGAACCATACTCCATCAAGACCCCTTGCCTCGCATAGCTGCGCCTCTTCTATAACTCCATTTAGGGAGCCTAGAGCTAGGCTCCAAGATACGCGCATAATCACGGAATGACGTTTGGAGCTTTAAATTTTTGAGTTAGAAACAGGCATACACGGATATATGCTAGTTTCTCGTATGCATGATTATAGGGATGGGTGTTTGCCAGCTTTGCGGCCATTCGTCGCCTCTCATTTCCAGTGCTATTGGTGTTTGTCGTTCCTGTCTCCTCAGCAAGCCTGATGAGGCCGTTAGTATTGTGTTATCTAATCATGCGCGTTTTAGGTCTAGGTTTGGCCTACCGTCCAAACCGCCTAGAAGTAATGGCGGCGTCAGGTGCAACTTATGTGCTGCCGAGTGTATAATGGCTAATGGCGAGGTCGGATACTGTGGAATAAGGTCAGCCCAAGATGGAAGGATAAAGAGCGCATCAACAACAAGTCATGCCCTACTCCACTACTACCTAGACCCCCACGTAACCAACTGCTGCAACGCCTACTTTTGCCCAGCTGGAACTGGATGCGGCTATCCCAGATACGCGGTCAGGCCTGGGCCTGAGGTGGGATACTATAATCTAGCCCTATTCTTCTACGGTTGTTCGTTTAACTGTCTATTCTGTCAAAATTGGAATCACAAGGTTTTGAGCGAGGCTAAGGTTGTCTCTGCCCGCGAGATTGTGGATTTGACTTTGGGGAATTCCCGCATTACTTGTTGGTGCTGGTTTGGAGGCTCTGCAGAGCCCCAACTACCGTTTGCTCTCAATTCTTCCAGAATGGTCTTAGAAGAATGCGACAAGGGTAGAGTTGTTAGAATATGCTGGGAATGGAATGGCGACGGCAACCCTGCGCTGGTCAAACGAGCAGCCAGCTTGTCTTTTGAGAGCGGTGGTAATGTCAAGTTTGACCTAAAAGCATTCAACGAACCAATACACATAGCCTTAACATCTATGAATAATGATAGAGTTCTGAGGAATTTTGAGCTGGTTTATCGCGAGTTCTACGAGGCTAGACGCGACGTCCCGGTTCTAGGGGCCACGACTCTATTAGTCCCCCACTATGTATCTGAAGAGGAGGTTTCAGCGATAGCGCGCTTCATAGCAAGCCTAGATGAGACGATACCATACAACCTACTGATATTCCATCCAGATTTCTACATGAACGACCTACCCGTAACACCTGAAAAACAAGTATGGCGATGCTATCAGGAAGCTAGGAAACATCTAAAAAACGTAAATGTAAGCAACCTGCATCTATTGGGATGGTCTAAGACCTGTCTATCATGAGAGACGACTTTTGGTATTATGCCTAACTAGCTTCAGAGCATGTGTATTAGGCATTTAGAAAGTATATAGCGCGAGTATGTATGTCTATGGTTGTTGTATGATGTTGGAGAGGCTTTCCAACTCTGAGCCTGTCCGTGTTGGTGTTATTGGTGCGGGGATGTTCGGTACGCAGTTGGTTTCGCAGCTTCAACATGCTTTGGGCATGAAGCCCTGTATCGTGGCTGATAAAGTGTTGGAAAGAGCCTATAAGGCGTATGAGCTTGCTGGCGTTAGTAGAAGCAGGATAAAATATGTAAAGACAGCCGAGGAGGCAGATAGAGCTATCGGCGAGGGCGTACCAGCGGTTACAGATGATAGCGGCGTTCTAATTGACAGCTGTATAGATACCGTAGTTGAGGCCACTGGAGATACGTTAGTAGGCGCTTTCCACGCATATCGCGCAATATTAGCCAAGAAGAACATAGTCATGGTTAACGTGGAGACCGACGCGTTGTTAGGGCCTTTGCTGAAGAGGATGGCTGATAGCTCTGGTGTGGTCTATAGCCTAGCCTACGGAGACCAGCCCGCGATAATAGTGGAGCACTATGAGTGGGCGCGTACTCTTGGCCTAGAAGTTATAGCGGCTGGGCGCGGCGCCGCCTACACGCCAGAGAGGCGGAGAAAGACTCCAGACGATATAATGAGAGAGCCTGGATGGTTCAGCGAGTATAGCAGGAGGTTTAGAGAAGCATTTGGAACTGAGCTAAACCCTGTGATGTATAACTCCTTCATGGAT
>WAQC01000075.1 GCA_015520425.1 Candidatus Pelearchaeum sp. | reverse complement strand
GCAACGATAACAATATGGTGAGGGAGCATGAACAACTCCTGGGGCGTTGGCGAAATTTCCCAAGCCTTGCTTATACTTCTTCTGGCCTGTAAGGGTTAGCGCCAGTGATGTTCGTCCATGGAAGGAGCAGTCAAGCGCTATTACCTGCGCTCCCCCCATACCGCGTTTTGCTGCATACTTCTTGGCCAGTTTCACAGCTCCCTCAACAGCCTCAGCCCCACTATTGGCGAAGAAGAAACGAGAAAGGCCGCGAGGCACGATTCCAGCCAGCTTCTCAGCCAACCTCAACACGGTCTCATTATAATAGAGCATAGACGTATGCATAAGCTCCTCAGACTGTCTCCTAATGGCTTCAACGACGCGGGGGTGGCAGTGGCCTACGTTATTCACCGCGATACCTGAGAAGAGGTCTAAATACTTCCTGCCCTCAGCGTCCCATACTTCAGCTCCGCGGCCACGCGTTATTACGAGTTTTGTACGGGCTGGGTAGCAGCGCATGAAGAGGCGCGAGTCCCGCTCTATTATCTCGCTGGCCGGCCTCCCCATTAGAGCCTTCACCACTAGGGTTTTGTTATTGTTGTTTTCTGCGGTGTATCAGCTCCCAGATATATGATGGCTTTAATGGAGTGTCCTCTATCTCAACGCCAAACGGAGCTAGAGCGTCTTCAACAGCGTTAACTATAGCTTGTGTTAAGCCGACTGTAGCGGCCTCGCCTACGCCCTTTGTTCCAAGCGGGTTGGGTGCGGGTGTTTCGGTTCTGTCTGTTATCATGCGTGGTGCCTCCATAGCTGATGGTATTAGGTAGTCTGAGAACGTCGCAGTTATTAGTGCGCCATCCTCGCTATAGACTACTTCCTCGTAGAGAGCCTGGCCGAGAGCCTGTATAGCGCCGCCGTGAATCTGGCCCTCAACCAGCAGTGGGTTAACCACGCGCCCACAGTCATCAACCATAACCAGCTTCTTCACCTCAACAACGCCAGTATCAGGATTGACCTCAACAACCGCTACATGGGTGCCGAATGGGAATGTGAGGTCAGGCCTGTAGAAGCTGGTCTCAGCTAAACCAAGCTCCATCTCTGGAGGGAGATTATCTGGGTCGTATGCCATGCTGACAACCTCGTTGAAGCTTACGGATTTCTCTGGGCTGTCTTTCACGAATATCTTGCCATCAGCCATCTCTAGGTCTTCAGCCCTAGCTTCAAGCATGTGGGCAGCTATCTTGAGCATCTTCTCACGTATCTTCTTGCAGGCGCTCACTATCGCGTTACCCCCAGATGTTAGTGTCCAGCTCCCAGCGGTGCCCCAGCCATAGGGTATCGCCATAGTATCTCCATGTATCACCTCCACATCATCTATGCTTATTCCTAGAACGTCAGCCGCGAGCTGTGCGAATGATGTCTCCTCGCCCTGTCCATGTGGAGAGGTGCTCGTGAAGACCAGAACCTTACCAGTCGGCTCTACCCTGACCTGCGCGCTCTGATAAGCAAAGTTACATACCTCTATGTATGAGGATATGCCTATACCGATATAACGTCCCTCGCGCCTAAGCCGCTCCTGCTCCTCACGGAGCTTATGGTATTCGGCTATCTCCAGAGCCTTATTGAGAGCTGCTTCGTAGTTCCCTGTATCATAGGTAAATTGCGTCGCGGTGGTGTATGGAAACTCCTCAACCTTTATGAAGTTCCGCCGCCGTATCTCGGCTGGGTCTATACCAAGCTTACGCGCAACCCTATCCATAACCCTCTCAATTATGTACGAGGCTTCAGGCCTTCCAGCACCGCGGTATGCGTCTGTTGCCATCTTGTTGGTAAATACACCCACCACATCAAGCTCCAGATTCCTTATAGCGTAGCAACCTGGAAGCATGCGCGCAGTGAGCATCACGTTATCTTGGGTATAGACATAGTTATATGCGCCGAAGTCTGCTACTAGCCTCGCTTTTAATCCTAGAACTTTTCCATCACGTTTAACCGCTGCCTCAACATATGCTATCACATCCCTCCCATGCGTTGTTGCTCTTAGATTCTCGCTACGTTCTTCTGACCATTTTACAGGTCTTCCTAGGAGCATGGATATAAGTGGTATGGCTACCTCCTCTGGGTATTGGTTGAGCTTTGAGCCGAAGCCTCCACCCACCTCAGGGGCGATAACCCTTATCTGGTTCTCAGGCATCTTTAATGATGTGGCAATCCAGGTTCTGAGCTTATGTGGAAACTGTGTTGATGACCATATTGTTAGGAGCTTTGCGCCTGGGTCATAGCTTGCCGCGACGCCGCGCGGCTCCATAGCGGCGGGAGCCAACCTCTGTATCCTGAGCTTAACCTTAACAACTTCATCTGCCTCTCTAAATGCCTGCTCCACATCTCCGTACGTCTTCTTCCAACTCAGACAGATATTGTCGCTAAATTGTTCATGAACACGTGGGGCATCACTCTCAAGAGCCTTCTCAGGGTCAAGAACATAAGGTAAAGGCTCATACTCCACATGAATATTCTCCAACGCATCACGGGCTACGTACCTATCTTCCGCTACAACTATAGCCACCGGCTCGCCGACGAAGTTAACCTCATCCTCAGCGAGTGGATAATGGTCTGGAACCTTGGAATTCTTGTATTGGGATTCAACAACTAGTGGGTCGCATAACTTGTTAAGCTCTTTACCAGTATAGACTGCCACTACCCCAGGTATCATGGCCTTTGACGTGTCTATACTCTTTATACGCGCATGGGCGTATGGGCTTCTCAGTATCGCCGCATAGAGCATTCCTGGGAGCTTGAGGTCGTCTAAATACGTGGATTTACCCGTAATGAGCCGTTTGTCTTCCTTCCTTCTCACAGGCTTCCCAACAAAACGCTCGCTCATCATGCGCCTATACTCACCACCTATACTTTTGGAGCGTTATTAGGAGGTATTTATAGACCTAGGTCGTCTAGAGGGCATGTCCTAGGAGTTTAGAGCGACTTAACGCATATATCTCCTCTTTGCGAGAATGACGTAGAGGGTGAAGCACCATTATTCAAAATGACGTATCAGACTATACTGCTAAGCATTCTTACGGAACCTGGAAGAGGCAGAAAGGATGGCGTCCCTTACATGTGGTTGATGCGGAGGGCTGCTATTTCTACGACTCACAGGGAAAGAAGTACCTAGACTTTTCATCCCAGCTTGTATGCAGCAATCTAGGCCATAAGAACCGTGCAGTTATAGAAGCAATTCGCGACTATGTAGGAAAGCTTCCCTACATATCGCCAGCCTTTGCATGTGATGTCCGCGCTGAAGTGAGTAAGATGCTCGCAGAGCTTATGCCGCCAGGTATTAGCAAGTTCTTCTACTCTACGTCAGGAACCGAGGCTAATGAGGCAGCTTTGAAGATAGCACGCCTCTATACACGGCGACATAAGGTAATATCTAGGTATAGGTCTTATCACGGCTCAACGGCGGCGTCAATCTCTGTTACAGGAGACCACCGCCGTTGGTATGTTGATTCCCTAGCAACAGTTCCTGGAACACTTTTCGCCCCTGATGCGTATTGTTACCGCTGTCCCCTAGGGCTTAGATACCCAGAGTGCGGTGTAGCTTGTGCTGATTATGTTGAATATATGCTTAGTAACGAAGCTGACATCGCAGCGGTAATTATTGAGCCTGTGGTAGGCACGAATGGGGTGATAGTTCCCCCGCCAGAGTATCTGCCCAGACTTAGGAAGATTACAGAGAAGTATGATGTTCTCTTAATTGCTGACGAGGTTATGAGCGGCTGGGGGAGGACGGGAGAGTGGTTCGCCGTAAACCACTGGAACGTCGTTCCCGACATAATAACTACAGCTAAGGGAATAACTGGCTCCTACATGCCGTTAGGCGTTACGGGCACATGCGAGAAGGTTACATCATTTTTTGATGATAACTTCTTTGCACATGGCCACACATATGAAGCTCACCCACTGGCTCTAGCCGCTGCCGTTGCCGCGATAAATGAGTATAAGCGTCTTAATCTAATTGAGCGCTCGCGCATAATGGGAGGTTATCTTGGTAAGCGTCTTAAGGAGCTTGCAGACAAACATGACTCAGTAGGCGAGGTACGTGGCCTTGGTCTTTTCTGGGCTGTTGATTTAACTCAGAATAAAGAGACGCGCGAGCCGTTTAACGTTATGGCGGATAAGCATGAAGGAAAACCCTTGAATGTGGATAAAATTGCTTCCGAGATGATGAGGAATGGCGTGTATGTAATGGCCTGGGTTAATCACCTCATTATAGCGCCTCCCCTAACCATAGAGGAAGAGGACATAGACTTAGGCGTTGACGTTCTTGATAAGGCGTTGAAGATAGCTGATGAAGCAGCCCGCCGCTAGCACCTATGGCCTGAAGAGAAGGGGCATGATATGAAAAAGCCAGAAAACGGAGTTTTAAGGCGTGATAACCCGTATTTACGCTTCTTTTCACCCATTTCTACCTGTTTTAGCGTTTTTACGCCTTTAGGTCTCGTCGTGATGGCCAAGAGAGTCCGCCGCCCTAGGCTTTGGGACGAGCAGCCAAGCTGGCCGTTATAATGGTTCTGCCAGCTTTAAGAGCCGTTTATAGAGGAGAACCGCGACATATTTTGGTAGAAAAAGGATAAAAATGCCAGAAAAATACGTCAGCTTGGAAGTGGCCAAACCAGCTATTGAGGTGATGCGATTTTGGAAAGTAGGCTTATCCGCGAGGAGGCGGTTAAACTCGCTTACTCGCGCAGATTGTTGGAAGAGGCGCGGAATATTATACCCGCTGGCGCTTCTTCCACGATTCGTGTAGCCACACTTAACCCGATTTTCGTCTCACGCGCCAAAGGCTCGCGTATATGGGACGCTGACGGAAATGAGTACATAGACTACCTACTAGCGTATGGCGCGCTCATCAACGGACACTGCCACCCAGCTATTGTGGAGGCAATAAAACAACAAGCTGAGACTCTAATGATGAGCGGCACACCCCACGAGCTAGAGATAGAGGTTGCCAAAAAGATTCAACGCGTAGTCCCCAACGCTGAGCGTGTCCTCTTCGCCACTACAGGTACAGAAGCAACGCTAGAGGCAATAAGAATTGCGCGCGCCGTAACTGGAAAGACGAAGATAGTAAAGTTTGAAGGAGCATACCACGGACATCATGATTATGTACTCTGGAGCGTTGAGTCGCCCATACCTGGCCTGGAAATAGCTCCTTTCAGGATACCGTACTATCCAGGAATACCAGAAGCCGTCGGGAAGACTGTCATCATAGCTCCGTGGAACGATGCACATACATTACGTAAAATTGTAAGGCGCCACAGGAATAGTATAGCCGCTATCATAACAGAGCCTATAATGGCTAACGCTGGAGTGATAATGCCCAAGCCTGGGTATCTTAAGGAGTTGAAGGAGATAGCTGAGGAGATTGATGCCCTGCTAATCTTTGATGAAGTCTTGACAGGGTTCAGAATAGCTGCTGGAGGAGCACAAGAATATTTTGGTGTCAAGCCGCACCTAGCAACCTTCGCCAAAGCCCTAGGAGGGGGAGTCCCAATAGCCGCCGTAACCGGCCTGAAAGATATACTGGACTATGTCGGGCCTGGTAAAGTGGGATTTGGAGGCACTTACAACGCTCATCCTATAAGCCTAGCAGCGACTTCCGTTAATCTAGACCTACTCTTAGCGAATGATGGTGCTGCATTCAGGAAACTCCACGAGGTAGGTGGAAGGCTTGTCAGAGGTCTTCAGGAAATAATAGCTGATACCCGCGTGAAGGCTATAGTTCAGGGTCTAGGGCCTATATTCCAAGTATTCTTCACAGAGCTGGAAGCCATAACAAACTATCGGGACTCCTTCACGATTAATACAGCAGCATACCGTGAGTG
>WAQC01000074.1 GCA_015520425.1 Candidatus Pelearchaeum sp. | reverse complement strand
GGTTATTGAGGAGGTCTTGGGAAAAAAGATAGTTGGGCGTGAGTTTTCTAGTTGTTCTGAGATTGCCCGCGTTATGGATTCTGCTATCCGCGGTAATTACGCGGCTAAGGCTGCCGTTGAGATTGCCTTATATGATGCGCTGGGCAAATCGCTTGGAAAACCAATCTACAGCCTCTTGGGGGGAAGACTAAAAGACGCCCCACAGGTATGCGACCTTGTCCCTACAGTGAGCCTTGACGCTCTTCCAGAATATGTTGAGCAGATAGTCAAGCGCGGTGTTAAGGTGCTTAAGGTTAAGGTTGGCGCTGGAGCTTCTGAGGATGTTGAGCGTGTTAAGACTATTAGAGAGGTTGCTGGAGATGGTGTAAGACTGCACGTAGACCCTGGCGAAAGCTGGCTCACAGCCAAGAGGGCGATAAACATAATCAAGAAGATGGAGCGTTATGGTGTTGATATTGTTGAGCAGCCTATTTTGGCCCATGATATAGATGGGCTCGCGGAGGTTAGGCGCGGAGTAGATACTCCCATAGCTGTTGATGAAAGCCTCACTTATGACACCGCTCCCATACTGGCTTCCCGCCGCTGCGCAGATTTTTTCGGCATGAAGTTCCAGCGTATAGGTGGCTATGCGAACATGCTTAGGATAGCCGAGCTGGCTGAGCAGATGGGCGTGGAATGCATAACAGGCGTGCTGGCCGTTAATACCCAGATACTAGACTCGGCGCTCTCACACCTCTTCATATCATCCAGAAACTATACACTCAACGAGTCGGGACGCTCTGTTTTCTGGGTTGATAACAGGCTCTTTGAAGGGCTGAATGTATCTGATGGGAAAATAAAGTTATCTGAGCAGGCTGGGCTTGGCGTGGTTGTTAATGAAGAAATGTTAAGCGAGTTCGTGGTTGAGCGCCTACAGGTTAAGACAGCCTAGGGCTTCACCTTCTTGGTTTTAAACTCGTATAATATTAGCGCAGCCAGTATTAGCAGGCTTATCGGCGCATAGTTGATGAACTGGGGAAAGAGCAAGGTTACCCCAATAGCTATGTATATTATTCGCTCTGGTATTGTTTTTGTCTTTTTGAGAAATCCCTGAGCTCCCACGCTTATTGCGAATACACCGATTACCGCTAGGATGAATGTTAGCGCTATGGTGGTTGGTGGTCCGAAGAGTAGTAGGTATGGTGCTAGGGCGAATGAGAATGGAATTATTAGGGCGCTTATGCCCAGCTTTAGCGCTTCTATTCCTGTTTTCATCCACTCCGAGCCCGCTATCGCTGTTGCCGTGTATAGTGCGAGGCCCATGGGTGGTGTGAATGTTCCTATTGTGGTGAGGTAGAAGATGAAGAGGTGAGCCGCTAGTGTTGGTATTCCGAATGCCTCTAGGCCTGGCGCAGCTATCGCGGCTACTATTAGGTACGCCGCTGTAGCTGGTATGGCGAATCCTAGGATTATGCAGGCCGCGGCCACCATCAGGAGAGCCACCATCATGTTCCCACCAGATACTTGGACGAGCGCGGCGGAGAAGCTCACCCCAAGCCCAGTGAAGATGAGCATACTGTATATCACCGCCGCTAGTACGGTAGCTATCCCCGCTGGGAGGACGTTCCTAGCCCCCTCAACTAGGCTTCGTAGAATCTTCTTCACTCCCCCAGGGTTCCGCGACGCGGCCACGCCGATTATTATCGTGAGGATGACCGAGTAGAACGCCGCCTTTATCGGCGGTATTCCAGCGAGTATCCAATATACTAGCCCTATGAGCGGTATGAGGAGGAAAGACCTCCTGGCTATCTGCTTCAGTGGTGGGTATGTGCTTCTCAGCTCTTCTTGGCTCAGCCCCTTAAGCCCCTCGCGGCGCGCCACGAGGTAGACTGTGAGTGCTAGGGCGATGTAGTAGAGTATAGCTGGGAGGGCTGCTGCGATTATTATCTCGCGGTATGGTATGCCTGTGAGCTCCACCATTAGGAATGCGCCAGCGCCCATTACAGGTGGCATGAGGAGCCCGCCAGCGGAGGCGACGGACTCTATAGCAGCGGCGGCATGGGGCTTATACCCAATCTTCTTCATCATCGGTATCGTGAATGAGCCTGTTACCGCCACGTTTGCTGGGCCTGCTCCTGAGACCATCCCAAAGCCAGCGCTGCTCACGACAGCGACCTGGGCTGGGCCGCCTGTTCTCTTCCCCAGGAGGTTCACCGCTATCCCCGTGATTACGTCGCTTGTTCCTGTTGCCATGAGAAATGCTCCCAAGATGACGAAGACGATGATATACGACGCGGCCACGCCCACAGGCAGGCTCCAGTACCCCTGCGGCGTCGTGAAGAGATACCCCATTATGTCCTCAAACGAGAAGCCACCATGCCCCAGCGGGCCTGGTATGTATCTCCCGAACAGCGCGTAGCCTATAGAAGCCACAGCCAGCGTCGGGAGTATGAGCCCAACAGTCCTGCGGCCAGCCTCAAAGAGGAGAATAAGCAAAAGAACCGAGAGGAAGATTTCAAACGGTGTTGCTATCCCAGCCTGATACGCTATGCGCTCATAGTTCAGTATTAGGTACATTATGGTGAATGTGCTGAGCAGTATGAGCGCGCCGTCTATAACGCGGCCCAGTTTGGGAAAACGCTTGAGCGGCCTAGTCAGAAATACCAGCACGAGTACGAAGAGGACGAAGAGCGGCCTGTGGATGAGGAGCTCAAAGGGACCTCTGAAGGCCGTGTAGAGGTATATGAGTGAGAAGATGCTGCCGATTATGGCTACTAGGGTCTTCGGCTCGTATATTCGTTGGAGCTGCATAGGCTTAGCCCGACGCGCTCCCTATCTGGATTGTTACCTTAACTGGGTCGCCTACCCGCTTCTCAACGGTTTCAAAGGCTTTCTCAATCTCTGTGAGCTTATACCTATGTGTTATCAGTGGTTCTAGCTTTAGCTTGCCAGCCTCAAAGAGCTTGAGCACCCTCTCAAGAGCTACCTGAGCCTCGCCGCGTGTTCCCTTAATCGTTATCCCGTGTAGGATTACCTTGTCAGCGTCTATCGTCGTCTTCTGGCCGCTGAAGAATCCCAGCAGGAGGACGCGGCCTCCCTTCTTCACAATATCTATGCTCTTGGCGAAGTTCTCGGTAACGCCAGCGGTCTCTATCACCACGTCAGCGCCGAAGCCGTCGGTCATCTCCAATATAGCCTCAACGAAGTCCTGCTTAGCTATGTTCACCACCTTGTCGGCTCCCAGCTCTTTGGCGAAGTTCAGCCTCTCGTCGCGCCTCCCCGTAACTATTACCTCCCCAGCTCCCATGGCCTTGGCTATCTGGAGGGCGAGTAGGCCCACTGGCCCTGTCCCCAAGACCGCGACGGTGTCTCCGCCCCCAATCCCTATCTCCTCAATACCGAACATTGACGTGCCTGCTGTCGTTATGAGCGTCCCTACCTCGTAGCTCACTCCTTCGGGTAGCTTGTGTAGGTTCCGCGCAGGCACAGCCACATACTCGGCATAACCGCCATTAACCGTGAATCCTATAACCCTATCAAGCTCCGTTCCATAGTATAGGCAGTACGAGTAGTATCCCCTATTGCAGTTTGGGCAGATTCCGCATCCTGTGTGCGGCTCAATCACAACCCTGTCTCCAGGCTTTACGTTCCTAACCCTGCTCCCAATCTTCACGACCTCGCCAGCGACCTCGTGTCCAGGTATGAGCGGATACTTCACACCCGATGGGTATGTCCCATGCCGTATATGCACGTCAGAGCCGCAGATTGATGTTGCCATCACCTTGAGTATGGCCTCGTCCTCGGCTGGCTCAGGCTCTCTAACATCCTTCAGCTCAATCCTACCGTCTCCATAAAAGACAGCACCGAGCATCGTAAGGTATCACCCCACAACTATCTAATATTTATTACATCACCGCTCATGAAAACTAAAAAATTCTAAGCACATTATCACGCGCGTTCAACAAACTCGCGATTCCTGACGGAGACCTGTATCTTCTTGAGCTCGTTACAGAACGCCGCTAGGTGGTTGGCTACGCGCTCTATTATCGCCTCGCCCGTCTCCTTACTGGCGATGAATGGATTGCCTATAGTTGCGTTATCACTATACTCGTGGTGCTCCAGCGGAATCCATATGCCCTCGTAGCCTAGGAACTGAACCGTAGGCGTGCCGTCCGTCTTCAGGAACTTCTCACCAAGCCACTTAGGAGCATGAATGCTGCGCTCAGGGGCGCGCGACATATCCACCAGCTCAGGGACATAAGCCATGAGTATGGATGTCTCCTCCTCCCCAGAATGCCAGCCAGGAGCTTCCTCAGGCTTAGACTTAAGCAGGTCGCGTATTATTGAGAGCTCACGCTCGGTAGGCGTCTTATACCAGCAGACAAAAGCGCCAGTCTCATACCTAATCCTCCTCAACACATCATCTATAACCTTCGTGTTAGAGCCGTGGTGAGAGACAAAGACTATTTTGTTAAAGTTGTGGTAGAGCAAGCTACGCGCGATGTCGTATATCACGCTTCTGAAAGTATTGCCGCTGAACGTTATTGAGCCTACTCCCTGGCCAACCTCCCCCATGTGGTGTGGTGAGTATCCATAGGGTAAGAGAGGAGCGTGTGGCACGTTTGCCTTAACAGCTGCGCGCTCAACTATCGCTATGGTGATATAGCTGTCAGTACCCAGCGGTATGTGCGGGCCATGCTTCTCACAGCTCCCGATAGGAACTAGCACAACGTCGCTCTCCTTAAGCCACTCCGCAACATCCACATAGCTACACTCCAGAAGATTATGCCGCCGCACCATACAACAGACACCAAAGAAAGGCTCATCCATAGTTTTCTATTTAAGTATATTTAGAAAATGCCAGATAGGGATTGAATCATCTTCTAACACAGTGCGGAGAACGGTTAATATTCTATAATGTTTTGCGCTGATGGCGTATAAGTTAATTGGATGCTATGTTGTTGGCGGTTGTGCTGGGGTATGGATGCTCAGCGGCCTGTTGTTGCTGTTATTGGGACGATGGACACGAAGGGCTGGGAGGTAGGATACCTCCGCGAGCAGCTTGAGAGCATGGGGCTTAAGCCCCTAACGCTTGACGTTGGCTTCCTAAACCCACCCACGCTAACGCCAGACATAGACAGGGAGACGATAATAAGAGCATCTGGCCATGACAGCTCTCTCCTCTCCAGCGGGAAGCGCGACAAGATAATAGAAGCAATGGGGACGGGTGCTGGCAGGATACTAAGCGCCATGGAGAACCTGGCTGGGGTTATAGCCATAGGCGGAAACCAGGGCACGGCTCTCGCGGGAATAGCGATGCAGCACCTACCCATAGGAAAGCCGAAGATAATCGTCTCAACAGTAGCGTCGGGAAACATAAGACCATACGTAAGATACAAGGACATCTACATGGTCTTCTCGGTTGCTGACGTGGAGTTTGGGCCTAATCCTCTTCTTGAGACGGTTCTACGGAACGCCGCTGCTGCGCTTGCTGGCATGGTTATGCATGGAAGACAGGGCATAGGTGAGGGCGGCGAGGTTGTGGGGATAACGAGCCTAGGCTCAACAGGGAGAGCAACGGTCGCGTGCGTCAAGCTGCTTAGAAAACACGGCTACACCCCGCTGGTCTTCCACGCATCAGGCGCAGGAGGCTCAGCTATGGAGGAGCTCATAGAGAGCGGCTTCATAAAAGGCGTGCTGGACATAAACCTACACGAGGTGGTCGGAGAGGTCTTTCCAGACGATATTTACACGCCCATGAAGCCTCGGCTCTATGCTGCGGCTAAGCGCGGCGCGCCGCTGGTGGCTGCTCCAGGCAGCATTAACTACCTTGTCTTCGGCCCCCTTGAGAGCATACCCCAGCGCTTCAGGGAGGGACGTAAAATCCACTACCACAACCCATACAACCTCAACGTCAGGCTAACCCGCGAGGAGCTTATGCAGGTATGCGACACCCTAGCCCAGAAGCTAAACCAATTCAAGAGGAAGATAGCATTCATAATACCCGCGCGGGGCTGGTCAGTCCTAGACATAGAAGGTGGAGAGCTCTACGAGCCTGGGAGTAATGAGCTCTTCGTAAAACGCCTAAAACAGCAACTAGGCAGAAACGTAGCTATAGAGGAGCTGGACACCGATATTAACGACCCCAAGTTCGCGGAGCTGGCCGTGAAGCTCTACCTAGAGCTTAGCAGCTAAGAAACTTCATCAAAGACCTCATGGGCCTTAGCTCGCGCTTGAAGGAGTCTAACACCAGCCCGAATATCTCAAGCGTTACCACTCCCAGTATGTTTTCATCCTCTTCCTCACCTAGGACTACTGGGCTGTGATGCTCTCCATAGCCTGGAAGCTCTATCAAAGCCTCTGACAAAGCTCTCTTTATCACGGTACCATCGGCCAGTACGAACTCAGCCTCCCTCATGGGCTTTAACCCCAGCTCAGTCCAGACAGCTTTCTTCAAGACAGTATAGGTGGCGCCCGAATCCACCAGAAAGCTAGCCTTAACCCTCCGCTCACCATAGGCTACCGAGCCATCAACATAGACGAGGGCCATGCCAGCATTATCCAGCTACCCGTGTCTTTCTTAAATCTCTACCGCGTGCTCCTTCTGTTTAAATAGTGTCAGCACACCCGTTATTGCTGGTGTTTTGTATGGCGCGTCTTGAGTGGCTAGGCCATGCCGCGTGGCGTATTGAGCTGGACGGTAAGGTGATTCTCATAGACCCCTTCCTGTCGCAGAATCCCGCGGCTTCTGTGAAGCCTGAGGAGATAGACAGGGCTGACATCATCTTCGTCTCCCACGAGCATTTTGACCATGTGGGCGATGCTTTTGAGATTGCGAAGAGGCTGGGCGCCACTGTTGTCGGCATGTATGAGCTGACCGTCAAGGCCAGCGAGGCGGGCGTGGAGAAAACCCTAGGCGCGAATATAGGTGGATTCTTTGACGTTGAGGGGATAAAGGCTGCGCTCACACCAGCGCACCACTCAGGAAACCCATGCGGCATAATAATACGAGGCGAAGAAGCGACAATCTACCACGCAGGCGACACAGGACTCTTCGGCGACATGAAGCTGATAGGACAGCTCTACAAGCCAGACATAGCACTACTACCGATAGGAAGCCTATTCACCATGAGCCCAACAGAAGCAGCGGTAGCGGCATCGCTCATAAAACCAAAAGTAGCAATACCCATGCACTACAACACCTTTGACGCGATAAAACAAGACCCCAACGAGTTCGCACGCCTAGTCAGGCGGAAAGCCAAGGGCGTTAAGGTGGTAGTCCTAAACCCAGGAGAGGCCTACGAGTATCAGAGGAAGAAGCGGTAAATCCGCACCTTCCTCCTCTTTTTACAAATCTCCTACCTAGTTTGGTTGTTTTGATTTGTTTGCTTATAAGTGGCTAAATCTTTATATAGTATTATGAAAAATCAAAACGAAAAAGTTATCTCCAACCTAATTGCAGAAAAATAGCGGTGTATAAGGAGTATGATACGCATATTCGCGATACGAAGCCTCTT
>WAQC01000073.1 GCA_015520425.1 Candidatus Pelearchaeum sp. | reverse complement strand
TCCTAGAGTCGCTCCTCCACACCCGCTACGGCTTCAACGGAATAGCTGAGGTTGTTGAATCTTCTGGGATAAGGGGGATACTCTCTAAGTCCATAATGGACATACCAGAATACGCCAAGGCTGGCAGCATAATACCGCCTGGCATGATTGAGGAAGGCCCAGCAACGCTGCGCGAGTTTAAGGAGATGCATAAACGATGGGCAGGTGCCGCTGGGGGCAGGATAGATGTCTGGGTTGGGCTGCGCACACCTGGGGCTGTGTCGGATGAGCTGTATAGAGAAGCGATAAGCGAGGCGGAGCAGCGCGGAGCAGGCGCCACGATGCACCTGGCAGAAGTTAAGGAAGACCTAGAATACTTCAAGTCTCGCGGCACGACCCCCTCAGGCTTCCTCAAGAAGCTGGGCATGCTGGGAAGGAAGCGGGTATACGTCCACTGCGTCTGGCTCAGCGATGACGACATCAACGCCTTCGCATCAACTGGAACAAGCGTAGCCCACTGTCCATCATCAAACCTGAAGCTAGGCTCAGGTATTGCGCGCGTGTATGAGATGCTCCGCGCTGGCGTGGTTGTTGGCCTAGGCTGCGACGGAGGCCCAAGCAATGACAGCTACGACATGATACGTGAGATGAAGCTCGCAGCCATATTGCAGAAGGGTAGGCTGGTGAATCCTACTGCGCTCTCAGCGTGGGACGCGCTGGAGATGGCCACGATAAACGGCGCGCGTGCTCTGGGGCTGGAGAAGGAGATAGGAAGCCTAGAGCCTGGGAAGAAGGCGGACATAACGATAGTATCACTACGCCACCCGTCTGTGCAACCATTAACAGACCCCCTCTCACTCCTCGTATACGCGGCAACAGGCAGGGATGTCCGCGACGTAATCATAGACGGAAGACCAGTGGTTAGGGATGGGAAGGTCTTAACTATGGACGAGGAGAGGATACTGAGGGAAGCCAATCAACGCCTTCCTAAGGTCTTGGAGAGAGCTGACAAGCTAGATAGGCTTCTGTAGAAGACCAATCCTAAAAACCTCCACAGCACATGATTCACACAGCATCATGGTGAGCGGCGATGACGCGATGCTACAGATGCGGTAGGGAGGCTCCGCGCTATCATATAACATACATGCGGCGTAGCATGTGTGGTGATTGTTTTGTAAGCTTCTATGAGAGGAAGGTTAAGAATGCGTATATCAAGTATGGTATGTATAGGGTTGGCCGCCGTGTTGGGGTTGCCGTATCGGGTGGTAAGGATAGCCTGGCTCTGCTGAGCGTGCTTAAGCGAGTCTTCCCACACCTGAGCCTTACGGCGATATACCTCAACCTCGGCATAGGAGGTTACTCTGATGAGAGTGAGCGCGTCTCAAGAAAGCTATGCGATGAGCTTGGTGTTGATTTAATCATCTATCGCCTAGACAGCTCTGAGGGGTTCGTGGTTCCAGACTTCAGGGAGACAGCGTTCAGGAAACGTATGTGCGGTGTCTGCGGGACTGTGAAGCGCTACCTCCTCAATAAGGTGGCGTATGAGAATGGGCTTGAAGTGATAGCAACAGGCCATAACTTGGACGACACCGTTGAGGTTCTGTTTGAGCTGTATCTGCGTGGGAATCTTGAGGAAGCGGCGCGGCTGAAGCCCGTGCTAGTCAGCAACCATCCCAAGATGGCGAGTAGGATAAAGCCGCTGATAGAGATGACCGACGAGGAAGACCTCTACTACGTTGATGCGCTTGGTATTGAGTACGCCTCCTCGTGGTGCCCTCTCGTTAAAGGCTCACGCATGATGAACCGTAAGATGCTCATCAAGCAGATTGAGGAGAAGATTCCTGGTTATCGTCATCTCCTCTTCAAGTCTCACGTTAAGAAGATTCTGCCCAAGCTGGAGCAGCTATACAGCCAGCCCGCGTTGAATGACTGCGAGCTATGCGGAATGCCGACGACAGCACGCATATGCAGCTATTGTAAGGTTGTTAAGAGGGTTAGGAGGGCTGAAGATGTGGAGGCTCAGTGAGAGCCTTTCTCGCCATGCTTTGAGCGTATGAGCCAGTAGAGCTTCTCAGGCGTTATGGGTATTGACGTCGGCCTCACGCCTACAGCGTCTTTTATGGCGTTGGCTACCGCTGGGGCTATTGGTATTATGCCTATCTCGCCAATCCCCTTGGCGCCGAAGGGGCCTGTTTCCTCCCCGTCCTCAACTGGGATGACCTCAATCTCAGGAGCGTCCTTGATGCTTGGGATTAGATATGTGGCGAAGTTCTGCGTCTTGAGTATCCCGTTCTCTATCTTGGCCTCCTCCATCAAGGCATAGCCAATACCCTGGACAGCGGCGCCCTCTATCTGGCCCTGGAATGTCTGGGGGTTAATCACCTTACCAGCGTCGGGGATGACGACGAGCTTGCGAACCTGCGCAAACCCTGTGAGAGTATTAACCTCCACTAAGGCGAGGGCGGCGGCGAACATGTAGAAGAGGTGGGGTATCTCAAGGGTTCCAGGTATCGGCTCTACACGCGGCACCTCATACTCGCCGACCACATGGGGCGGTATGTTGTTGTTCTCCATGTAGCGCGCTATCTCTGCGTAGCTTATTCTAGTCTTCCCGTCCCTTGATATAGCGTAGCCATCTAGGAAATCAAACACTTCAGGCGGCTCTCCAGACAGCCCTGCTGCCACGTGGCGCATCTTGTCAAGCATCTTACGCGCAGCGTCGGCTAGAGCATTGCCAGCGAGGAACAACTGCCGCGAGGCGGAAGTTACGCTTGTGTCTGGCGTTTCTAGGGTGTCGGCGAAGACTAGCTGTATATCATCCACGCCGCATCTGAGCATGTCCGCCGCCACCTGCGCTAATGCTGCGAGAACGCCCTGCCCAATCTCGGTTGAGCTTACCCTAACCCTAAACTTGCCCTCGCGCGTTAGCTCAACCCCGACCTGGCCCTTGTCTGGGAGGGCGCCTAGTGTGTAGCCCTTGATAGCTGAGGCTACTCCCACGCCGCGCTTAATCCACGGCCTAGCTGTCTCGGACTTGTATCGCCCACGCTCTCTCCAAAGCTCGTGATTAGCAGCTATCTCCAGAGCCTTCGCAATACCAACGCTGCCAATCAGCTTGTTGTTGAAAACACCCACATCGCCGCGCCGTAGGGCGTTCCTAAGCCTAAGCTCTATCGGGTCCATGTTGAGCCGCTCAGCTATCGCGTCAAGCTGGCTCTCTATAGCGAATAAAACCTGGGGAGCGCCGAAGCCCCTGAAGGCGGAGGCGACGTAGTTGTTCGTATAAACCAGCGTGGCGCTTATGTCTATGTTCGGTATCTTGTATGGGCCGTTGCAGTTCTCTATCGCCACGTCCAAGACCGCTGGGCCAAGCCCCTCGTAGGCGCCTGTGTCGTAGATTATCTCGGTCTTGTTGGCTAGTAGCACGCCATCACGCCGCGCGGCTGTCTTCATCCTGATTATCCCCGCGTGGCGCTTGGTCCCTGCTATTGTTGATTCCTCGCGCGTCCATACCAGCCTAGCTGGCCTGCGCGTCTTGAGCGTGATTAGGGCTAGGTGTATCTGTACCGATATGTCATCCTTCCCCCCAAACGCTCCCCCAACATGCGGAATAACCACGCGGACAGAGTCTTCTGGGATGTTGAGCGTGGAGCATATCTCGTGCCTATCACGGTAAGGAGACTGCCCACCAGCAACTATCGTCAGTCTTCCATTCTCGTCAAAGTATGAGATGCCAGCCTCAGTCTCTAGGTATGCGTGTATCTGGGTGCCCACCGTATATGTGTTCTCAACTATTACGTCAGCCTCTCTGAATGCCTGCTCCACATCGCCAAACGATATGCGTGTCTGTCTTGCTATGTTGCCGCGTTCATGAACCTTTGGGCTTTCGGGCTTCATGGCTTCAAGCGGGTCCAACACAGCGGGCAGCGGCTCGTACTCAACCTCTATCATGCCTAGAGCCTCTTCAGCGGCCTCAGGCGTTTCGGCGGCCACTACAGCTATTGGGTCGCCTATGTAGCGAACCTTATCATCGCAGAGAACTGGCCTGTCCTTGTTGAACAGCCCATACCTATTGTTGGGCACGTCCTCATGCGTGAATACCGCTACTACGCCTGGATGGCTCTTAGCGCTTGACACGTCTATGCGCCTTATCTTAGCGTGGGGGTATTTGCTCCTCAGAACCTTGCCCCATAGCAGACCTTCTGGGAAGAGGTCTGAAGCATACTTAGCCTGGCCTATGGCCTTCTCCAGCGCGTCGCGCCTGGGTATTGGTTTTCCAACCCAACGCTGAGCCTGCGCCAAGCCCCTTTCCTCACCCACTTCTATGAGTCAGCTCCCAGAGCCCCATATACACGAGATTCACGCTCATCTCGCGCCTATACTCTGCGGAGCCGCGCACATCATCTATCGGAGATATAGACTCCAGAACAGCCCTAGCAGCGCTCCACATGCTATCATCGTCAAGCCTTCTGTTGATTATGAGCTGCTCGCACCTTCGTGCGCGCACCACTGTAGGAGCTACAGCGCCCAGCGCCACGCGCGCATCGCTGAATAACCCGCTACGATTATCTCTCTTAACCCATATGGCTGCGTTGACCACAGCTATGGCGTCGCCCAGCCTAAGCCCATGCTTCAGGAAAACCCCATCCTCATCATCGCTCATCGCCCTCAACCTCACCTCACAGACCAGCTCATCCTCCGCGAGGTCAAGCTTCTTGTAGCCGCGGTAGAAGCTCTCTATAGGAACCTCGCGAAAGCCGCGTGAGCTGGCCACCTTGACTATAGCGTCCAACGCGTATAGAGGCGGCAGGGAGTCAGCCGCTGGTGAGGCATTCACGATATTACCCCCTATGGATGCTTTGTTCATTATCTGTATTGAGCCTACTGTGCTGGCAGCCTCTGCAAGAATCTTGGCATAGCGTCTTATGATTTCTGAGCCTGCTATCTCGCTAAACGACGTGAGCGCACCTATCCTTATCACATCATTATCATCCAGCTTTATGTATCGGAGCTCGTCAAGACCGTAGATGTTGAGTAAATCCATGCGCGGAATTATTCCATCCTTCATCTGTATTATCAAGTCCGTCCCGCCTGCGACCACCTTAACCCTCCCCTTCCTGCTGCTGAGAATCTCAAGAGCCTCATCTAGGCTTGATGGCGTGATAACATCTATGTCGTAGAGCAGCATTTTATCTGCGCACCCTGAGGACGGCTTCTAGAATCTTGGCATATCCCGTGCATCTACACAAGTTGCCGCGCAGGGCTTCCTTAATCTCCTCAACCGATGGCCTTGGGTTGCTCATGAGAAGCGCCTTCGTCGCCATTATCAAGCCAGGCGTGCAATAGCCGCACTGCACAGCCCCAGACTCGGCATAGGCTGACTGAACCTCGTCTGGAGACGAGTCGCGGAGAAGCCCCTCAACAGTAGTTACGCTACGCCCCTCAACCTGCGCCATGAGAGTAAGGCAGGAATGAACAGCCCTACCATCCAGCAAGACCGTACAAGCACCACAATCACCATCACTACACCCATCCTTAGTCCCCGTAAGGTGGAGAACATTACGGAGAGTTTCAAGCAGGGTATATGCTGGCGGAACCTCAACCTCAACAGGCTTACCATTCAGAACAAAACTAAAACGCCTAACCACAGCGTTGCCACATCGCACGTAGAGATTCTCCCCAGACCTTAATATTAATACTTTGGAAATAGAGCGGAATTTGAAGATCAACACAGGTCTAAGATAGAAAACGCTTTTACAGCTACGCTTCTAGCCTTATTTCTAAGTTCCCTATCTTCTGATACAAGAAAAGCATTAAACTTTTTAGCCAGATAAATATATGATGCATCATAGAATGTTATCTTAAGTTCTATTGCTAGTTTTAGTGTTGAGGAAAGGTCTTCAGCAGTTCTAATTTCATAAATCCACATATGACTAATAATATTTGATAGTAAGTTCATGATATTCGCTGCGTCAATTTCTTCTTTCCCTTTCTTAAGGACTATATCTTTCCAGATAGCATTACCTATTTCATAGTATGCTAGGGATGGTGTATACTGTCTGTTAAGAATGTCTATGGCCTTTTCTCTGAGATGAATTAGAGCTGTTATTATAGAGCTGGCGTCAAAGACCTGTCTTACCTGCCTTTCCTGCCTTCTTTGATTATCTCCGTCCACTCCTCTGGACTCCTCCTTGCAAAGAATCTGCCAAGCTCTTTGGCGGCATCACGCGCCTCTCTATACTTTGCTTTTATGACCTCCTCCTCCAACGCCCGTCTAGCCACCTCATCTATGTTAATCCCGAGCTTCTCAGCTTCTTCCTTAAGACCACGTGGAATCCGAACATTAATAACTACGCTACTCATAATGCAGCTATTACGATACATCTTGTTAATGCTATATTAACGTTATTAAAACAAACAACAGAAAACTGTGGAAACTTCCGTGAATAGTCCTCGTTATCATGCTATCGGTCTAAAGTAGCCTTATGAGGAGCTATTAACGTGATATTGGCGATATGACAGTGGCAGATATTCATGGGAAGGACTTGATTTCTACTCAGGAGTGGGATGTTGAGGAGATAAGCCTGGCCCTTGACCTTGCGCGTAGCATTAAGCAGTGGCGCTATGCTGGGAATGTTCCAGAGCTCTTTAAGAATAAGACCTTCTTCATGCTGTTCTACAATACCTCAACGAGGACTAGGGCGAGTTTTGAGGCTGCCGCGACCATGTTGGGCGGCCATGCGCAGTTTATAGACTTCGCAACCACGCGCGGGGCTGAGGGCGAGGCGGTGAAGGACATAGCGAAGATGTATGAACGGTTCGGCCACGCTCTAGGGATTAGGATACTTGAGTCAGCCGTTGACTACGTGTATGGGCGTGGTAATGCAACGATACGCGAATACGCCCAGCATGCCAAGATACCTGTAATCAACATGGCCGATGACATGTATCACCCAACGCAGGCTATGGCGGATATATTCACTATCATGGAGAAGTTCGGGGGAAATATAGCTGGGAAGAAGTATGTTATCATGTGGGCTTACAGTGATAAGATAAGGAGTTGGGGGAGTGTTCAGGATGAGATGCTGATAGCCACGCGGTATGGGATGGATGTTGTTCTGGCATACCCGCCTGGCTTTGACATAGATGAGAAGCTGGTTGAGCAGGCGCGCGAGAACGCGCGAGACTCTGGAGGCGGGCTGGAGATAACCCACGACCTAAAGGCAGCGATGCAGGGAGCGCATGTAGTATTCCCGCGAAGCTGGGCAAGCCACGAATGCGTCTTAACAGGCCTCAACAGATTCGGTAAAGAGCGCGAGCTGGAGCTGCACAACAGGTATAGGGACTGGAGGCTCACGCGCGAGTTGGCAGACTTGATGGATAGGCGCGGAATAATCACGCATGTTCTCCCAGTCTTTCGCGGCCAGGAAGCGGATGACGATGTGATGGATAGTAGTAGAAGCGTAATCTACGACCAGGCGGAGAACCTGCTCTACGTCAGGGCTGCTATACTGGCGCTGCTCGCTGGGGATGTTGATTAGGGCAGTATATGCGTCCCAGCCCTGCCTTCAAGCGCTTCCCTCACCTGAGAGAGCTCGGCTATAATAGCCTCTTTACCGCCTGCCTCAACGAAGCGTATCGCTGCCAAGACCTTCGGCCCCATACTGCCAGCGGCGAAGTGTCCTTCCTCATAGTATCTCCTGGCCTCGCCTACCTTTAGCTGGGTTAGCTTCTTCTGCTGTGGCGTCCCGTAGTTTATGTATGCGGCATCCACGTCGGTTAGTATTATGAACCTGCTAGCTCCTATGAGACTCGCGAGGCGCTGGCCAGCTAGGTCTTTGTCTATCACCGCCTCAACCCCACGCGCCCGTCCATCTTCCTCAACTATCGGAATCCCACCGCCGCCGCTTGCTACTACGATAAACCCAGCGTCAACCAACGTCCTTATCGCGTGCCGCTCAGCAATTATCTTGGGGTCTGGCGATGGTACTACACGCCTCCAGCCACCGCGAGCCTTATCCTCCTTAAACACATACTCAGGATGCGCCTCCCTAATCTTCTCCATCTCCTCCCTACTGTAGAACGGGCCTATCGGCTTCGTCGGATTGGCGAAGGCGGGGTCGTCTCTATCAACGATTACGCGCGTAACCACTGTTATCACGTACTTGTCTATTCCGCGTCTCTTCAGCTCGTTCCTGAGGGCTTGCTGTATCATGTAGCCTATGAAGCCCTGCGTCTCCGCGCCGCATACATCCATCGGGAATGGGGGTATGTCGTACATCTTGCTGCCAGCGTCGTGGCGTAGGAGCGTGGCACCAACCTGCGGGCCGTTACCATGCGTTATGACTAGGTTGTAGCCCCTCTCTACTAGGTCTGCCAGATACCGCGAGGTCGTCTCCACGTTCCTATACTGCTCAGCAAAGGAGCCCTTCTCACCACGTCGCAGTAGAGCGTTACCACCAAGAGCGATTACGATAAGCTCACCATCATTACGTTCATTCATGCGGGAGACTGCTCAACTACTCAATAAAAAATTATGCCTTAGATGTTCAGCGCTTTCGTAAGCTCCTCCACGCGCGGCTCTATGAGAGGCGGCTCGCCGTAGAGCTTTGTAGCTTTCTCAGCCTCCTTAAGCCCTGAGCCCGTTACCAACACGACCACCGTGTCGGTCTTGTCTATCTTTCCCTCATCCAGTAGTTTCTTAAGCCCCGCCAGGCCAGCAGCGCCTGATGGTTCTGCGAATATTCCCTCCCTAGATGCTAGGAGCTTCACTGCATTGATTATTTCTTCGTCTGATACCGCTACCCCCTCGCCGCCTGAGCTTCGCGTCGCCTGCATTGCTGCGTCACCGTCCCAGGGGAATGGGTCAAGCAGGCCAGACGCTATTGACTTGGGCCATTTCTCAGGCTCTATCTCCTCAAACCTCTTCCCAGAGTTAATCGCTCTCACGAGGGGCTGGTTTCCCATGGGCTGGACTGGGAAGAGCCTGGGAGTTTCCTCCACGATTCCCAGAGCGTTTAGGTCGCGTATCCCGCGCCAAACGCCTGTGAGGAGGCAGCCAGAGCCCGTTGGAACCAGTATAGCGTCTGGAGAACGCCAGCCCAGCTGCTCAACAACCTCGTATGAGATTGTCTTAGGGCCCTCAACCTGGTAGGGGTTGAAGGGGCCGAAGCTGGGTGAAGGATACCAGCCCAGCTCCTCAACTGTTTTGAGCATCATCTGGACTGTGGGGTCTCTTCCTTCTTCCGTCTGCTTCACCCGCACTACACGCGCGCCGAGTAGGAGGAGCTGGGCTGCTTTGCCGCGTGCGACATCCTCTGGGACGAATGCGCAGCATCTCAGACCTAGCGCTGCCGAGTATGCTGCGAGTGATGAGGCTGCGTTGCCGCTTGAGGCTATGACGACATCTTTCTTGCCCATCTCGGCGGCCTTGGCAGCGCCTACCGCCATGGCCCTATCCTTGAACGAGGCTGTTGGGTTGCGTGTCTCGTCTTTGAGGTAGAGGTTCTTCATTCCGAGGAGCTCGGCAAGTCTCTTGGAGCGTATGAGCGGTGTGTTGCCTTCATTTAGCTGCGCGGCGAATCTCTTGTCCGCTGGCATAAGCTCGGCGTAGCGCCACACGCCTAGATGTGGTCTCCTTTCAATCTCGTCTCTGTCCAGCTTCTCCATTATACTGTCGTAGTCGTAGTTTATGTCAAGCCTGCCTAGGTCGCGCCTCTCGCACAGCAAGGGATTCTGACGCGGCTCGTATTTCCTGCCACACCTAGAGCATACGAGGCTCACCACGTATGGCAAGGCTTACTCTATCACCTCAAGCCTGCTCTGATACCTCTGGAGCTGGCTCAGGCTATACTCGTCAAGCGGGTGCTCGCGCTCAGGGATTACGAGCTCCTTCTTAACCCCGAAGACCTCTGTGGAGAAATACCTATTCCCAGAGTCATTCACCATAGTAACAATCCTCCTAAGCTCTGGATGCTTCCTCGCGAGCTTTATCGCGGCAACAACGTTGCAGCCTGATGATATTCCGCAGAAGATTCCCTCCTCCATTATGAGGCGGCGCGTCATGTTTATCGCCTCCTCCGAGGAGACTGTTATCACGCCGTCCAGTATGCTTAGGTCTAGGTTGCGCGGGATGAAGCCGTCGCCTATCCCTTCAATCTTGTGAGAGCCCCACCTGCCGTGCGCTATTATGGGAGCCTCCGAAGGCTCAACAGCGTAGAGCTTCACACCACTCTTCTTCTCCCTGAGAAACCTACCAACACCAGTAAGCGTGCCCCCAGTACCCTGCGAGGCCAGAAAACAATCCACATCACCCCCAGTCTGCTCCCAAATCTCGGGCCCAGTGGTCTTGTAGTGGGCTGCTGGGTTGTCTGGGTTGCTGAACTGGTTGGGGAACCAGTAGCGCCGAGGATGCTCGTTGACTAGGCTCTCTATCTTCTTCAGGCAGAGGTCCACATCGCTCTCTCCGCCTGGTGTGAGCATTAGGTCTCCGCCGAAAGCTCTTATCAGCTGCTTCCGCTCCTCGCTCATCCCTTCTGGCATAACTACTGTTACCTTGTATCCGAGGACGCGGCCGACGAATGAGCATGCTATTCCAGCATTCCCAGTTGAGGCTTCCAGTATCTCCATCCCAGGCTCCAGGTCTCCCCGCTCAATAGCCCTGGTTATCATCTCCCTGTATATCCTATCCTTCAAGCTCCCAGTGGGGTTGAAGAACTCCAGCTTAACCAGAATCTCAGCCCCGACACCCTCAGACTCAGGAATGCGGCGAAGCTTCATTAAAGGAGTGTTCCCAATCGTGTCAAGGATAGACTCTGCAACCTTCATGAACCTACCCTAGCCGTTGCTTATTTTTAGAGTTTCCATTAGATTTTACTCTAGTAATTTCTTTAGAAGCTGCCCCTCCTTGGGAACGCCTACGAATGCTAGCTTACCATCTATCACAACTGCGGGAGTTGTCATAATCATATATCGTAGAGCAATCTCTGGATTTGCGGCTAAGTCAATAATCTTAATCTCAATATCGCCGATTTTATCCCTCATACTCTCAATAAGTCGCTGGATTGTTTTTACTGTCTGCTCGCAGCGCTGGCAGCCCGATGAGGTTAGAATCTCAACATGCTTAGCCATGTTTCACACCCGTTAATGCATGTGTGGTAGGTTCTCACCCGTATAAGCCATGAGCAGAGAAAAGACGAATAACGTCAGTACAAGTATTAGCTTGTTAATCTCCACCTTCTTCTCTACCGCTTGTCGTATTAGGTAGGGCGTTGAAAGCAAGACGGCGAATAGTATCCAAGGCCCGTAGATTGCGGCTGGGCTATGAATACCCAAATCGCCTAGTATTGTTTCTACGGCTTCCGACTCTGCCACCATCTGGCCTAGTGTAGCTGCTATTAGCGTATTCCAGAGACCGTGTATTATGCTCAGCTCCCACCACGCGTGGCCGAATAGTGGCTTAGGTAGTGTTAGGGCTGCGAATATGATAAGCCCCCAGCCAGTTAGCCGCGCCACCGTCTCCCGCTTAGTCGCTATTCGTCTTGTCAAATCTAAGCCCAATATACCTAGTGCGGATATTGCTAGTAGCGGAATAGCCCTACCAATTCCATGCAACGCTGCTAGCACCCCTCCAAATCCTATACTAGCCGTTGCTGCTATGTATGTGAGGAGTAGGTAGAAGAGGGGGTTTGGGCAGCCTATTCCAGCGTTCCCAAGTAAGACGCCCATGAGGTATGATTTCAGATAATCGCCGCCTCTTAGTAGAATACCACCGCCAACCCCCGTGCTTGGGAGCGTGATTCTCAACAATCCCAGCTCTGAGAGCCCGAATAGATATGCCATAACTCCAGCCAAGAGCCACATAGCTAGCGTGAGCTGGTCTAGGTAGAGTATCTTGCCCAGAGCAGCTATGGCTAGGCCATAGAGGCTTATTGTCGTGATAAGCCCAGCGCCAAACAATAGAGATATTGTAATCCCCTTCCTGACCTTATGCCCCATGCTTAGGGGAACTATAACAAACAACGCGGGAAGCGTGCATGGCAGGAATATCATAGATACCCCAGCCACATAAGCCAACAAAAGCACAACAAAAGTGGAAGGAGCATCCAAGAAAGAGGGGACGCCATCAATAAACACCACCGACCTAGTTAAAGCAGTATAAGCCAAAGCAATTATTAATGCGGAGAAGACACCGAACACCATAACTATTAACACTATGAGCAATTTCCGACTATCGTATATCTGGCTGACCATCGCTTCTCCTGTGTCTAGATATAGTTTCTAAAGCATTTATACTATAAAGTTTATAGTTAGAAAGCAACTATGCCGCGGGAAAGTAATGGAGAGGAGCTGGATGCGTGTCCTATTCATGGAGTTATTGACGTCATAGGCAAGAAGTGGGCTATGCTCATAATAGTTGTTATAGGAAGCTTGGAGAGGGCTAGGTATAATGAGATACTCCATCAGTTGAGGGGCATAAGCCCTAAAACTCTAGCCGATACCCTTAAGGAGCTGGAGAGGGCGGGGATAGTTAATCGTAAGTCATACAACGAAATTCCTCCCCGCGTTGAATACTCTCTAACCGATGATGGCGCTGAATTGAGAAAAGCGATAATACCTCTCCTGAGATGGGCTATACAACGCTCAAACAAAAAAGAATGTGTGATACTTGGGAGAAAGCTTTAGATTTCTATCTCATGACCATACTCATCACAGCCTTCTGGACATGGAGCCTGTTCTCGGCCTGCTCAAAGTAGAGGGAGTATCTCTCGCTGTCTATAACCTCGTCAACGACCTCCTGCCCCCTATCAGCTGGGCCGCAGTGCATATACTTGCCCTTGTTGGTGAGGTCCATAAGCTCTGGCGTGCATATCCAGTCCTTGAACCTATCCTGGTAAGCCCTAGCGCCATCCTTATCTACTGAGCTGTTGTATGGTGGGAAGAACTTCTTCGGAGACCATGCCTTTGGATACACGAAGTCGGCGCCCTCAAAGGCTTCCTTCATGTCGTTGACTATTGTGAAGCTTCCGCCGTATCTGTCGGCGTTCTCCCTACATGCTTTGATTACATGCTCCTCCAGCTCAAATCCTGGTGGATGCGCCAGCACTACATCCATGCCGAACTGGGTTCCTATGAGTACGCAGCTCTGCGGCACGGCTAGGGGCTTGAGCCCGCCTGAATACGCGTAGGAGACGACGAACTTCTTGCCGCGCGGCTTCGGCGCCACGTCGGTTATCGCCATAATGTCTGCGAGAGCCTGGAACGGGTGGTAGATGTCGTCCTCCATGTTGAGGACTGGTATGCTGCTCCACCTGGCGAACTCCTGGATTACGCGATGGCCCCTCCCTATGTGCCACTTGGCTGCGTCGCCGTATATCCTTATGGCTATCGCATCACCATACCTGCTCAACACGCGCGAGACATCCGCTATGGACTCGGTCTGGTAGGGTATCATGTCTTCTGGGAGGGTTGGTGTATAGACGTCTTGCGGGCTTAGGAAGTGTGCGTGTCCGCCGAGCTGGTAGATTCCCGCCTCAAAGGAGTTTCGCGTCCTGAGTGAGCGGTTGTAGAAGAGCATGAAGAGCGTCCTACCGCTCAGGTATGGTGTGGGAGTCCTAGCTCTGAACCTCTCGCGCAGGTCTCTCGCAGCCTCAAGAATCGCAGCGACCTCTTCCTGGGTAAAGTCATTCGTGTTGAGGAAGTGCCTACCACTCATCTTACCCACATACGCGGGTGTGCTCATACCGCTCACAGGTCTGAGCGGCGTTAATATAAGAGTGGCGCTCCGAGGCTCAAACCCTCACGCAACTTTAGAAACTTGGTTCCTGCGGCGAGGCTTAAATAATATTACGGCAATTTTGCTGGAGAAGAGGGGAATGGCTGTAGATGCCCAGACGCGTGTTAGGCTATGCTTGGAGGATGCTGAGCGGTTTCTTGAGGAGGCGGTGAGAGAGTTTGAAGCGGGCTTGCGTGAGGGGGATACTGTTAAGATACGGGACGCTGCCGAGAAGGCGTGGAACGCCATAATACAAGCAACAGACGCGCTCCTACTAAGCGCGTTAGGCAAGAAACCCTCCAGCCACTGGGAGAGGAGACGGCTCCTAAGAGAGCTGGAACAAAGCAGGCCCGATATTGAGAAGCTGGGCCTGAGAGATAGATACTCGGCAAGAGAGAAGAACCTGCATGAGATGGTCTTCTATGACGGGGTAATAGATGTTGATGACATAAGGTCTGAGCTACAGAAGTCTAGGAAGTATCTTGAAGATATACGTATGCGGGTTAGGGCTTAGGTTATGAGTAGGTTGTAGGCTGCTGGTATTATGTAGCCCACCGCTAGGAGGAGCCCTGTTGTTGTGGCTAGCTTTATGTTGGTTGCGAGGCCTGGTATCATGTAGTAGGGGTTTCCGTAGGTTTCGCTGATTTGCTTTACCGCCTTCCTGGCTGTTGGTATTGTGAGGAGCGCGAGGAGTGTTGTGAAGGGCGCGTAGCCAGCCGCGAACGTGAGCACTATAATTGCATAGACCAGCGCTATGAGGGCTTTGTAGAGCTTCATCACCGTTCGGTCGTCAAGCCTCACCACTAGCGTTCTCTTTCCAGCTAGGGCGTCTGCCCTCTTGTCTGGTATCTCGTTGGCGTAGAGTATGAGCGCTATGAGAATACCAACGGGGAGCGACGCTAGGAGAGGAGCTATGTGGAAGCCCTGGGTCTGGACGTAGTAGCTTCCCAGGACTATTACTGGGCCGAAGCCTACTCCTACCGCTATCTCGCCCACGCCGCGGTATGCTAGCTTGAGGGGCGGCGCTGTGTAGAAGAAGCTGAGGATAAACCCTAGGAGCATTAGGGAGAGTATCGGAACTAGACCGCGTGTTATGGCTAGGTAGAGCCCTATTCCAAGCCCCAGCGCATAGAAGGAGGAGAACATAGCTACAGCGGCTGACGGTGTTATGAGGCCATACTGGAGGGCTCTTGAGCCTCCGCTGAACGGTGTGGGCGTGGTATTCACGTTATCGGCGCCGAGCTTCGTGTCATAGTAGTCGTTAGCCATGTTGAGGCCCAGGTGTATGGCAGCAACCCCGATTAGTGTGAGTATGAAGAGCAGGGGGTCAAAGATTCCGTGATACGCCGCCACAGCAGCACCCAGTAGCGTGGGTACGACGGTAGCTATCAGGAAGGGTAGGCGCGTAACCCTGAAGAAGAGGGAGAACAGCGAGAGGGCTGGCTTAAGCTTCCTACCCAGCTCCCGCTCAAGCAACTGCATGTAACGACGGCCACGCGGAACAGAGATTTCACAATACTGGAAGAAATGGACTTTATTCTCATCCCAGCTATAACGCCTAGATGGGATGAAACGTATCGTGTCTTGTTTCTCTTCTATGCCTCCCCATAGGACGATGTAGCGTCTATCCATGTAGCCGCCTGTTGGTAGTGGCGTTATGTGGTTGAATAGTACGCTAACCTTATCTGAGCTTTTCTTCTTCAGCCAGCCATGCCTCTCCAACACGACTGCGCCATCTTCTATGCGGTAGCTTGATGGGTAGCTGAACGGGTAGCCTTCGTCATCCACGTAGGTTACTATCGCTTCGTCATACTCCCTAACATCCTCCAACATTGTAGTTTCACCTCACGTATATCTGGGGCTCCTTACTCATGTCCCCATCATTCCAGACATACAGCTTACGCGGAGCTAGCTCTATTATGCTACGCTCCCAGAAGAGGGGAAGCGCTATGCGCTGCTTAACATAAGCATCTATATAGGGCTCCTTCTTCCTCCAAAGCGGCAGCAGCTTCTCCCAACCATGATGAATATCCTCCTCAAGAACGCGCGCATCCCCCTGAACCAGCACTACGTGAAACTCATCAGACATGATGAAGCGCCTATTACTGAAGAGCGCAGAAACACGCGGATTCCTCTTGATATACTCCAGCTTTTTACTGAATAGAACGCTTGATGTGAAGTAGATATTCCCACTATCGCGCTCGTAAAGGGGAAGCAATGGATGTGTTACTGGTCTGCCTTTCCCGTCTATGCATGTGAAGGAGCAGACCAGCGCGTTCTCAAGTATCTTCTCAACATGCGCTGGTATGAAGGTCATTTCGGATGTTTCTTGTCTATTCTCTTATAAATATTTTACCACTAGCTAGTGGTAAAAGGCTCACGAGTAGCCAGAAGCCCCAAACTCGGAAGGACAGAAGCAGCAGCCAGCAGAAGCCACGCTACAGAGAAGCCAGAACTATCTGCCACGATGGAGAAGAGCGTAGGCGCCAGCGAAGCGCCCAACAACTGTGTGGAATTCACTATGCTCACGACGAGGGGGGCGTATCGCTGCTCTATGTCGCGATACTGTATAGCGGTTGAGTAGGTTAGTGTATAGGATACGCCCGCGCTGAATCCCATGATTATTATGGCGAGCAAAACTGGCGGGAAGCTGCGTATTGCGAGGATTGCTATGGCGCCTGAGATTGAGAGGTTAAACAGGAGCAGTAGTTTAACCCTTGTTCTCAGCTTGTCTGAGATTCTACCACCTACAGGAGAGCCGAAGACGCTGAACACCTCCAACAAGGATGCGGATATTCCCGCAATCGCCAGCGCTACACCAACCTCAAGCGTCATATACACTATGATAAACTGGACGACCACGAACCATGCTCCTCCAATACCCGTTAAAGCTACAGCCAAGAGCCAGACATCACGATGTCTAAGTACATGCCTTAGGCCCTGACCAAAGCCTCTGCTCCCTTGCTCGCGGGGTAGCCCTGATGTTACTATGATGTTCTGTAAAGCCATAGCCAAGCCCAGTGCGCCTGCTAAGACTAGGGAGTAGCGCCAGCCTATACTGTTGATGAAGACTGTCCAGAGGCCGAATCCGAGTATGCCACCCACGCTGAAGGCGCTGTTATAGATTCCGATGGCGAAGCCCCTCTCGTTCTCTGAGAAGAGTGGCGAGAAGACTCCGATTGCTGGGCTGAAGAAGAACGCCATACCAGCACCCATCAAGAATCTAAGCACAACCAGAGCCTCGTAGGTTGGTGCGAGTCCTGAGAGTGCTGCGAAGAGGGATGATGAAGCAAGCCCAATCATGGCGGTGTTTCTAGAGCCTATGCGCGCCGCCACGAGGCCAGCGGGTATCTGGAAAACACCCACGCCCAAGAGGAAGGCAGTCCCAACAGCACCAAGCTCAGCCACCTCCAGCCGAAACTCAGAAGCTATAAACGGAAGAGCAGGCGAGAGGTTAAACCAATTAACCGCATAAACTATCCTAGACGCGACCAGCGATAAGAGCACAACCCAACGCATATTGTAGTGAGGCTGTTCCAAACTATCTAGCCGCTCACTGAAAAGCACCTAAAGAACATTCCAACAACCAGCTAGCGCTTTAACATTTTTTAGTCCCTACCAACAAATATCAAGAACAATAATCATGCCTCTTAGGCAGTATTATTCGGTGATAGGCTTAGTTGGCTATTCACTCCAGTTGATAATGGGGCTGGCCGCGCTCTACCTGATTACGCTAGGCCTCCCTAGAGAAGCTATCACAAGCTTCAGCCCATTACAACAGAATATCCTAACAACCCGCTACATCCCCATCTCGGTCATAAACGCAGCTTCCGCAAGCCTCGCCTACCTTGCGTGGCTCTTGGCTGGTATTGATGTGCGCAGAAAGCTCTTCATAACTCTAGGCATCCTAGGGATGGCCTCAATACTAGCTGGCGGAGCAGCAGTCGTGCTGATACAACAGATGACCGTGCCGCCGACAGCTAGGCCTGTGGAGAAACTCTTACCGATAATAATCTTCTCCCTGGTAATGGGAGGGCTTTCCCTCGCGACCAAGATTCTTGAGCTCATCTCGTTCTTCTCGGCCGCTCGCCAATTTGGCGCTAGTATATTCAAATACGCTGGGATAGCTGGCGTCATAGCTCTGGTCGTGGCTATCCTGCTTCCCACGTCTGCCGCCTTTATATTACTGGCCGCTGGGCGCTCAGCCATAAGCGGCTTCCTAAGCCTTGTCCTGCCAACAATATTTGTAGTAGTTTCAGCAGCATATTCTGTGTTCTACATGCTGGCCGCGTATGCTTTCATAGGTCTCCGTAGGGTGGTGTGAATTATGCAGACCAAGTGGATTATTGTTATAGTTGTTGCCGCTGTTGTTGCGGCTTCCCTAATACCGTTCCTATTCATCGCTGGTAATACCCCGCTACTAGTCGGGGGAGACTATGTAGCGTTGCTGGAGCTTAGCGGGACAATCTCCTACGACGGCTCGCCAATATCCCTGTTCGGCAGAACACTAACCCCAGCAGACGTGGAGAAGATGGTGGAGCAGGTTGAGAACGACCCCTTCGCGAAGGCTGTCGTGCTGGTCATAAACAGCCCTGGGGGTAGCGCTGCCGCTTCTGAGGAGATATACCAGATGTTTAGGAAGCTGGCTGAGAAGAAGCCTGTTGTTGCGTATATTGCCGAGTATGGCGCTTCTGGTGGCTATTACATAGCCCTGCCAGCGGGTAGGATAGTTGCATCGCCCTCTGCTCTCACAGGCTCCGTAGGCGCTGTTGCGCTGGTCATAAACTATGCGGAGCTGGCTGAGAGGCTGGGCATCAGGGCTTACGTCTTCAAGAGCGGCGTTATGAAGGATGTGGGCAACCCGTTCAGGGAGCTGAGCAGCGAGGAGCAGCAGCTATTGCAGTCGCTTATAGACTCAACGGCCAAGACCTTCGCCTCGCGGGTGATGGAGGCGCGCGAGGGCAAGGTAAAGGCCTGGGACGAGGTGCTTACGGCTAGGCCATACACAGGGGAGCAGGCTCTCAAGATTGGGCTGGTGGATATGGTGGGAAGCATAGGCGATGCCGTTAGAGTGGCTAGGGAGCTTGCTGGAGCCCCAGAAGACACCCCAACCCGCTGGATAAGGCCCAGAACCCCAAGCCTCCTAGAAATGCTGCTCGGCGGCGGGCTTGAGATACCAGGCGAGAGGATGAAACTAAGCTACGAGATACTACTCATGTGGCCGCTGCCAGAAGCGATACCAACAGAGAGCATCGCATACCTACCAGCAAACTAACCACCCACAACATTACTGCATGAAGTGCCCTAGGATTCAGGCCCACTATATAAAGAACAGACAACCAGCAAAGACCCTGAAGAACAACTCTCGGAAACTCGCAGAACAGAAGGCGGTATTAGTCAATTGACGAGAAATAGACAACAATAATCTTAAATAAATCCAACAAAACAAAATAAATAGCTTAACTTGAATCCAAAAAGGAATTGAAAGGGATAGACATGGGGAGAGATATTATCTGGATTGAGCCTTGAATCCAAAAAGGAATTGAAAGGGTCTATGGCTGTCTCTTATACACAT